>NZ_RKRG01000003.1 GCF_003814835.1 Methanobrevibacter gottschalkii DSM 11977
GTTGTCTGATAGGGCATTGCCGGGCAGCTACGCGCTAGGTGATAAAGGCTGAAAGCATCTAAGCCTGAGGTATTCCCTGAAAATAGATTGCTTAGAACATGAGTAGAAGACTTGTTTGATGGGGTAGGGATGTGAGCTTCGAGGTTTTTTTTATCCGAGTTGTTGAGTCCGCTGCTTCCAATTGTTCGCTTGCATTATTTTAAAGTTTTAGTTACAAATTATATTTTTGAATTAATATTTTTATGATTTGATATAATTTGGTTAGGTGTTAACAGTAAGGGTGAAAGTTGTACGTGTTAAATTATAAATTTATTATTGATTTATACTCATATGTGATGTAAAGATATTTTTGGTATTGCGGTCATGGCATGGGGGTTATACCTGGTCTCGTTTCGATCCCAGTAGTGAAGTCCTTTTGTGTTTTGTTTGTGTACTATGGTTTTCTATGGGAATTTCATTTCGCTGCAAGCCTTCTTTATATTACAATTATTATACTTACTTTTTTTGACGATTTTTATATAGCTTAATACATCTATTGCATAATTTTTGGTGATTTTTTTGAATATTAAAGTATTTGATACTACATTACGTGATGGAGAACAGACTCCGGGTGTTTCTTTAACTCAACAAGAGAAATTAAGAATTGCAACTAAGCTTGATGAGATTGGTATTGATTATATTGAGGCAGGTTCTGCTATTACTTCAAAAGGAGAAAGAAAATCAATTAAAGGAATTGCACAACAAGGTTTTAATGCAGAAATATTAAGTTTCTCAAGACCTTTATCAGTTGATATTGATTATTGTTTAGAATGTGATGTTGATGGTGTTAATTTAGTTGTTCCAACTTCTGATTTGCATATTTCTGATAAATTAAAAATTACACGTGATGAATTAATTCAATTGTCCAATAATGCTGTTGATTATTGTAAGGATCATGGTTTAATTGTTGAATTATCAGCAGAAGATGCATCAAGAAGTGATACTGATTTTTTAAAATCTGTTTATCTAAGTGCTATAAATCATGGTGCTGATAGAATTTGTGTTTGTGATACTGTAGGTATATTGACACCAGATTCTTCATTTGAATTATTTGATAAATTAAATGAGGATATTAATGTTCCTATTGCTGCTCATTGTCATAATGATTTTGGTCTTGCTGTTGCTAATACTTTATCCGCCTTGAAAGGTGGTGCAACAGAATTCCATTCAACTATTAATGGTATTGGTGAGCGAGCGGGAAATACTTCTTTTGAGGAATGTGTTGTTAGTATTGACAGATTATTGACAAATTTTTCAACTAATGTCAATATTCATGAAATTTATGATATTTCTAAATTAGTTGCCAGATCAACTGGTGTGTATATTCAACCTAATAAAGCAATTGTTGGTGAAAATGCATTTGCTCATGAATCAGGTATACATTCTGATGGCATTATTAAAAATTCTGCAACATATGAACCTATGACTCCTGAACTTGTTGGCCGTAAACGTAAGTTTGTTATAGGAAAACACATGGGGACTCATGGTTTGGAGAATAGACTTAAAGAAATTGGTTTATCAGTTAATAAAACTCAACTTCAACAAATTTGTAATGATATTAAAGAGTTAGCTGATAAAGGAAAAACTGTTACTGATGTTGATTTACATGTAATAGCGGATAATGTTTTAGAGATAAATCATGAGGATAGGATTAAACTTGATGAGTTAACTATTGTTTCCGGAAATAAGATAATGCCAACTGCATCGGTTAAAATAACTTTTGATGATGAAGAAATTCTTAATGCTGGAGTCGGTTTAGGTCCTGTTGATGCCGCCATTAATGCTGTTAAAACAGTTGATGCATTCAGTGATGTTGAATTAATTGAGTATCATGTAGATGCTATTACTGGCGGTACTGATGCATTCATTGATGTAATCATTAAATTACAAAAAGGGGATAAAGTTGTATCTGCTCGTGGTACGGAACCGGATATCATTAATGCTAGTGTGAAGGCGTATATTTCTGGAGTTAATAGATTATTACGCGATTAGGTGTTTACATGTATATGGAAAATATTCAGATTTTAGGTTTAAAGGGTACTATTGATTCAGTTAGTGAAACACTTAATTTAATTGATGGTATTAAAGAAGATAGTGAAATAATCCAACTTTTAAATGCAGATTCCATTGCTTCAAGAAATCATATAATTCATGGTGTTAATCAAGCGATTCTTGCTTTTGATAGATGTGAAAATTTAGCTAAAGATTTAAGTGTTGAAATTGTTCTTAGATGTTCTGCCCAAAGGCAGATTTCAAAAGCATTTGAAATTTTAGGTTTAAAAGAAGGATACATGAATTTATGTGCAATTTTAGTTAATAGTAAAAATCATACTTCTGAATTATCTGAAATATTCTCATTAGATGATAATGTTTTTATTCCAGATGATGAGATTTTAATGAAAATCTATAAAATTAGTGATATTGAGATAAAAAACATGTCTCTTGAAGATATTATTATTGACAGAATTACAAAACTCACTGTAAATTATTAATTTCCATTTCTTCAATTATTTTATCTAAATGCTCTTTTTTAAGGCAATTGTAATCAAGATTTTTAATTTCAATTGATATTGCTTTTTGTTTCACACGATTATAATTGGGGCAAGTTGTAATAAATCCACTTTTATCGGTAGTTAATTTTTTTTTCAAATTCCAACCAATTGCTTTCGCATCATCATGCAGTATAATTACATTAACACCTCTTTTATTTGGATGTAATGCATTATTAATATATTTTTTTAGATAGTTTGTAGCATTTACTGTAAGATTTAATTTTTCTGCAATATTATCAAGTTCACTATCTATACCACTACATACAATTTCTGATGTTTTGCTTAATTTTTGGGGCATTAAATCTTCTTTGAAAATTTCACTTTCATTGCTTGCAATAAAACCGCCCTGACCAACATTGATTATTTTAGGTGATCCTGTTGATGCAAGTATTATATCCGAATATTTTCCAAGTTTTTTTTCACTATCTCCAATTCCGGCTGAAGCATCTTCGATTGTTAGAATATTATTATTTTTACAATACTTTGCAATTGATTTAGTGTCTTGCTCGGCACAGTATCCGGCAAAACTAGTATAAATTAATGCAGAACCTTCTCTTAAATCCAGTTCATCAATATATTTAGGGTTAATTAAACCTAAATCTGTTTTTAATGTAATGATATTCTTATTTAAGAATTTTGCAATCTGTTTAAATCCATGCCAACCTCCTTGATCAGGAATGATAATGTCTCCTTTAATAGCTGAAAGTGCAATAAAAATACTGTTATTTCCACTTGAAGTAATTTTAACTTCTTCCTTTTCGGTTAACCTTTTTATTTTTTCTGTGCATCTTTCTTCAAAGTTTATATTGGTTTTACCTAATGCAACTTTAGACATTGTTTGTCTTGTTTTCTCTGAGGGGGTTTTAAATTTAAACATAATTATCCACTTTTAAAGTACATATCAAGTGTGGTTTGTTTTGTATGGAGCATTTCATTCATTAAAGTTCCCTGTTTTACATATCTATTGATAGGTATTCGAAGTTTAGTTCCTGCGTATTCAAGACATGATTCTAGGGTTTCAAATTCTATGTATGGTCTTTGCATTGCTTCTTTTATGTTTTCTCTTACATTGAAAACACCTAAAGGCACATAACCATCATAAGCTTCTCTTAAAATTAAAAGCCCTGATTGTTTTTTGATTTGCATTAAATAGTCTAAGACTACCATTTTTGCAGTATAATAACATCCACCAACAATTGAATACTCTTTTTTACCACCATTTGTTTCATAATCTGAAAAGATTAACTCTTCATTTTTCATTAATCTAATAAATGCTTCATACCATTCGTATTGCCATTCTGTAGGTGTTAAGATAATTACATAATAATTGTTTAGAGCACCAAATTCAAAGACTCTGTATGTATCTAATTTTTCGAATTTTCTTACCTTTTTTAAAAATTCATCTGCAAGTGTCGAATCACATGCTGTAATGGACCAGCGAGTTGGAACAAGTTTTCTTTTGTTTTTAGTCCCAATAGCACCAACCGAAAATGCTTTCTGCATAGCGGTAAATGGCACATCTTTATTGTGAAGATTAACAATTGCATCAGTTGATTTTAAATCTGTATCATAAAATGTTTTTTCAAGTTGCCTATCCCATTTAACTGCATCAATATCAAATTTTTCAATAACTGCGCTTGGACCATGAGGCATACTGTCTTCTGTAAGCACGGATCCAGTTGGTCTTCTTCCAAAGGTCGCTTCACTATCAATTGATTTGGATGCAAGTGATATGTCTTGAAGTTTTTCAATAAACGGATTTTCTAAATCATCAATTTTTATTAATTGCTTTCCACGTACAAGATTCATTCTATAATTAATAATTTCATCTTGTGTTTTATTTTGACCAATCCAATCTTCTGGTGTGTCCATGATAGATGTGTCTCCCATTTGTGAACTCATCATTGGTCCAGCATATACTTTTGGATATGACCATCTTCCAATAAACACTGATGGTGGAGTTGTTCCTTCAAGATTTTTTCCAACTTTAACGGATTTCATTTGGATTTGTTCCGTTAATTTGGCAAGATAAGCATTTTTAGTAGTTTTCATTTTATCTTAGGTAAAAAAATAAAAAGGAAAATATCATTTGGTTAAAATAGTATTTAACAGAATTCAATGGTTGCAGGTGGTTTATCGCTTACAGATAAAGCGACATGGGTAACTTCAGAAATTTCTGAGGTAATTCTTTTTGATATAGTTTGAATAACTTCCCAAGGAAGTTCAGCGACAGATGCAGTCATAGCATCAATAGAGTTAACTACTCTAACTACAACTAAGTATCCAAAGTCTCTTTGATCTCCTTTAACACCGGTAACTTTGGTGTTGGTTAATACGGCAAAGTATTGCCATACATCTTTATCGATACCTGCAGCTTCGATTTCATCACAAACAATTTTGTTTGCTTTTCTGCATACTTCAACATTTTCTTTTGTAAGTGCTCCGACAACACGCACGCCAAGACCAGGTCCCGGAAATGGTTGTCTGTAAACTGTAGATGCAGGTATGTTGAGTTCGTCACCGATTTCTCTTACTTCATCTTTGTATAAGTCACGGATTGGTTCACATACTTTCAATTTCATTCCACTTGGAAGGGCTAAGTTGTGATGGGATTTAATTTCACCTTTAGTTTCAATCCAGTCAGGAGCAATAGTTCCTTGTACTAGGAATTTAGCACCAGATTTAATTGCTTCTCTTTCAAATACATCTACAAATATTTTTCCGATAATTTTTCTTTTTAATTCCGGATCTTCAATACCATCAAGAGCATCCATAAATTCATCAGAAGCATCAACAAATTTTAAATTCAATCTATCTTTAAAAGTATTAGTTACTTGTTCAACTTCCCCTTCTCTTAAAAGACCGTGATCCACAAATACTGCGGTTAAATTATCACCAATAGCTTCTTGCACGAGGACAGAACATACTGAACTATCTACTCCTCCAGATAATGCAATAATTGCTTTTTCATCACCAATTTGATCCTTAATTTTTTGTATTGAATCTTCAATAAACTCTTTTGGGCTTAACATTTTATTCATCATCCTCTTCTTCGTAATCCTCGATGAACTGTTTGATTATAGTTTCAAGACCATTGTCATTTCCTGATTCAATAGCTTCAAATATTTCATCAAATTTAACATATTTTTCTAATTTTACAGATTTTTGTCCAATTCCAGAAATTCTAAAACTGTATTCTTCGTCTCCAATTTGAACGTTTATGGATTGTTTTTTTAATCCGATTTTAAATTCATTTGCTTTATCTCTTAAATCATCAGCATTATCAATCATTGTTACACCTATTTTTTACAGATTTTATAAAAATTATTAAATATTGCTTCTCCTTTTGGAGTGTGATGTACTTCTGGGTGGAATTGAATTCCATATACATCTTTATCTTTATGTTTAAATGATTCAACATTGCATAAGTTAGAACTAGCCAAGATTTCGAATTCATCGGGAATTGTTTTCACTTCATCTTTATGGGATGACCAAACATCGATTTCAGGAGCTAGGCCTTCGAATAAGTTTTCATCATTCTTAATATCAATTTTAACTTGAGCATAACTTTCAGTATCTGAAGTAGTAACTTCTCCTCCGTAAACTTTAGCAATTAACTGATGACCAAGGCATATTCCTAAAATAGGTATGTCAAAATATTTAATGTATTCTTCACTTAAACCAGCATCTTCTATTGATGGTCCACCACCTAAAATTAATCCAATAGGATTTTCAGCTTCAATTTCTTCAATAGATAAATTGTTTGAAACTAATTTTGAGGGAATCTTTAAATATTGTAAACTTCTAGCGATTCTATGGTTATATTGGCCTTTGTTATTAATTACTAAAATTGTCATATTATACTCCATGAAAATATAATAATATTATTTTTAGTTTTTTTATTTATTATAGTTTATTGAAAAATGGCACTTTCAAAAACTTGTCTGATAACTAATTTTTTTCGATTAATATTTCATTAAAAAAGAAGAAGCTTTTTGTAAAAAACTTGCAGGTATTTAAATCACCTAAGTTTTTGAAAGAGTCAAAAGTTCCTTAAAAGTTTATATATTATATGAAATAAACCAATGTTACATGGAACTTAAAGATTTAATATTTGTTATTGCTGCAATTTTAATAGCAGTAGTTTTACTTAAAATATTTTTCTGGTTATTGCCAGTGATTGTAGTATTAATAATTGCATTCTTTATTTATGTATACTTGCAAGATCGTTATAACTAATTTTGAATGTCTTCAAATGCGGAAGTTGCAGCAACTGCACCTTCTCCGCAAGCTACAACCCACTGTTTTAAACCAATGCAAACATCACCTATTGCATATACATAGTCAATATTAGTTTTTTGAGATTTGTCAATTATGACATGTCCAGATTCATCTAATGTGACTCCTAATTGATATGCAAGCTTTGTGTGAGGCATATAACCGACACTAATGAAAACACCATTAGTTGGAACTTCTTTCATTTCGTTAGTTTCATTGTCTTTTAATAAGACAGATTCAACAAGCATATCACCTTTTATTTCTTCAACGGTTGCATTTAAAATTGTTTTAATGCCTTCTTTTTTAATCATATCCTGTAAGTGTTTTTGGGCTCTAAATTCACCTCTTCTATGAATTAATGTAACATTAGCTCCAAGATTATTCAAGTATAACGCTTCTTGAAGAGCGCTGTTTCCTCCACCCACCATTACAATGTCACGACCAGCAAAGAAAAATCCATCACAAGTTGCACAGTAACTAACTCCTTTTCCTCTAAATTCTTCCTCACCTTTCACATTTAATTGCCTATGTGAACTTCCAGTTGCAAGAATAATAATTTTTGATTGATAAGCGTCTTTATCTGTTTTAACAGTGAATCTGTATTCATCATCTGTTCTTATGATTTCTTCCACATTTTCCATTTCATGCAAATCACAGTTTTTAATTGCTTGTTCTTTCATTTTCTCTACTAATTCAAGTCCTGAAATTTTATCAAAACCAGGATAATTTTCCATTTCAGGAACTTCACGGCCAAGTCCGCCTGCCAGGTCTTTATCAATTATTAAATTTTTAGTTCCTTGACGGCCGGCATATATTCCTGCAGTCAACCCACCAGGTCCTGCTCCGATAATGATGATATCATATTGATTCATTTTAAAACCTCTAGTTTTATTTATTGAACTAAATATTAATTAAAATTATGCATTGCTTATTAAAGTTATAATCGTGATTTTTTATGAAAAGAGTATATGATTATATGTATTTGATAGGTATCCAATTGGTTGAGTTTTTAATGATGTTGTAAGTCACTAATGTTCTTTTTCCATTATTCACTTGTTGCAATAACTGTTTAAAATGACATATAGGCATATAATGAATGTAGGAAGCGCAATATATGTAATAAAAAGAAAATTTAACGGAAGAAATCATAGTAAAAATACAAAATTCCAATAAGGAAACAAAAGATATATTTTATAACATTTACAGAATAATACAAATATTTTAAAGGGGAGGGGTTTCTACAATTTGCTTATTAAAAAATAAGATACTGCAAATAATAATGCTATTGCGATTATATGAACAAAATGTTTAGAAGTGGTGAAATTGTTTATATCTTCAAGTAAATTTGGATTTTCCTCACCATTTGCTCTTTTGACATCTATGTATGTTTCATATATTGCATATATCCAGAGTATTATTGCAATTATAATGAATATTTGAAATTTTCTCATACGGTTGGATATTAATATGAAAATAAAAAGTATAATTCCTTTTTTCTTATTTCCTGCATAATATATTCCTAAACCCATCAAAAAAATTGAAAGGAATAATGCAAGATACATATTCTTCTCTTCAGTTATTTTGTTGTTTGGTTTTTTAATTTGGTTTCCACAATTACTACAAAATCGTGTATTATCTGGAATTTCTTTACCACATTTTTCACAAAACATATTAACTAATTTATTAGACTTTTTATATATTATTTAATAAATTTTTTCAGATTCTTTCAAAAACTTTGTTGATTTTCAACTTTCCTAGAAACTTAAGCTTTTTTTTGATTTTTTTATTTTATACATTATTTTCCTCTTGTTTTATTTGATTCTTTAGTTATTTATTTTAATAGTTTATTGAATAGTTTTAATTTATTTATGCATTGTTTTAATAATCATTTGTAGTTTATTTTAAATTTTTAGTTGTTATTAATATTTATATGTGCTTGAAGTTTTTTTTGTCACGATTTTTAATAATTATGGGGTCGAATTCATGTATTCCTTTGATAAATTTGTTAAAGAATTTAGATTATTTGAGTATTTTATATCAAAAAAATAAAATTACAGAAGAGAATAGATTCATTAGATATAAAAATGACTCAAAAAGAATATAGGGCATATATTCTTTCTCAAATAAGCTGTACTGGCTATAATTGAAACTATTAGATTTTTAACGTTAATGATGGATAAAGATTTTTAAACGATTTCAAACCGGGTAATTGGAAAACAACGAATGTTCATTGACTCAAAAGTATTTATTGATATGTATGAATGTTTTATTGACAAATTATATGGTAAATTTTCGGAATTTTCCAAATATAAAGGATATATCATTGTATTTGTGAATTGGAGCATTGTTGATCTTCTCAATGTTACTTTAACCAGAAAAGGATTCTTTTTGGATGATAAAAACTTGTTTAAAGAAAAAAATTCGAGAAAGAGGCTCATGCTTTCTAGACATACATTCAAAACATATTTTAACAGCTAAAATAGTTGAAACAACAATAAATGAAGTAAATTTAATAATCGAACATTTAAAGAATCTAAATGAAAGATTTGACATAAAAAAATTAATTACAATCTATAATCGAGGATATCATTCCATTGAGCTGATGGTGAAAACAATCGATTTAGGCTCTAAATTTTTAATAAGGCTGCCAAAAAATGTATTTAAACACCAAAATCAAACAAATGATGAAATAATAAAATAAACCTAACAATCACATAGCATTAGTAGATATTAGAAAAATAAATAAAGAATACTTGCAATAAATTTAATACCAGAATAAATCACAACTGATGATTTAAAAGAAGTATGTAGTAAAAATATTGACAGTTGAAACAGGATTCGACAGATTAAAAAAATCTAATTGAAATTGAAGATTTCAGCGGGATCCGAAGAGAAAATAATCGAACAAGATTTTCCGCTCACATATTTGTTTATAATATTGCAATAACAATAAAAAATCATGCAGAAAACAATATAACAAAAACACTAAGAAAAAAGAATTTATCAGTCGAATTTCGCAAAAATAATGGGAAACATATATTCTTCGACTTAATATTTGAAACACAGATGAAAAAAAGAGAAATAATCAATTTATTGTTAATGAACCCTCTAAATAATTAACGCAATACAAAGAAAATCAATAGAAATATAACACGTTATTAAACAAGTAGAGTTAATAAAAAGCTTCACCTAAAAAATCTTAAGTTTCTAGGAATGCAAAATGTCCACAAATTATAAATATCTTTCATTATAAACAAACTCCTATAGATGATGTTGTGTAAATAAAATACTTAACATGTGTTTTTTTATGCTTTAAATTTGGAATATTCGCATTATGCAAGTACTACAACAGGTAATATACTTTGATGTTACACTTCTGAAAATTTAAACAATCTAATTGTGGGGCAGACAATATGAAAATGTGCAATCGTTGCGGTGCAGAAAATAAAGATAAAAGTAATTTTTGTTCAAACTGTGGTGCTATATTAAATAATCCTAAACCTACTCATAGCTATGATAAAAAATTAATAGAACGATTTATGGATGCTAATATAATTCTTAAATTAATCATAATCATTGTTGCAGTTTTTGTATTTTTTGTTGCTTCAGCATGGATAGGGCATATTTTTTTTGGAATGCCTTTGGAATTTTATACTGAGGGAGATGCAACTTATCATTTATCTCAATTTAATAAATTGGACCTTGATGGTGATGGCAATCTTACTTTTTATGAAGTAAAAGGTTTAGCATCAGATATTTCGCAGGATAATCTTTCAGGGATATTTGATGCCGCCGATAAAAATAACAATGGTGTTTTAAAAGGATCTGAATTTGATGGCTATCTTCAGTTTATTGATAAATATTATAAAGAATTAGGAAAGCAGCAAAAAGCTGAAAGAAAAAATTCAGCACAACAAAAAAGTAGTTCTTCTTCATCAAGTTCTAATCCATCATTTCAAGATGAGGGACATGAAATCTGCCCAGTGTGTGGTGGAAATCAATTTACTGAATTTTACAATTCACAATATGGTGAAATGAATTGGCAATGTGATTACTGTGGTGAAATATTTCGCAGTGATGATGAGTTTTATATAGATTATTGGGAATCAAATGGCATTAAGTGTATATTGCCTGCACTGGAGAATAATTTAGATATAATCTAGTATTGGATGATATTATGGAAGATGAAATTGTTTGTCCTAAATGTCATAAAAGAAATGATCTTCATAAATTCTGCATTTATTGTGGTCATAAACTGTTGGATGATGATCAGATTGGATTAATTCTTGATAATCCTGAACAGTATTGTCTTAACTGTGGAAGACTTGTTAAGAAAGGCCAAAAGAAATGTGAATGCGGATATGAATTTAGTGATATAAACTGTCCAGAATGCAATTCAAAAAATTCATATACAAACAGATTCTGCACAACATGTGGAAAGAAACTTTGGACATCTAATGTGTATAATTATAAATATTCTAAACATCTTTTTGAAAAGCATATTCTGAAGGAAGTGTTACCATATTCATTACGTAATACATCATTATACCAACGTCCCAAAATGGATTTTACACTTAATCATTTATTGTATTGCAATGAGTATCTTAATGGATTAAAAAGCGCTAAATCTAAAATAGATGAGTATTTATGTGAAATAGGTTCAAGATGGAAAGTTGTTTCTCCTAATTATTGTATAAATTGTATTAATATAATAAAGCCGGATGAATGCTCCTGTACAAAATGTGGATCGATTTTATTTGCGGATAAAAAAAGAGTTGATTGTCTTCAAACTAAAAATAAATATGTTAAACCTAAATTTGATAATGTGGAATTGAAATGGACTTCAAAATTTTCTAATGATTATTTAGATTCTTTAGCTCCTGCAATCGGCGAATCACAGTTTGAATATAGGGAGAGACTTAAATGGGAATTTGCTGAAAATAATTATCATAAAATAAGCATAATTGGCGCAATTGACCGTAAACGGAAAGATGAAGGCCGTAAAAGACAGATAGAAGAGCGTAAAAGACTGGAAGAAGAATATATAAGGCAATTTGGAGGAGGTTATTGTAGTTCAAGTTGCAGATATCACTACGAAGAAATTATAACTCCTCGCGGGATAAGTGCTGATTATACTGATGATATGTATGGTGTTGACTATTGTTGTAGGTTAGGACATTTTGTATCTCATGGAAGTTTTTGTAAAGATTATGAATAGTAACATGAAAAAATTAATTGTTAATTATTTAAAACAAAATAAATAAGTTATGGAGGGTTAAAAAATGACAAATAAGATATGTTTTGAATGTGGAATTGAACAAGATGATGCATTCAATTACTGCATAAATTGTGGGGCATTACTTTCTAATGAAAATGATGATTCATTATCAAACAGTAATGAATATAGATTGCCAGAAGATATTGAAAATCAAAATGATGAATATGATAATCTCAATGATGTAAAAACTTGTCCTAAATGCGGGATTGAACAGGAAATTTTTGCTAAGTTCTGCAGAAATTGTGGGGCTTCATTTTCCAGTGAAAATAAGGATGAAATCACAATTAGATGTGAGTATTGTGGTGCTGAGTTAAATGATGAGGCATTCTGTCCTGATTGCGGAAAAGCCACTGGCATAACAATATGTACAAACTGCAGGCAAAAAATAGTGAATGAAGACTTTTGTTCTATTTGTGGATATCAAATTAATCATAAAATTAAAATATGTGCTAATTGTGGAAGTAAAATCGATGCAATGGCTAAAGTCTGCGCACATTGCGGTGCAAAAATAATTAAAAAAAATCCTCTTATAGCATTAGGTTTTTCATTTGTTTTCCCAGGATTAGGCCAATTATATAATAATCAAAACCATAAAGGGTTTATTCTTATTATTGCTAATATAATTTCTTTTATATTGTGTTTTATTTTTATTGGAATAATATTAGTCATTTTAATATGGATATATGCAATGTATGATGCGGCCACTTCTGCAATAGCTATAAATAAGGGAGAAATTCTCGAGGACAAACTCTTTTAAATTTAAATATATAATTTGTTAAGAAGTCGTATACTCTGATTATTTCATAAATTAAAGCATAGCTATTGATTATTTTGAAATTATATTACTATGAAATTTATGAAGAATGCGTGTTATATTAGCTGAAGATTTTCTGGTGAATATTTACATTTTGAATTCATGTAATTTTCATATTGATTCAGAAATTGATAAATGGAATCATCAATACTGAAGTAGTATATGAAAAAATAGCTGTGGAAATAACTAATCAAATAGGTTGTAGTTTATATGTTAATTTTTTAGAAAAGAGAGATAATAGGTGTTTAACTGATGCATTAAACACCTCGTGTTTTGAGGAAAATTATGTATTTTGGCAGATTTTTAATTTTCCAACGACTTGTTGAATTAGAGAAATTGTGTAAAATCTAATTCAACGCATTCTGTTAAATATGGAGATTGTATTATTATTTGACTAATAATATAAGAGAATAATTTAGGTATTCCTAAATTTCATCTCTACTACTTAGTTGGTTGTCATAGTATATAAATGTATCTATTTTTTTAGGTTAACCTAAAAATTTTTAAAAAAGAAGAAAATTTAGGAATGTTTCCTAAATTAATTTTTGAATTTCTGAACGCACAGTTTTGTTAACCATGCCACCGTCAGCTTTTCCTTTAAGTTGTTTCATGCACATTCCCATTAAAGGACCCATAGCTCCCATTTGACGTTCTTTTACCATTCCTTCATTTTTAGCAACAATTTCAGAAATGATTTTTACAACATCATCTTCGCTAAGCATAGTTAAGTTGTTTATCTCTGCAATTTCAGCCACATCGCTTTCAGGTGCTTTAATTGTTTCAATTGCAAGTTTACGCACACTATCTTTTGCAATTTTGCCTTCTGCGAGTAAAGTGAATATTTCTTTAAAGTGATCAAGACCTAACGCGGTAATGTCATGACCTTCTCTTTTGATCTCACGTAGATCATATGCAAGAAGTGATGCTACAGGTGTTGCATCTATGCTAACATCAGCAATAATAGCTTCAAACATGTCTGCCTCTTGTCTTTTAACAAGCTGTGTTGCTAAATCTTCACTTAAATTATATTCTTTAATAATTCTTGCTTGTTTAACGTCAGGCAATTCAGGTAGATTATTTGAAATAGGTTCAATTCTATCAGCAGTAATTTTAAACAACGGAATGTCAGTTTCAAGATACATCCTATTTGCAGTTGGAAGGGGTCTCATATATTCAGTATTGCCATCTTCTAATGCTTTACGGGTTTCTTCAACCACACCATCTAGGCCAAGTGAAGCTCTTCTTTTAACTTCTTCAAGTGCTGATATTGCAATATCTTCATCGTGAGCTACAATAATAAACGCATCATCCTCACCAATGTTTAAGTAATCAGTCACGTTATCTACTTCTTCTTGGGTAATTCCGTATGCCGGTAACTCATCAGAGTGGAAAATACCAGATACTCCACGTTTTTTAGCATAGCTTGCAATTTCACTACCAAATCTTCTTCCAGGTTGCACTTCCCGACCAATTAAACCATCATAACCTTTTAAAACCACTGCTTTAATAGTTTCGGCCGATTTTAATATTTTGGATTCAGTGTCTTTGAATAATTCATCTAAATCATGGATTTCATCTAATACTTCTGCATTTCTAGCTACAAGTTCTTTTTTAATGTCAATTAAAACTAATTGCCTTTGGATTTCACGGTTTACAATTTCTGCCATTAAATCCAAGTCCTGCACACCTTTAATCTCTACACGTGCGCCTTCGGCAATGGAAATATTTAAATCTTGTCTGATAGTTCCAAGACCTCTTTTAACATTGGTGCTTCGCAATATTTGCCCAAGCATGTATGCAACTTCACGTACTTGATCAGGATGGTGCATTGAAGGGTCTGTTGTAACTTCAGCAAGAGGTATGCCTAATCTGTCTAATCTAAATTCAGTAAATCCATCTTTGGTTTCAATTCTTCTTGCCGCATCTTCTTCAAGACCAAGACTTTCGATTACAACTTTTCCGTATGGTGTTTCCAAGTATCCATCAGTTGCAACCATACCTGTCCTCTGGAACCCACCAGTGTTACTTCCATCAATAACCTGTTTTCTCATTGTATGGAATTCATCAACAATGTGCATGTTCATTAAACAAGCTATTGTAATGCAAATGTCAAGCGCTTCTTCATTTAAACTGTGAGGTGGTTCATCGTCATTTTCAACAAGGCAGGTATGTTTTGCGAAGTTTTCGTATTTGAAATTTAAACCTCTTAAAGATTCTTGAAGTGCGGCTCTATCGATTTCTCCAAGTTCTGATTGGGTTGGTCTTAACTTTCTTTGAACTATTCCGTCAAAATCATCATCAACAAGTTCTGTTTTACAAGGACAGAATAATTTATGTTCACTGTTTAGTTGTTGGTGAATTTCAAGTCCCATTTTCAATCCTAATTTTTCATAATCCATCCTAATCACCTAGTTTAAGAAATCTTTAATGGAAGATTTTTCACTAAATTCACCTGCAATATCTTCATGCATAATTTCTTTTACTTCATTGTAACTGTCACTTTGACCTAATGCCCAACATAATTTTACATAAGTAGTTTCAGGTGTCATGTCTACTCCGGAAATTACGCCAGAATCAATAATATTGCGTCCAGTTGAATAAACATTCATATTCACTCTTCCATATAGGCATTGTGAAGTCATAATGACCGGAATATTTTCATCTCTTGCTCTTTTAAATGAGTCAATTAAGTCATTGGGAACATGTCCAAGACCAGTTCCTTCAACAACAAGGCCTTTATATCCATTATCAATGTGATATTCAATGTAATCAGAAGAAATTCCCGGGAAACTTTTAATAAATCCAACCTTTTCTTCAATATTTGCATTTAATTCTAACCCATTTACACCACGTTTGGTGTATGCATAATCCGGGTTAATGTTAATTTTTTTGTTTTCAATTTTAGCTATTGGTTGGGCATTAATACTTCTAAAAGTATCTCTTCTTGAGGTATGCATTTTTCTGACCTTAGTTCCCTTGTGCAAGTAAGTGTATTTGTCATTTAAGCTTCCATGCATGCATACACATACTTCTGCAATGTCAGATTTTGCAGCAACAACAGAATCAATCAGGTTAATGTTGGCATCGCTTGAAGGCCTATCTGAACTTCTTTGTGCACCAGTTAATATAATTGGCACTGGGGTTTTTAACATAAAACTTAATGCAGCTGCCGTATAATGCATTGTATCAGTACCATGGGCTATTACAACACCATCACTTCCATTTGAAATGTCATTAGCTATTTCACGAGCTGCTTTTACCCAGTATTCTGGTTTCATATCCTCACTTAATATATTATATAATGCTTTAACATTGTAGTTGGCATAATCCAATAATTCAGGATTTGCTTTTACAAGGTCTGAAGCTGTAAATGCCGGATGCACCGCTCCAGTCCTATAATCAATAACGGAGGACACTGTACCTCCAGTTGAAACAATTGAAATATTCTGTTTTTTTGGATCTGCTGGAATTTCACTTTTTCCAAATCCGATTTTAGGTTTTTCACCTTTTTCAATTAACTCAGCAGCAGTATTCTCAATAGCTACTCCAATGTTGTATCCGCTGGATAATTTCAAGACTAAATATCCATCATCAGCATCCTCGGGCCTATCAAGTAAGATACCAGTATAGGTGATATCTTCCTTGTTTACTTGGATTTTATCCCCTATGCTTAAACCATAGGTTTCAATAAATTTCTCAGCATTTTCTTTGTAAGTCATTAAATCACACTATGAATTGTTTTTCAACCATTCTGCTCCTGCTTTTAAAACATCAATGTTCACATCAATTACTTTTGGTTTTGAAGCAAACATATCACGAATAGCATTTTCATAAGATTCACGTTTTAAAGCATCAGTTAATTCAGTCAATCCACCGAGTAATGCGGTATTTGCAGTTCTTGCATTTCCATGTTCTTCTGCAATGTCCACACAAGGCATTGCAATTACATTGACATCTCTATCAGTTTCAAATTCACCAATTTTTGAATCGTAAAGTATTGTTCCTCCAGTTTTTACATCTTGTGAGAATTGTTCTAGGGAAGGTTTATTTAATGCAATAAGAATATCCATTTCATCAACAACGGGAGTCCCAATGGTTTCATTTGAAATTACAACTGAACAATTGGATTTTCCTCCTCTTTGTTCTGGTCCATAACTAGGATACCATGAAACATGTTTTCCTTCATCACAAGCAGCATGAGCAATAGTAAGCCCTGCACTTAATACTCCTTGACCGCCAAATCCGGATACTTTAATACTGGTTGAACTGATGCTTGCATCATCAACATAACCGGAGTTTCCATCTCTATTTACATTGAATACTTTGTCTAATGTTTCAGTGGAAAAATCACTAACTGGTCTTTGGATAGATTCTCTTTTGTATAAATCATTTCTGAAATTTTTAACGGGGAACTCTTTTTCCATTTGTTCCTCAATAAATTTTTGAGCACTTTTCACATCTTGTTTTAAGTTAGTAGGACAGGGGGATAAGATTTCAACAAATGAATATCCTTTCCCTTCTTTTTGAACAGTTAATGCTTGCTTAATGGCATATTTTGCAAGTCTGATTTTCAATGGATTTGCAAGAGAAACTCTTTCAATGTATACTGGAGCTTTTAAAGTGTTAATTAGCTCACACATATGGGTAGGGTGTCCTGTATAATTAGGATCTCTTCCGGTTTGGCAAGTGACAGTTTTTTCTCCAACTAATGTTGTTGGAGCCATTTGTCCACCGGTCATTCCGTATACAGTATTGTTTACAAAGAATACTGCAATTTTTTCCCCTCTGTTAGCCGCTTGCAAGGTTTCATTTAAACCGATGGATGCGAGGTCTCCATCTCCTTGGTAGCTCATAACAATTGAGTTATCTTCTGCTCTTGAAATACCAGTAGCTACTGCAGGTGCTCTTCCATGAGCAGTTTGAAAGTTTCCACAGTTAAAATAGAAGTATGCGTATACTGAACATCCGACAGGAGAAATCATAACGCATCGATCTTGTATTCCAAGTTCATCCATACATTCTGCGATTAATTTATGTATAATTCCGTGTCCACAACCAGCACAATAGTGAGTTGATTGGATGTTGTTTCCTTTTCTTGGATATTCTTCTAAAAGGGATTGTGGATTTCTACGTACTTTTAATTCATAATCTTTACCAATTTCTTTATCACTCATTTTTTCCACATCCTCAGTCAATAATATTTGGACTAGCCTTTTCAGCGCTTCTTTTAGATAAATCTAAATCATGATCTTCAAATCCGGCTATTTCATAGATTTTAGCAAGAATTTGTTTTAATTCAATTAGGTTTCCACCCATTCTGTTTACAAGGTGAGTTTTTTCTCTTCTAAGAGCTGCAAATTGCACGTCAGCTAGTAATTGACCATTACTCATTTCAACAGAAATAAATTCAACACCTTTATCAGCTAATTCTTTAATTCTTTCAGTTGGAAAAGGAGATAAGGTGATAGGTCTTAAAAGTCCAACTTTTATACCACTTTCACGGCTTTTGTCAACAGCAGATCTTGCGATTCTACTGCTAATGCCATATGATACCAAAACAATATCTGCATCTTCAACTTGATATTCATCAACAATAACTTCTTCAGCATCAATTTTCGCATATTTTTCTTGAAGTTTGTAGTTGAAGTCTTCTAATTCATCAAAGTCATTGAAAATTGAGGTAATAAGATTTCCCATTGTGTTTTCAGTTCCCCTAACTGCCCAAGATTCATCAATTTCAGGTTTAACAGCTTCAGCTGGAAATTCTAACGGTTCTGCCATCTGGCCTAAAGTACCATCGGCTAAAACAACAACAGGGTTTCTCCATTTATCGGCAAGTTCAAATGCTTTCATGGTTAAGTCACACATTTCCTGAACACTGTTTGGTGCTAAGACTATATTTCTATAGTTTCCATGTCCTCCGCCTTTAACAATTTGATTGTAATCTCCTTGTTCAGGTCCAATGTTTCCAAGTCCAGGTCCTGCTCTCATAATATCAACGATAACTGCAGGTAATTCTGCACCAGCAAGGTAGGTAAATCCTTCTTGCATTAAACTGATACCGGGTCCTGATGAAGCAGTCATAACTCTATGACCGGTTCCAGATGCACCATAAACCATGTTAATAGATGCTTCTTCACTTTCAGCTTGAACAAAATTTCTTCCAACCATTGGGAAGTATTTGGATGCTTCATGTAAAATTTCACTTGCAGGTGTAATTGGATATCCAAAGAAACAATCACAACCTGCATACATTGCACCAATAATAACTGCGGTATTTCCTTTTACCATTTGATTGCTCATTTAATTCCCCCTTTGCTAGCCACTTTAGCTTTAATCATTTTTGCAATTGAATTATTAGTAATATTTTTTATTTGATGTACTTCTAATCCTAATGGCTCCGGACAAGTAAAGTAACAGTCTTTACATCCAGTACAACCATTTCCACTATAATAAGCAAATTGATATCCTGCGTTATTCATGTCTTCACTGAGTAGTATTGCATTTTGAGGACATCCGACTATACATCTCATACAGCCTTTGCAAATCTCTTTATTAATAACTGGGTAAGATATCTCTTCTTCAATCATTATATCATCTAATTAAATTTTTTCTGATCGTTTTCTCTGATTTCAACTCTTCTAGTTTTACCGCTTATGGTTTCTGGTATATCATCTACATATTCAACCATTCTTGGGTATTTATATGGAGCTGTAACATTTTTAACATGATTTTGAATGTCTTTTGTAAGTTTATTTGATGGTTCATATCCTGGTTGTAAAACAATGCTTGCTTTTACAATTTGACCTCTTACTTCATCAGGATATGCAGTAATTGCACAATGCAATACTGCTTCATGGGATAAAACTGCACTTTCTACTTCGAATGGTCCAATACGGTAACCTGAAGATTTAATGATGTCATCGTTTCTTCCAACGAAGTGAACATATCCATCTTCATCTACCCATGCAGTATCTCCACAGTAGTAAAAACCGTCATGACACTGTTCCGCTTGTTTTACAGGGTCTTTATAATATTCTTTGAACAGTCCTGGAGTTGGTCCATTGGATATGTCGAAACAGAGTTCTCCTTTCTCACCAATGTCAACTTCGTTATTGCTTTCATCTAATAATTTTAAATTGTAAAGTGGAGAAGGTTTACCTAAGCATCCAACTTTTGCATCTAACCAAATGAATGTTGCAATAGATAAAGTTGTTTCAGTTTGTCCAAATCCTTCTTTAATTCTTAAACCTGAAATTTCATAGAATTTTTCAGACACTTCTGGTGGAAGTGGTTCTCCTGCAGTTGTTACATAAGTTAAATTAGAAAAGTCGTATCCTTCAATATTTTCTTTAATTAAGAATCTGTAAACGGTTGGGGGTGCACAGAAAGTGTTCACTTTATGTTCAATAATTTTTTCAAGTAATTTGATTCCGTTAAATCTTTCGTAATCATAAATAAATACTGAAGTTCCGGCAATCCATTGGCCGTAAAGGTTTCCCCATACAGCTTTTCCCCATCCAGTATCTGCTGCACTGTGATGAACACCATCTTCTATTACATTATGCCAGTATTTAGCAGTTGGAATGTGGCCTAAACCATAAGTGTGTGCATGTGAAACCATTTTTGGGTTTCCACTTGTTCCTGAAGTAAAGTAAATTAAGAATACCTCATCAGCCATTGGGTTTTCATCACCAGTTGGTCTTTCATAAACGGAACTTTCTTTTTCAATCGCTTCATTGAAGTTAATCCATCCATCTCTATCGGTTTCAATTACAAGTTTTATTAAATCCCAATCTAATCCTTTTTCAGCTTCTTCAAAATCAGGAAGCAACGAATCTTCTTCAACACTGATAACTGCTTTCACTTCTGCTTGTTTTAATCTGAAATCGATATCGTGAAGTTTTAACATGTGAGTTGCAGGAATTACAATTGCACCAATTTTATGTAATGCAACCATACAGAACCACCATTCGTATCTGTTTTTTAAAGTGAGCATTACTTTATCGCCTTTCTTAATTCCTAATTTTCTAAGTAAGTTAACAGTTTTGTTAGAGTACTCTTTCATATCCTTGAATGTGAAAGTGTGGTTTTCGTCATTGTCGTTAGTCCAGATTAAAGCAACTTTATCCGGATCTATTTCTGCATATTTGTCGACTACATCAAATCCAAAGTTGTAGTCGGGTTCATATTTGAGCTTGAAATTTTTCATAAAGTCTTCATAAGAGTTAAAATCAACTCTTTCTACGAAATTTCCTATTAATGATGTCATTAAAATAACCTCTTAGTGAATAATTATATGATTACTGCTAAGAATTTAGCTGGTTTATCGTTAAGTGCTACCATAGCATGTCTGTGGGCGGAGTCAAAGAATATTGAGTCTCCTTCATTAAGTATTATTTCATTATTGTGGATGTATATTTTTAAAGAACCTTCAAGGACATAGTTGAATTCTTGTCCGGGGTGTGAATTGAGTGAAGGAACAGGGTTTTTTTCAGGATCCACAACAACAAGGAATGTTTCTGCTTTTTTATGGATGAATTTTGAACATAAGTTTTCATGCAAATATTCTTTTCTTCTATCTACTGCAACACCTTTATTTGCACGGGTCACGTCAAAAATGCTCATTCTGCTTTCTTCACCGGTTAATAATAATCCTAAATCAACTTTAAAAATATGTGCAAGTTCATACAAGAAGCTTGCTGGGATGTCTACTTCTCCATTTTCATATTGAATGTATGTTTCTTCTTTAATGTTTAAGTCAGATGCAATTTCACTAATGGTAATATCTGACAATTCTCTTAATTCTCTAATTCTGTTTCCAATATCTTTGTTGTATTCATTCAAAATAAACACCTGTTTTTTATAATTGATTTTAATAATTATGTTAATAGTATAACATATAGAAAGTTTGAATTTATCATTATATAAAGGTTTTTCAAAATCATGATAATTCATTATAATTTTTATTGAACAAAATTTTTTATTTATGTTGAAAAAATATTACTTTTTACATAAGTATTTAAATACTTTAAAAGAATAAGTTTAATTTATTAATGAAAGGAGATTATTAATATGTCAACTAATGAGATTGGTACTAAAGTACTTTTCAAAAAACAATTAGGTTTGAATTATGAGATAGACCAGAAATATGTTGGTTTAAAGATGAAGGAAAATAATATTTTGTCTTTCAATTTCAGAGTTCCTGGTGATTTAAAAGATGAAGTTGAAGCATATTTTAAAAGATTTAAATTAGGTGAACCCATTTTAGTTGATATTGGTGGAACTGGAGATATCAAATGTGATTTTAAAGGTATTTCACCTGTTTTAAAAAATAAAGATGAATTTGATCAATATTTCATTTCAGCTACTCTTCAGGAAGATAAAACTTATGATCCGATGGAAGAGGAAAAATGTGAAACTTGTAGTGGATGCGGATTCCACTGATATTATTTTTTTTAATCGTTTTCTTATAAAATTATTGACATTCTAAAATCATGTCAATAACCACTAAAATTGCTTTATTTTTTGATTTAAGTGCTAAAAATTAATTTAAATTATATTTTTAAGTAACAATATTTATATAGTTTTTATAGGCATATCTATTATTTAAGAGGAGTCTTAATAATATGTTTAATTTAATAGATAGTACCCTATTTTTTGCTTCTTATGGCAACATTTTTGGGCTTGCTAATATAGCAGTTAGTCCGATTGATATCATTTTAGCTTATGTTGTGGCTATTGTTATCTCAATTATTATGGCTTTTGTTTTAAAAGTTCCATTATTGCCAAGCAAACCATATAGGTATTCTTTTGATGTTTGTGCGGTATATCCAACTCCAATTATTGCCATTGGTATTTTTTCAATATTTTTAGTATTGAATTATACTTTTATATATAATGGTTTAGTTTTAGCTATTATAATTGGTATTTTATCTGCATTATTTGTGAAATATTTATTTAATTTTGTATTTCCAAAACCTCTAAATGAAGATGAAGGGGATGAAATTAATGAATGAGGTAATTGGAATAATAATTGCCGCAGTTCTATGCTGGTTGAATTTTGTTATTGTAGATACATATTTTGGACTTCCCGAGCAACCTGGTGTTAGAGGGGCTGGGATAATTGGTCAAGATGTCGAAAAAAGAGGGGGAGACATTGCTGGTGGATTTTTCCAAGGAAACATTACATGTTCTCCGGATGCATCTGCTGGCACATTATTAGCTTCTATTGGATATTTAGTTTTAGGAATTCCCGGTGGAATAATTGCTGCATTTTTTGTATTTATTGGAAATAGATTATGTGCAGATCCTGGGTATGCAGGGACCTGTGGAAGCCTAACAGCAACTTGCATTATATTCATATGTTCATTTTTAGGTATGACTCCAGAAATGTTCATTGTGGGGATGGTTATTGCAATATTGACTGTTATGGGCATAAGTCAGACCAAAGCTTCAGTCATATTAGGTAAAGTTGCAAAAAAATTCAATAGGCATGCTAGAGAGTGATTAGATATGTATGGAGAAATTATTGGTGTCATAGTCATATTCGTAGCATTAAGGGCTTTAGTAACAAGAAATAGGGCAGAACGGCTATTGTACTTAAATGTCATAGGATTTGGGGTATCAGCTATTGTAGCTTTTGTAATTAATACTCCATTTGCTCTCATTGTTGCTGCAGCATTCTTTATATGTTCTACAATTAGTGCTAATGCGATTGCTTATACCTTAAAAAGGTTAGATGACGAAATTCTTTTGGAGTAGGATAAAAATGGAGTTTTTCGTATCAATTATTGCAATTGCTTTAATGATTATCGGTGCATTTGGCATCATATTCATGAAAAAACCATTGGACAAAGTCATAATGTTTTCAGTGCTGGATGCGGGTTTTGTATTGGTAATTGTTTTATTTAAATATTTGGATGTTGCAATGTTTGCAGCATTAGCAGATCCATTGTCTACTTTAGTATTCATTTTAGCTATTGTTAAAATAAATGAGGTTAGAAAAAAGAAAATTATAAGTGGTGGTACAGATGATTAGTGTTCCATTATTCTTTTACTTTGGAATTTTCCTTGCAATTGTAGGAAGTATTGCTACTGCATGGGGTCCTGGTGTTAAAGATCCGATTATAAGAACATTCAATACTGAAGTAGCTTCAATTGGGGTCTGTCTGGTGTTATTATGTTACAACCATGTTTTGGCATTATTGACATTACTTGCAACAACTGTTATTATTAGTCTAATTTTATTTAGAGCTATTATTCGTTTGGAAGAGATGGGGGCAAACATATGAGAATTGGAGTTTTATGGAATAAACTTGCTGAGCCTAAAAATATTCCACGTTTGTTTGCATTTAGTTTAGGAATAATTTTAATTTTAGGGCTTATTGTCCCAATGGCTTTAAATCCTGATCAGTTATATGTAAGACCTGCTCCACAAGAGCAAATTGGTGATGGTCTATCTATTGCACCTTATGATAGGGGTGGAGAAGTATTAACTCAACCTGGACAGATTAATCCCCAATATCCAGATAATTCCAGAGAACTGGGAATGATAACAGCTTATATGTCTCCAATATCACAATGGGTATCTTCAATTTCCCCATACTTTGGAACATCAATTTATTCATCTCCTGGTGGGCTCATAGATGAAATATTATATTATACAAGAGGTTTTGATACTATCTTGGAATCTTCAATCTTGATGATGTCATTCATTATTGCTTCATGGTTGTCTATTAATTATACAATGAATAGAAAAAATGATGAATCTGAAATCAAAAAAGATGTTAAAAAAGCTATTAAAGATTCAACAAAAGTAGCTAATGAAATTAGTGTTAGCGATGCTAAAGCCAGAGCAAAACAGTTAAGGAGGGATAATTAATGGTATTTATACCACAGTTCGTTCCCGCTGCATTCTTAAATATGTATTTGCCTGCAATTTATGCAGGTTTAATTGTTGGTTTTATTGGATCAATGGCAATAGCATTAAAAAGAGAGGAAATTCATATTCTTATCTTAACTGATATTGTAGGTCTTGCTATGATATTTATTGTATCTGCTGTTGGAACTGACCTTGCAGAAGCACTGATCTTGCCGGGTTTAGTAGTGGAACTTGCAGAAACCTTAGCGATTTCAGAAATTTTGATTACAAGAGAAATGCGCATAATTGAGAATAATCCGAGAAAAAACTTATCTAATTCATCTTCCCTATTCCCGCAACTATTTGCATTAAATATGGAGATATTGAATACAGCACCTAATTTCATTGCATTAGTATTGATTGCTTATGGTATATTTTTAACCGGTTTTACTGGAGGGGCAGTAGCTGGTGGAGGAATTGTATTATATGCATTGTCTAAAAAGGCAAGAGGACTTCCAGTACTTGTCTTGGATGGTATTGCTGGAGTCTCAGGTATTGCATGGTGTTTATGGATAATCGGATTTTTATTTTTCTTTGTAACTCCACAATATTGGTTATTAAGTTTATTCTTAGCAGCATGCGGATTATTATTAAAAGTAGCTTCAAAAGTTGGTTTAATTGGACTACTTATGAGAGAGGACATAGACAAGGAGTAAGTGATAAGTATGGATTTTGTTACACTCGGTGGAAATTTACTTGGAACAATTCCCCTTGGAGATATTGTATTATATTTGACTCCGTTTAATTTGTTCTTATTTGCAGTCTTACTTGGATTCACAGTAATGATAGGATTAAGTAAACCTGAAACTCAGATTGAAGCTACAATGCACTATTTAAGTAATACGGAAGTTAAAGTTGGAGAAAAAGAATTCAAGCAAAGAAGATTTTTATCTGTACTTTGCGGTATTGCATCTGCAGGTGCAATGATTACGGGGGATTTATTTAACTTCACATTATTCATGGCATTGGTTGGAATGTTGAATATTGGTATAGTGTCAGCTGTAAGACAAACTAGTGTATTGAACTCCGCATTTAATTATGGTTTAATCGCTATGATGTGTAGTTTACCATTGTTTGGTGGTGCATCAATCATTCTTGCATCAACTGGAACTTTGTCCCTTGCAGTGTTATCTCAGATGCCTGTAAGTCCGATGGTTGTCTTTGGTGCAACATTGATGTTACTGGGTATTTTAGGTGAAAGTGGAGTAGCTCCGTTCTTTGCAAGTAAAGCAGAGATGTTTAGGACTGCTGGATCTCCATTTATTGTTATTATTCATTTAAGTTCATTATTTATAATTGTAAGGGCAGTCGAAATTTTATTATTGGTATTATGGTAAGTGATAGTATGGATAGTCAAAAAAGTTTATGTATTATTTTATTGGTATTATCAACAATAGCTATTATAGCTTGTTTAGTTGTAAACTTCGAGGCATGGATTGTTTATACTATAGCTATCTTTGGTATACCGGTATGGGTATTATCTTTAGGTTTGCTCACTATGGCTAAACCAAGACCTGAAGATGCAGAAGAAAGGGTGAAAGAACCATTTACTGGATATTAGTGTGATATTATGAATTTAATGGCAGATATTTTAATTCAAGTTATTATTGCATTCATTGCAGGAAGTTTGCTTCTTGGTCTGCATAGGAAAATCATGGCCCGTGTTCAAAAGCGTCCAGGACCACCTATAGTTCAACATTTGTTGCACTCTTTGAAATTTTTCTTTAAAGAAACTGCATTCCCAAAAACTGTTTCAAAATTATTTTACATAGGTATTGTATTTATATTGGCTTTAATATGGATTGTTGGTGTTATTGCAGGTCCTGTAGCTCATGATTCTTTATTAATCCTATTTGGTGTGTATGCTGTTTACAAAATTGTTGAACATAACTCCGGATCAAGTTCAGGTTCACCATATGGTAAATTAAGTTGTGTAAGGGCAGTATTGTCTGCAGCAACTGAACTTCCATTGTTTGCAGCAATTATATTTGTTTATTTGGTAACCGGTTCAATGAACATTGGGGAAATTATTACTTATCAGTCTGTTAATGGTCCTTTAGTATTTACTATTCCACTTGCAGCTTTAATGTTCTTTATGCTGATTATTACAAAATCACCATATTCTCCATTTGCAATAACAAAAGATAAAGCATTAATTTCAGGTTTTGAAACAGAACATTTTGGATTTTTAAGGGGATTCATGTTATTTTCAGAATCTATTGCATGGTATGTGATGTTGTGGGTATTCTTAACTATATTCTTCGGTCCTCTAAATGCTGTTGGATATGTGATTGGAATGATTGTAATTACATTTATTACAGGATTTATTAATGCTACAACTCCAATACTCTCTCCAAATCATTCAGTTATGACTCAAATCACTATTGGTGCAATCTGCTTCTTTGGAACAATAATCATGTTATTTGGTGGGGTGGTGTTATGAATAGTGAGGATGTAATAGTTTATTTCACAGCATTAGTTGCTATTGGTATAGTTGTTGTAGGTTTGTTAACAACCGTATTCCATTCATCGGTTATTGCTCCGATAGTAATTATTGGAATTATTTTAAGCATTTTTGTATTGTGCACTCGAAGTAATTTTTCACATAAGATAGAAAGTATTGAAAAGATATGTTTTGTAATAACATTAATTGCAATTATTTGTTCATTTATATTGCTTTATAGACCAATGTAGGAGATATTATGTTAGATTATATGATTTATATTCTTGTATTTGCTGTAGGTTCCATTCTTGGTTTACTTTACAGTTACAAATTACATGGTGAACCTTATGTTGTAGACACTGAGTTTAATGTATTATTGGCTGTTGTTTCAGTTGCAGGTTGGTGTTTGGGTTTCTTATCAGGTAACATAATTTTATCAGCTATTGGTTTCCTCTTGGCAGGTTTTGTGATGGGGGGAAGACCAGGATATGGTAGGAGAGAAACTGCTGTTGGTTTAATAGTTGCAATTGTTGCATATTTATTATTGAAGTGTGGGATGTTGTGATTTAAATGGATGAAAATGCTAAATTAAAAGTAATGCAAGAAAGAATAATTAAAAGTTATGCTTGGCAAAGAGATATTATAATTCCACTTTCTAATGAATTTAATTGCACTAATGAAGAGTTGGAAGAATTATTCTTCGATTTATTGGATATGAATTCACTTGAATCTTTACACGGCACATTTGATTCAGCTAGGGATATTTGTTTATATCAAAAATTCAATGCTGATTTAAGACTATGTTGGTTTATCGATTCTTTAGAAGTGATATCTCAAGAGGAAGGTAAAAAACTAAAAATGAGATTAGTTGAAGAAGTTAAAAAAGGCAGATCTTATGATGATGTTTTAAAAGAAGGAAGATTGGAATTATTTGAATTATTAAAAAAAGAAACTAATTATTGATGTTTATTTATTCATTTATAAAATAAAAAGAGGGAATACATGTTAGACGCTGTTAAAGATGCTGTGAGGAAAAGCTCAATTCATGTCTGTATTGTGAATTGTGGGGGATGTAATGGCTGTGATGTGGAAGTTGTTGCATTATTATCTCCAAGATATGATTTGGAACAATATGGTATTTATGTTCAGAATAATCCTCGTGAAGCTGATGTCTTATTGTTAACTGGTGCTGTAACCGAACAATGGATTCATAATCTAAAAAGAGTTTATGATAAAGCTCCAGAACCAAAAATTGTAGTAGCTGTTGGAAATTGCCCCCAATCCGGAGATGTATTTGCCCAAGAAGGAGGCCATGTTCATGCACCTGCATCTAATTTTATCCCAGTTGATGCGGCTATTCCTGGATGTCCACCTAGACCTAGTGAAATTTTAGAAGCTATTCTGTCTGTGGGTCCACAAGCTATTGCAGATCGTGGGAGGGAAGAG
This sequence comes from Methanobrevibacter gottschalkii DSM 11977, assembly GCF_003814835.1. Classification (NCBI taxonomy): domain Archaea; kingdom Methanobacteriati; phylum Methanobacteriota; class Methanobacteria; order Methanobacteriales; family Methanobacteriaceae; genus Methanobrevibacter; species Methanobrevibacter gottschalkii. Next base: position 28,774 of record NZ_RKRG01000003.1, read on the forward strand.
AAATGATTGTACCGATTGGTCCTATTCATCCAGCTTTAAAAGAACCTATAAGGCTTAAACTTCAAACTGAGGGTGAAAGAGTTGTTAAAGCAGAAATTGAATATGGGTATGTTCACAGAGGAATCGAAAAAATAATTGAAGGACAAACATGGCAGAAAGGAATTTATCTTTCTGAAAGAGTATGCGGTATTTGTTCATATGAACATACTCAAACATTTGCAGAAACAATTGAAAAGATTTCTAATGTTGATGTTCCACTAAGGGCTCAATTTTTAAGGGTAATTACAAATGAACTAGATAGAATTCAAAGCCATTTGCTTGCTAATTCAACATTTTTCAAATCAATGGATCATGAAACATTATTTATGCATGTTTTGGAATTAAGGGAATATGCAATGGATTCTATTGAATTATTAACTGGAAATAGAGTTAATATGGGTTGGAATGTTGTTGGTGGAGTCAGGATGGATGCTGATGAACGTCACTTCAAACCTATATTGGAAAACCTTAAAAAAATTGAAGAAGGTTTTGACACTACAAGGGCATTGTTTGCCGAAGGTCCTGCTTTAGCATTAAGGTGTAAAGGAATTGGTCACATGAGTAAAAAGGAAGCTATTAAAGGACGTGCTGTCGGTCCTATTGGAAGAGCTTCGGATATTAAAGAAGATTATAGGATTGGCCATTACACTTATGATGATTACTTTGATTTTAAGGTAATTAGAAGAAAAGAGGGAGATAACTACGCAAGAACATTAACTAGATTTGATGAAATTCCAGAATCTATAAGTTTGATCAGACAAGCAATTGAAAACATGCCTAAGGGTGAGATTCGTACTCCTGCTGATTTGAAATCTGGTTATGCAATGAATAAAAATGAAGCTCCCCGTGGTGAAGTTACATACATGATTGAAACTAATGGTAATTTAATTAAGCATATTTCTATTAGAACTCCAAGTATTGCAAATATGGATTCATGTGCAAAATACATGATTCGGGATGTTCCAACTGTTGCAGATGCGGTTTCAACTTATGCATCATGTGATCCTTGTGTTGCTTGTGCTGAAAGAGTAGCTATTACTAATGAACATGGAAAAACAGAACTTAAAAATATTTATGAGGTGATATAGGTGTCATCTCTAATGTGGTATATCTTTGATTTTGCAAGAAAAGCATGGGCTGATGCATTCACTAATGCAAAAACTAATCCTGAGATTGCAGAAAAACCAGAAAGATTTAGAGATTTTCCTAAAGTAAATAAGGAATATTGTATAGGTTGTGGAGCATGTACTGTTTCATGCCCTTCTCCAAACGCAATTAAAATTGTAAGGGAAAAAGATGATGAAACAGGTGAAGGTTCAACATATCCAGTTATTACTCCGGGTGCATGTATCCGTTGTGGTTTTTGTGCAGAAGTATGTCCAACAGAACCGAAAACATTGGAATGTGGTTTAAATCATTTGATTTTACCTGAATTTAATCTTATTCCGTCAAAAAGACAATTCATTGTTGATGATTATTTATGCATTAAATGTAAAAAGTGTATTAAAAAATGTCCTGTTGAAGCAATAAGTCTTATTGATGGTAATGTTGTAGTTGATCAACTTAAGTGTATTTCTTGCGGGGAATGTCTAGAGGTATGTCCGGTTAATGGTGCAATGAAGGGTGTTTTTGTTGATAACTTACAAGATCAGAAAGAATTAATTTTATTGACTGTAAATTATCTTGAAGAGTTTATTAATAGTAAAGAAGAGGATTTAAGATCATTAGATCATAATGGTCTTTTACAATATGATGTGCCGCTTTCCAACATTTGGGATGAAGCATTGAAAATAATTCCTGATGAAGAAATATCACTTGAAATCATTACTAATGCTGTTAACAGACTTAAAGTTAGAATTATTGATTGGGATAAATCAAAATGTAAAAAATGCCAGTTATGCATACCTGATTGTCCAACTGGTTGTATTTCATTTGATGAAATTAATGATACAATTGTAAGGGATAAAGATAGATGTTTAAGATGTAGTATCTGTTATCAGACCTGTCCATTTTCAGTTATTAAATATTTCATAGCTAAATTCGCCTTTGATGATGGTGAAAATATTCATGTTACTGTTAAAGCATCTAATTTAAATGAGGATATTGTGGAGTGAGCGTTATGATTGATAGTTATACTAAAACACCAAGACCATTAAGACATGTTGATGTTGAGTATTTAATAGATCAAACAAAATGTGCTAATTGTAAAGATAAACCTTGTCTTGAATCCTGTCCTATTGATGCTATCTATTTGGATAATGAAGAAGGTCTTATTAAAATAAAAAGTACTTGTTTTGGTTGTGTATTGTGCCGTAATGCTTGTCCATATGATGCTATTTCACTTGAAGTACATATGGATTCACCTATAAAAGAAAATGTTCCAAATATTAATGTAAAATTATGTAAAGCATGTGGGGCCTGTGTTCAAGCATGTAAAAAAGGTTCAATTCATATTGTTTCAGATGGAAAACAACCTCCTCATAGTGAAATTGATAAAGATACTTGTGTGCGTTGCGGATACTGTTTTAGAGTGTGTCCGACTGATGCGATTAAATATGGTCAATTACTTCCTAAAACAGTTAAAGGAGGTAAGGCAGTTGTTGTTAACCAGGATAATTGTATTGGTTGCATGACTTGTATAAGAGTTTGTCCATCAATGGGAGCTCTTAATGTTGCTAGAACTAACAAATTGCCTTATATTAATCCGGGATATTGTGCAAGGTGTGAGGAATGTATGCATTCTTGCCCATCAGGAGCTATTAAATATTCTTCACGTAAAAAAGCTTATAAGATGTACAGTGAGATAAAATCTTTTGATATTGTATCTGAAATTGTTGATCATGATATTAAAATACTTTCACTTGATTTGATCAGTTTAAATAAAGTTTTACAAAAAGTAGGCAAATCAATAGCTTTAGAATTTAATGACCAAAACTTTGAAAATTTCATTGAGTATAAAGTAAATGATTTAATGGAGAGGGAATTGAGTATTAGTCTTAATTCCAATATTGAAGTTGGAGAATTTACAAAACTTGTCGGATCTTATTTAATGGATAGGAATATTGAAATTTATAATAATAAATGTATTGCTTGTGGAGATTGTTATAATGTATGTCCGGTTGGTGCAATTGAGCTAAATGGTCCAAATCCAATCTCCATTTCAGATAATTGTATTTATTGCGGAAAATGTGTTGAACAATGTAAATTTGATGCGATAGGTGCTTATGATGATTATTTCTATAGTAAAGATACTGATTTGTATTATGCCAGATCTTATTTACGTGGTCAAAGATTAGGGGATTTTACACTTTCGAATTCAAAATGTCAGGCATGTGCAATTTGTGTGAATAATTGCCCAACTGGTGCATTAACATTAGGTGATGATATTATTGAGTTTGATGATGAAAAATGTATTTATTGTAGAAATTGTGAGGCAATATGTCCTCTTGACGCAATTAGGATAGTTAACTTTAGGTGATTTGATGTTTGAAAAATCATTTATCACGGATTGCGAAGGCCCACTGACTTTAAATGATAATGCATTTGAATTGGCAGCCAATTTTATTGAAAATGGTGGGAAATTATTTAAAATACTTAGTTTATATGATGATTATTTGGTAGATATTGTTAAAAAAGAAAATTATAAGGCAGGTAATACTTTAAAATTAATTTTACCATTTTTTATTGCTGAAAATTTGAAAAATGATGATTTAATTGATTTTTCACAAAAACATATTTATTCAGTTGAGGATTCAAAATTCCTTTTAACTTATTTGCAAAAAGTAATGAATACATATATAGTTAGTACTAGTTATGGTCAATATATTGAAGCAATATCTAATTATATGAATTTACCTTTTAAGAATACATTTTACACAAAGGTAAATCTAGATAACATTACACCAACTGTCCAGGAAATCAATAAAATTAATGAATTCAAACAGTTGATTTTAGAAAATCCAAAAGATTATGATCTATTTGATGATATTTTCTTCTCACGAATTACAAAAATGGACATCTATGAAAAAATCAAAAATGTGGAAGTAGTCGGTGGGCAAGGAAAAAAATTAGCTATTGACCAAATCATTGAAAGAGATAATATCGATAAGGATGAAATTTTCTATATTGGGGACAGTATCACAGACGTGGAACCTTTAGATTTTGCTTGTATAAACAATGGAATCAGTGTATCATTTAATGGTAATGAATATCCCCTCAAGGTTGCTGAAATAGCTATTGTATCTCCAAGTGCAGTTGCAACAGCAGTAATAGCTAATATATATGTAAATTATGATAAAAATAAAGTAATGGAATTTATTAAAGGTTACAATAATTTAAATGATTATGAAAAATTATTTGATGATTACAATGTCGATGGAGAAATTAAGAATAGGTTTTTCTCATTTTTCAATAGTGGAAAATATCCTTTAATCGAAATTATCAATGAAAGTAACTTTGATGAAATTTTAAAAGCAAGTAAGGAAATGAGAAACAATATTCGTGGTAAAGATATAGGCGGATTAGGTTAAAATAGGTGTATTAAAATGAGTTATGAAAAAGTAAAAGACACATTCTTCGAGGCTTTTGAAGGAAAATATGTAAGAGCTTTAATTACAGGACCTAGTGAAAAAATTGTAAAATGGGCGGCTTATGATTCCACTTCAACTCCCAGTGCAGTTATCGGAAGAGTGGAAGGTGGTGTTGAAGGATTTTTAGATGAATCCCAGACTCCAGATGGAAGATTCGGTGCTGTTGTCCAATATTGGTTAGGGGGAGATGATGTTGGCAAGTTCGCTTTTGAATTGTCCTACAGATTAAGACAAGATGTTTTAGTAAAACCATTTACACGTATTTTTGATTATTCTGCATCCAACAGTGATGAATGCATTGAAATGATGGATATTGTAGGCCACTGTGGTGATGGATATGAATGGATTGTTGAAGAATATGGTAGAAAAATGATTAATGTTCCGATTGCAGTTCCTGATTTTCAAATTGAAGAAAAATTCAAAATTAACAATGGGATTATGGGAGGAAACTTCTGGTATTTGTGCACTACAGCTCAAGCAGTAATAGAAGCAGGTGAAGCAGTAATTGATGCAATAATGAATGTTGAAGGAGCTACCACACCATTTGATATTTGTTCTGCAGCTTCAAAACCAGAAACAAACTATCCTGAAATTGGGCCAACCACAAATCATGTTTATTGCCCTTCTTTAAAAGAATCTTTAGGAGATATTTCTAAAGTTCCGGAAGGCATTAATTATATTCCTGAAATTGTAATAAATGCAGTGGATGAAAAGTCAATGAATAAAGCAGTTAAGGCAGGTATTGATGCTGCTTTGGAATTTGAAGGAGTAGTTGGAATATCAGCAGGCAATTTTGACGGTAAGCTTGGAGATAAAAATATAAATTTATTAGATATTTTGAAGTAAGGTTTTTAAAATGGAAATTCTAGACGATGATATTAATGCAGAAGTAGTGGGATTTGGAGCACTGAATGTTGATAAACTTTATTCTGTTGCAAATATTGCAGGTAAAGATGAAGAAAGTTTTATAAAAAGTGAAACTGACACTCCAGGTGGCTCTGCAGCAAACACTATTGTGGGACTATCAAGATTAGGTTGTTCCACATCTATTATTGGAAAGATAGCTGAAGATAATGATGGTGATTTAATAGAATACAATTTAGCCATTAATGGTGTTTACTCAAATAACTTAATTTATTCCGAAACAGGTTCAACTGGAAAATGTTTGGGATTTGTTGATGATGAGGGTGAGAGGTGCCTATATATCAATCCTGGAGTTAATGATGAAATTCAGCTTGGTGAAATAAATCCATTAAACATAATGAGATGTAAAATAATGCATTACACCTCTTTTGTTGGAGATTCTTTTAAAACACAAATTGAATTATTGGATTTATTAAATGAAAATACTGTATTAAGTTTTGATCCTGGAATGTTATATGTTCAAAAAGGATTTGATGAGTTAAAACCTATTCTTGATAGGACAGGCATATTGCTCATTAATGAATCTGAATTAAGATTATTATGCAATAATTATAAATCTTCCTTAAAAGAATTGGCTATTGGATTTTTAGATTTGGGAATTGAAACCGTCGTTGTAAAACAGGGAGCTAAAGGAGTGTTTGCAATTAATAACTCAACAGATTGTTTCGTCGAATCTTATGAATGTGATGTTGTAGACACTACTGGTGCCGGAGACAGTTTTAACAGCGGATTTTTATATTCTTTCTTAAAAGGATATGATTTGGAAAAATCTTGCCGAATCGGAAATTGGGTTGCTAGTAAATCTATTGAAGGATTTGGAATGGATAAATTTCCTTCCGCTAAAGATTTAGAGGACTTCTTAAGTGAATTTAATTATTAAGACAATATAAATATTAAATTAAAAAATTGATTAGTTGGTATTAAAATGAATGTATCTTTTATAAAGCAGATGAAGGATTTAGAACGTGAAGTCCTTTTAAAATCTGTTGAATTAGATGATGATAGTGATGATTTCCAATTTGAACTAGATGATTTTAGTGCAAATGATGAAATCATTGCAGTTGCACCTAAATGTGTAAGGTGCAATACATGTGTTGGGGAATGTCCGGTTAATGCAATTGAACCAGCTAATATTTTTAGAATAGCTAAAATAACTGACAAGTGTGTTAAATGTGAAATTTGTGTTCAATCATGTCCAGTTTCTGCAATTAAATTGATTGATAACTCAATCGTTTATGATGGGGAGAATGAAGAAAATATAATTGAATATAAATTATCCAATATCAGTTCCCGTCATAGGGTAGTCCGTATGAATAATATTTCAATCGATTACTCATGTGATAATAATTGGGATGACTGTTCAAAATTATGTCCAACAAATGCGTTCACTCTTGAATTTAAAGAGTTTTTTGATGATTTGGATATGGATTTAGGTATTGAACTCATAGATGATGAGTTATATCCATATGTTAATGAAAAAATGTGTATAGGATGCGGAGCTTGTGCTGAAATATCACTTAATGACAATGCAATAGAATTGGACCGTTATATTGGGCCGATTATTCACAGTCGTTTCATTGATGTTAATCATGATTTGTGTGTGAATTGTTATTTATGTGAAGAAAATTGTCCGACCGGAGCTATTGAGTTAGTTGATGGTAAAGTTGTTTTAGATGATGATAAATGTATTAGATGTATTGAATGCACTCGTCATTGTCCGGTAGTAGCTTTAAAAAGAGTTGAGATTGAATAAAAATGGGGTCTGTTTATGAGAGCTAAAGAGTTAATGGATAAAAATTTTGTATATTTAAATGCAAATGATAGTGTAATTGAAGTTTCAAAAGTCATGGAAGAAATTAGACGTTTTACTTGTCCTGTTGTAAATGATAATAAACAATTAATCGGATGGGTAACTTCTTTTGATATTACTAAAGGTTTAAGGGAAGGTAATGAAAAAATTTCAGATATAATGAGCGGTTATGAAGAAATTGGGACTGTTCATGCAGATGATCCTGCAAGAAAAGCAGTAATTTTAACCGCAAACAATAAATTCGTAACTGTACCTGTTGTAAACGATGATAAACAAATCATTGGTATGGTTCGTGCTTGCGATATTGTTGAATTGTTATCTGAATTATACGATATTAAAGTTTCAAAATTATATGAAGCAATGCAAAATCAACTTAAAGGAGTTACTTGGGAAGAATTAATGGCTGCATCTGCTCTTGTTTCTCAAAAAACTACTGGTGTTAAGATTTCTCCTGAAGCATATGAAGAAAATATTATGAATTCCACTTTTGGAGAGGCTATCTGGTCTACTGGTGGTTTGGAAAAATTCTTTGCTGGTTTAATCTCTGTTGGGGAATTGGTAATTGCTCGTAGAGTTGGAAAAGCAAGAAGATAATAATATACTCTCATATAAACAACTCTTTAAATCCGAAATGAGATTATTAAATCCCGTAATATTATCTGATATATTCTGAAGTTCCAATTCAGGTTAGCATTGGATCTTTGGAATAACTTCATCAATTTTTAGGTTTATTTTTTTAAATTTTATTTATCGCATTATAATTGTTATTTTTTATTAAACAGTAGCTCAATTTTGTTCTGTTAAATTTAAATACTTTTAAAATCAATATTACTTTGTATGAATTTGAATTTTGACTTTACTGAAAAAAGAGTAATTATTACTGCATTTTTCTGTATGGCTTTCACAATTGCAAATTTAATCACTGTTAAAGTTATCAATATTGGATTTTTAGGTATGGAAACTCCTGCCGGGGTTTTAATCTATCCTTTGGTATATATTTTAACAAACGTAATCGCAGATGTTTATGGTGAAAAAATAGCGCAAAGAACAATTATTTTAGGTCTTTGTGTTGATATTTTATTTGTCTTCATGACAACTTTAATATTGTTCTTACCGTCTCCAGCGTACTATACTGGAGATTCAAGCCTTGCATTTGTATTTACCCAAACTCCAAGAATTCTTGTTGCATCTTACATTAGTTACTTAATCGGTAACTTCGTAAATGCAAGAATCACTGCTAAAGTAAACGAAGGTAAAGAATATTCATCTACCAAAAACTTAGGTATTCTTGCTTTCAGTGAGCTAATTGATAATTTTGTATTTATCGGTCTTGCATTCGTTGGCGTATTCGCAGTTACTGATATTTTAATAATGATTGTTTCTCACTGGATTTTAAGTTTGATTTGGAGTGCAATTGCTCAACCATTTACAAAAATGACTGTAAAATGGGCTGAAAAAGGAAAACCTGCAGAAGCTTAAATTATTTAGGGAATTATTTTTCCCACTTTTTTTATATTGGACTCATTATATTTTTCGCATTAACTATTTAATGGAATTAAAATATATAATAGTATTATTTGATGGTGAATTTATGAAATTCAAATCTAAATTTTTTATTTCATTGTTGATTATTTTTGTTTTGAGTATTGTGGCTGTACCTGCTAGTGATGTTAATTCTACAGATTTTTCTCAATTAAATGATACTGTTCTAGATTCAAGTTTTAATGATAATTTAAGTACTGTTGAAACTTCAAACAACTCGAAAACAGTAAATAATACAAATAATGGTGATATGGTTCAAATTATTAAAACCAATCCTAAAATCACTGTTAAATCAACATATTTAAAAAGTAAAGATAAATTAGAATTTAATTTCAAAAATGCTTCTGGAAACCCACTGAAATCTAAAAGCTGATGGTCTTCATCGGTAATAAAAAATATTCGGTTTACACTAATTCTAAAGGTGTTGCTAATTTAAACATTAACTTGGTTGCTAAAACTTATAAATTAACTATTTCTTTTGAAGGTGATGATAATTATAATGCTGTTAATAAAATAATGTATTTACGCATCTCTAAATTATCAACTAGAATCACTTGTTATAAAAACTTTGTAGTTAAAGGAAATAATTTGTATTTCTATTTATTTGATTCTTATTATAATCCAGTCTCATGTAAAAAATTGATTGTAAAGTACAAAGGAAAAACAGTTACTAAAACATCAAATAAAAATGGCAGAATTTCTTATAAAATCAAATCATCAGGATCTAAACATTCCCTTCATGTTAAATTTAAAGGTGATGGTCAGTTTAAGTCATCTTCAAAGTATCATAAATTTTATATAACAACTTTTTCACCATTGAAAATAGGCAACTCTAAACTTTTAACTAATGGATATTTAAGAATTTATTTAAATGGTTTAACTAAATCTTCAATTTCTAAAAAAACAATTGTAATTAAAGTTGCGAGCAAAAAATTTTCTAAAAAATCCTCTTCTGAGGGGATTGTTGTTTTAAAACCAAATGTATGTGCTAAGGCATATACTGTTAGTGCGAAATTTGGCAAATATGTTGTTTATAAAAAAATGAAATGTATTGAAGGCAATGTGAAAGATCCATTGAAATATAATATTCCAACAAAAAGTGGTGTTCCAGATATTGATGTAATGCCTGGAAATTATGTTATGGGAGACAATAATGCAAGATACACATTAACAAAAATACAATATAATGAAGTTATAAAAAGAGACAGTTATTGTTTGTTTTTAAATAATAAATTATCCAAATATACTTTTTTTAAAACAAAAAATAATCCCAATACTAATCATATTATTCAGCGAGAAAAATGGAATGTTATTGAAAGGGCAATAAATCTTAAGATTGTTGGGAAAAATAAAGCTAATTATTGGCTAAGTGAAATTTCAGTTTTACTTAAGGGTAAATCATATAAATATCCTGAAGTAAGGAAGACTCAATCTACAAACTATTATTGTGGTCCCAATTCAGCTAGTGTTTGTACTCAGGTTTTGAAAAATTATTATTGTGAAAAATATCTCGCAAAGTTAATGGGTACAAATCGTAGGGAGGGTACAAAATGTCAATGGATTATTGATGGTTTAAATAAATTAGGTTTTAATGCAACTTACTTCTACAAAGCATCTTTTGATAATGCATTAAATGAGCTTAAAAAAGGCGGTGCTGCATTAGTATTCCATGCACCTCGCCATTATGTTTCTATTTTGGATATCAGTTCTGATGGTAAAAAAGTTTTAGTGAGCAATTCTTATGGAAGTTATGATAATATTCCAACTAAATGGACTAAAATAAGTTATATGAAAACTAAGTTTTCTAAATGGGAGGAGAGTGTGATTGTAAGAAGTAATTACAAGCTTTCTGATTCTGTAAATGATAGTGTAAATTGTTTCTATAACAGTATGGGTACAAATTGGTATCGCCATAGTACTAGTCAAAAAATGGGTTTAGTTTAACTTAATATTGGGGAAATTTTCCTGATTCTTTTTTTAATAAATGATATCCGTCAAAATTAAATTTGTCAATGTAAAATTTTCTTTATTTAATAATTGAAGCATTATTTACATTTATTAAAGATTAATTTTCTGAGTTTTTGAGGATAATCTGACAATTTTTAAAACAAAAAATATTTTATTAATTTATTCAGATATATAATTAGTCAAAAATTGTTATAGCAATATCTAAAAGTTTATTTTACAAATTTTAGATATTTTAACGATTATTTTTAAATTATTCAATAATATTTTTTAAAATAATTAATCAATTTATGATATAATATAGGAAAATTTTGTGATATATATGGTTGAAGAAAATAGTAATATGCTACTTGGGGTTCGTGATAAGCCTCCTGCGCTTAGGTGGGTTTTACTTGCTATACAGCATGTATGTGCAATGTTCGGAGCTACAATTTTAGTTCCGATAGTTGTTAACACCACTGCAGGTGCAGATGTTTTATCAATTCCTGTAGCATTAGTCACATCTGGTATAGGTACATTAATCTATCTTGTTTGCACTCGTGGAAGAAGTCCGGTATACTTGGGAAGCTCTTTTGCATTCATTGCTCCTATGGTTGCAGGGTATGCATTAGCTGGTAAATCTAGTGTATTTTCAGCTTTGATGCTTGTTGGTTTGGTATATGTTGCTGTATCATGCATTATTAGAATTTCTGGTAAAGCATGGATTAATAAATTATTGCCTCCGGTAATTGTTGGTCCCATGATTATGGTCATCGGATTGTCTCTTGCTCCAACTGCTATTAGTGAAATCGGTTTAGATTTAGCAGTAGTACCATGGAAAAACCTGGTCGTTGCATTGATTGCATTTTTAACTACTGCATTTTTGGCAGTTCGTGGAAAAGGAATTTTACGCGTAATCCCTTTTTTGATTGGTATTATTGTAGGATATATTGCAGCGGCGGCTCTTGGTATGGTTGATTTTACTCAAGCATTAACTGCAAATGTGGTTGAAATTCCTAAATTTTACTTGCCATTTATGAATTATAATTTAAACTTTGCTGCAGTCCTTACAATTGTTCCAATTGCTTTAGTAACAATGGTGGAGCATATTGGAGACCATAAAGTATTGAGTGAAATCATTGGTCGTGATCTAATTGAAGATCCTGGTCTTGACAGAACTTTGCTTGGGGATGGTCTTGCAACATTCCTTGCAGCATTATTGGGAGGTCCTGCAAACACTACTTATGGTGAAAACACTTCTGTTGTAGGCATGACACGAGTTGCATCTGTTTATGTTATTGCTCTTGCAGCTATTATAGCAATTATATTTGCATTCTCAGGACATTTGACTTCACTTTTAACAGCAATTCCCGCTCCCGTTTTAGGCGGTATTTCTGTATTATTATACGGGTTTATTTGTGTAAATGGTCTTAAAATTTTAATTCACAACCAAGTTGACTTTAACAACACTAAAAATGTTGTTGTAGCTGCAACCATGCTTGTTTTAGGTTTAGGTGGAGCAACATTATCCGTTGTTTATGGCAATTTGTCTCTTGCTATGTCAGGAATGTCTCTTGCAGCAGTCATCGGTGTAATTTTAAATCTTGTAATACCGGAGGAAAAACATGAATGAATTTGTTTTAAATCACCCATTGATAACTCATAAACTTGCATTTTTAAGAGATATCAATACTGGAACTAAAGAATTCAGAGAACTTGTAACTGAAATTTCAACAATTCTTGTTTATGAAGCAATGAGGGATGCACAACTTGAAAAAACAACTATTGAAACTCCCCTTGAGAAAATGGAAACAGGAACCCTTAATGAAAATAACTATGCAATTGTTCCAATATTGAGAGCTGGAATGGGCATGATTGATGGAGTGTTAAATGTAATTCCAAATGCAAAAATTGGTCATATTGGTCTTTACAGAAATGAAGAAACATTCGAACCTGTTGAATATTATTATAAAATGCCTGAAGGGATTAAAAATAGGGAAGTTCTAGTAGTTGATCCTATGCTTGCAACAGGTGGAAGTGCATCAGCAACAATTTCCCGGCTTAAACAAGATGGTGTAACTAAAATCAAGTTGTTATGTATTGTAGCTGCTCCACAAGGTATTGAAACAATCGAAAACGACCATCCTGATGTTAAAATATTTTGTGCAACTGTTGACAGGGAATTAAACGAAAATGCATATATCCTTCCAGGTCTTGGAGATGCTGGAGATAGGGTATATGGAACTAAATAATTAAGTTTAATTTTCTTTTTTCTTTTTTTTGGATGACTCATGAATATTAAATTAAAAATCATAAAATTTTATTTTGGTATTGATTAAATGAGTATAATAATAGATATAGGGATTTTGTTTCTTTATTTTGAATGGACAGCACGACAAATGAAGCTAAATCTACAGTTGCATATTTAATTGATAAAACAAAAGGTAGTTTAATTTCTAAAAATATTTATTCATCTTATAAAGCCACGACTAATTGATTGAAGGTTCTCTAAAGAAAATTGTTAAATCTATTTATTAAGTAAAACATAAGTTAGTTTCTAGTTATTCATATGTGAAGAAAAAAGTTTACTCTGCCGTTAATTTTGGCATGAAAAAATGTTATTCAATTTATAAGTATTCCAAAAAGAAATTTTATTCTACGGGTCATTATATTAAGAAAAAAGTGCATTCAACTTATAATTATGCAAAAAAGAAAGTTTATTCAACTTATAATCATTATAAAAAGAGTACATATAATTATGTTAAAAATTCATTTAAATATTTAAAATCTTATGTGAAAAAATTTAGATTATGGTAGTGTACAATGGTTTCAAAAGAATTCATTGAAAAAGAATGGATTAAAGCATATAATGCCCTTAATCCTTTTTTAGATGTTAATGGAGCATATGAACTCCGTAAATTATTATGTGATTTAAGAAATAATGAAAAATTCATATTTATTTCAGATAATGTTGATTATACCTGTATTATTGAACTTGATGAATTAAAAGATGATATTCCAATTTTTAAATATGCATCAGATTGTTTTAAAATTTTTGGAATTTTTAGTAAATCTCAATTGAGCAAACTTCATTTTGCATCTGTTTATGATATAATTGTTTATAGTTGTGTTAGTGAACTTAAAAGAGATTTATCATATAATGAGAGAAAAAAAATTTATTACTGTAATTTAATTCATAAATTGACTTTGAATCAGGATATTTCATCTAATTTCAATCAAAATTTTAAATATAATAATGAACTATTTAATCAAATGAAAAAAATAAGGTGGAATTCTTCTGCAAATAAGTTAAAAAATATTATATACAGAGATTTGATGGGTACACTCACTTTAGAATTAAATACTGATTCAGGAGTTACTTCTTCATTTGGTGAATGTGCAGAGTATTTAGCATGTTGTAATGTATTTAATGATAATCGTTTAGAAGTAATGCCTGATGATGTGGTTAAATCTTGGTTATTAACATTGAATTTATTTTTAATGGATTTACGTCCCTATATTAAAGATTTTAATTCAGCTAGTGATATGATTGCTGATACTGGAAGTGAATTTAAACCTATTAATATTTCGGAAGGTCAATCTAACAATAAATCATCATCTATAATTCGAAAAGTCTTAGCGGGAGTTTTAAGCATAATTATTGTCTTTCTGTTGCTTATTGTAATGTCAACGATATTAATATTGATTTTTGGAGATGCTTTGGATAATTTCATTGGTTTACTTAGGCCAGTTGGTATAATAGGTTTGGCTTTGGCTGCAGCTTTGGGTAAAAAAATATACGATAAACTTGTTTGAACATTGAAGCATTTTCAAATGCTTCACTTATTTTTTCATGTGATAATATTCAATTTTCAATGTTTCAGAACTCAAAAAATGTTTTTAATCAAGTAATTGGGAATCAAGTTAAATGTTTTTTTTTAATTTTTGGAATATGTAAAATTTTATAGGGTTCTGATTTTTTAGGTGTTTTTTCCTGTCCATTTTTCCATTTGTAGTCTAAATGTTGAGTTCTGTTTTTAATTATTTATAATTGGAGTATCATCTTTTGATAATTGTTGGTTAATTTTATATATTTTTAAAATTAGATATTAATATAGTTAATTTAAGTTAATTGTCATTATTTTGATGGTTATTTTTATTTTAATTGTTTTGATTTGTTTAATTTATTTTTTTGGAGGTATTTATAACATATAAACATATTGATAAATTATTTTCAATTGTAATATTTTTTTGTCTTTTGATGATTATTGGTTCAGTTTCTGTTGCTAACAATGTGGATAATAATTTGTCTATTAATTCGTCTGATAATATGACTGTACTTAAGGAGGATTAGTTATCAAAATGATAATATGGAAATTAATGATGAATGTAATGTTTCGGATAATTTCCATTATCAGAAATTTAATGATAAATTATCATTAAATCATGAAAATAAGGGCAATTTGTCAAGTTACAAAAGTATTTTTAAGGGATTGTCTCACTGTATTAAAAAATATAAATTTTGGTAAGGAGGTTTATTCATGTTTGAATTTTATTATGAAAAGGATATTCAAAAAAATTTTGGAGATTTGGATAAATTTGATGATGTTTTAAATTTATTTGAACTTAAAAATTTAATCAATGATTTCATTAATAATGAAAAATATGTTTTCATTATTGAAAATATTGATTTTGAAATGTTTGAAACTATGGAAAAATCTAGAAAATATTCAACATTTATTAATAATGCTTTTAATGGTTTAAAATCATTTAAATATTGGATTCAACCATCAATAATGAATTTTAATTCATTTACTAGTGTTTATTCAATAATTGTTTATAGTTGTATTATTGCATATGGTAGAATGTTAAGTAATGATGAATTAGAATCAATAATCTTTTCAGATTTTCCAATTAAATTAACTTTGGTCATGGATGATTTTTACAACATAAATAATGTTCCATTATTGGATAAAGATTTCTTCAGGACAATTCGTGATGTTAAATTAGATAAATCAGCAAAAAAATTAGATAAATTTATTTATCATGGATTTTTACTTAATTTAGCAGAACCTGGAAATCATTATGTAGCTGTTGTTGTTGAATTTTCATATTGTGCAAGTTATTTTTCCAGATGTTATGCATATTCAAGAAAAAATAAATTTGTTACAATTAATGACATTGCTGATGGATGGATTTTAACTTTTAAATTATTTTTAAATGATATAAGAGGTTATATTGATGGTTTGGAGTCAAATAGTCCTTGTGCTATTGTCCCTTCTCTAAAATCACATAAAAAGATTAAAGTTGAAGAAGAAAATAATGGAAGTTTTAATATTAAAAAGATAATTGCAATATTCTTATCCATATTGTTTTTTTGTTTTTTAATATTAGTTGTTGAAGATATTTCATATATTCTAACTGGAAGTTATTATTATTCTGGTGCACCAACTACTCGTTATGCAATATTTGGATTTATTTTATTTTTAACTAGTATGTTTTATTCTTTGGTTAAAAATATTCTCAAATTTTAAATTTAGAAGCATTTTTAAATGCTTTATTTATTTCTTTTTATTATATGAAAATTAAAATTTTGGCAGGTTGATTTAATGTTTGATTATAATTTCAAAAAGAGTATTGAAAAAAACTTTAATGAATTAGAAAAATTCAATTATTTGAAAAATTTTAATGAACTTAAAAATTTATTGTTAACTATATCTGAAAATGAAAGATATATTTTCATATCGAAAAACATTGATTTTAATGCGCAACCGTTAATGGATAAACCTAAAAATCATTCAAAATTTATAATTAATGCATATAATGGTTTGGAATCTTTTAAATATTGGATTAAACTTTCAATTATGAATTATAATTTTTTTGTTGGAGTTTATTCTATTATCATGTATAGTTGTTCATGTTCTTATGGAAGACCTATGGATATTATTGAATTTGAACATGTTCTAAATTCGAATCTTCCTTATAAATTAACTGTATATTTGGATGATTTCGATAAATATGATGATTTTTCTAGTCTTAGTGAAGAATTTTTTAGAACAATTAGAGATATGAAACTAGATAAAAAGGCTAATGAAATTGAAAAGATTATTTACAGAAAGTTTTGGTCAAATTTGACTATTAATTATGGCACTGAAAATAGGGTGGATGTACAGTTTGCATATTGTGCAAATTATTTATCTAGGTGTTATGCATTTAATAGGGGGAGAAATGTTGTCTCTGTTGAAGATATTGCTGATGCATGGATTTTAACTTTAAAATTATTTTTAAATGATTTACGTCCATATATTAGAGGTTTAGAATCAAATAGTCCTTGTGCTAGTTTACCTTCTGTAAATTCTTACAAGAATATTGAAGTTGACAATGATAATGGTTCGGTTAATGTAAAAAAGATATTTGCAATATTGTTGTCAATATTGTTTTTTTCATTAATAATTATGGTTTTTCAGTATACCGCCAATTTGTTAACTGGAGATTATTATTATCCTAATTCTCCTCAAGACAGATATGTTTTAGCAGGCATTTTTTTATTCCCCACTAGTATGTTTTATGGAATAATTAAAAAGATTCTTAAAATTTAAATTTTGGTAGGAGTGAGTAATTATGGTTCAGTTTCCTCAAAAGACTATTGATGAATGGATTAATGAAGATTATGAAAAACTTGATGTATTTATGGATGCTGATTCTATGGAGGATCTCCGTGAATTGATTTTAAGTTTTAAATATGATGATAAATTTGCTTTTCTTTCAGAAAATATTCATTATCAGACAGATATTAATAACTATTCAGATAATAATAATTTATATTTGGATGCAAATGATGTTTTGGGAGATTTTGGTTTTATTTTTAGTAATTCTCACTTATCATCTGTTTGTATTGATTCATTATTTTTTGTGATTGAATGCAGTTGCATTGGTGAACTTCGTAGGGAATTGTCAAATATTGAGAAAGAAAAAGTTTATTATAGTGATTTGGGTTATAAATTAACTTTAGGTCAAGAAAATTTTTTAAAAATAAAGAACTATGAAGTAATCAATAAAACATTTTTCAAAAAACTTAGCAAAATTAAATGGAGTAGTAATTCCAAAAATTTGGATAAATATATTAAGAACTTTTGGGATACTATTACATTACAATATGATACATATTATCATATTGTTAGTTCATTTAGTGTTTGTGCAAATTATTTTGCTTGTTGTAGAGCATTGACTTCTGGTAGGTTGGAGGTGTCGAATGAAGGGGTAATTCAATCTTGGTTATTAACATTAAATTTATTTTTAATGGATTTACGTCCATATATTAAAGATTTTAATTCAGCTAGTGCTATGATTTCTGATACTGGAAGTGAATTTAAACCTATTAATATTTCGGAAGGTCAATCTAACAATAAATCTTCATCTATAATTCGAAAAGTTTTAGCGGGAGTTTTAAGCATAATCATTGTCTTTCTGTTGCTTTTTGCTATGTCTGCAATATTAATATTGATTTTTGGAGATGCTGTGGATAATTATGTTGATTCACTTAGGCCAGTTGGTATAATAGGTTTGGCTTTGGCTGCAGCTTTGGGTAAAAAAATATACGATAAACTTGTTTGAACATTGAATCATTTTCAAATGCTTCACTTATTTTTTTCATGTTATAGTGTTACATTTTGCAACATTTCAGAACTCAAGAAATGTTTTTAATCAATTAATTGGCATATCAAGTTAATTGTTTTTTTGGCTTTGTAGAAATCCTCATTTTTATTGAATTTGAGTTGATCTGTAAATATTATAAATTGTATTTTTGAGTTTTGTTTCTTTATTTGACAGTTGTAAGCTTCTGCTTCTATTTGTTCCATTAAATATTCTTTTAATTACGCTGAATATTGATTCTACATTGTTTCTTCTGGAATATATTTCTTGTTTGAATTGTTTTTTACTTTTTAATCGGTAATGTCCGTTTTTTGCTCTGGTTTTTAATGGTATTTGATCTTCTGCTTTTGCTTCTTCGTTAATGCATTTTCTGATGGGTTCTGTGTCGTATGCTCGGTCTGCTAGTATGTATTTTGGGTTATATTTCTTTATATTTCTTATTGCAGGGATTGCAAATCGTGTGTCAAATCTTGGGCCTCTTTGAGCTGCGAAATGGAGTATTAATCTTGTATCTACATCGATTGAAATATGGTTTTTTATGTAGCTTTTTCTTTCTTTTCGCCTCATTATTGCGTAATATTTGTCTGCGTAGTCATTAGTGAAGCCGCTTCCATCTAAAGCAATTATTTTACCAGTTATTTGATGATTTTGTAATATTAATTTGTTTAATTCTTGTAATATTGATGTTGGAAGTCTTTGAAAGAATTTCTGGAGTGTTGTGTAGTGTGGGACCTTTTTTAAGTGTAAATGTTCCTGTATTTTGTCAGAAAGTTCTAATAAATCTGTTATTTGTCTGTATGTACTTCTTGTGTAGATTTTCACAGCTAAAAGTGTGAATAATGCAGGTTGTGTGAAGTCATGCTTCGAAAAATGACTTGAATACTTATTTAACACAATTTTTGAGTATTTAAATGTATATTTGATGAATTTTAAGAGTTTATTGGGTTTTATCTCTTTGTTAATTTCTTTAATTTTTTTGAGTGCGGGTTTTTCAAAACCAAAATCCGAAAGATTTAATTGCTTTGAAAACAAACTACTAACTGGAGAATAGGTATTTTCTTGCTTCATAATAATATTTATTCTCCGTTTTACTATATATAACTATATATTGCTTATTTTTTCAATCTATGTGAAATTTCAAGTGTAAAATAAAAATACTAATGTTAAGATAATTTTTATAAAAATTAAAGTAAAAATAGCAAAGAAAAATATTTTTGAAAAGTTTTTTGTAAGAATCAAATAGGATTTCTACAAAGCCATTATTTTTAGAAAAATTATATATGCTCCCAGAATTATAATTATGACTATAATTATAATTGCATTTTTTAATTTTTTAGGTTTTATTTTTTTGAGGTGTAAATGTGGAAAAAGGAATTCGTTTTGATGAAAATTTTATTAGTGAAGTTATTTTCAGAATTGAATTTCCAACTATTAAAAAGTTAACTGGTAATGATGAAGAAGTAGTTAAAGATTTTGCTAATAAAATTTCAGGCACTTTCCCTATTTCAGAAGTTATTCCTCATAATAAAATTAATTTAGATATTGATATTAATTCAGGGCAACTTCCAAAAATTACTCGAGAAGGAGATTTAGTTTGGATATTTAAAAGCCATAATAACAAAAAGATTGTTACATTGACAGCTAATGATTTAGTTTTAGAATATCGAGATAGGGTATATTCTGGTTTTACTAATTTTTTAGATGAAATTTTATTACTGATGGACGCTTTTAATCAGTTTGATTACCAAAAATTAAACTTTTTAGGATTAAGATATATTAATCAAATTACTGATAAAAATGTTAATAATAATGTTTCTGAATTTTTTAGTCTGGATTTAACAAATATGGCGATTATTAATAATCTTGAGAAAAATAATGAAAATTTGGTACAGATATTTACTAAGGTAAATTTTAAAAAAGATGATTATTTAATGACTATGCAATATGGATTATTTAATCCACGTTTCCCTAATGTGGATGCAGATAAGATGTTCATATTGGATTATGACTGTGTGCTTCATAATATTAGTCATGTTGGGGAAATTAAAGATAATTTAATTGATATGAATCATTTAATTTTTGATAAGTTTGATTATTCAATAACCGCTAAGTTTGAAAAAATTATTAAAGGAGAATGAATATGAGTCCTCCAGAAGTTATTCGTGATGATGATACATATATTACATTGCCTGCTAGTTTAAAGGATGAATATTTTGAATCAAAACCTATATCTTACTCTAAATATTTTGAGTCATTTGAATTCAAATTTAATGAGTTATCTAATGATTTTAATCTTATTAATATTATGGAGATTCAAGATTTTATTTTACTTCATGATGATTTATTTGATTATTTGAGTCAAATTAAATTATTATTGCAAAAATATTTCTCAGAATATGATTATTGTTTAGAATTTTATTCAGATCCAGAAATACAATCATTAAATCAATTAGTAATCTATATTAATGGAGATGAATCTTCTTTTGATGAGGATTGGAGTTCATTAAAAAGAATGAATAGTGAAATTAATGATTTATGTAATTTCCCAAATAGTGTTAAACATTTAATTTCTGTGGACTTGTGGTGATTATGAGTTTTATGTGGAAAGATTTCCATGATGTTGGAATTCATTTAGATACTTTTTCTGAAGAAGCATATAAACGTTCACTATTGGTAGATATTATTATGCTTGTTTTAATCTAACAAAAATTTATTTTGAGAAAGAACATTTATTATTGGTCATAATCAAAATCCACATGAAATTATTATTAAGTATTTAGAATATTACGAAATTGAAAAAGAAGTGGAACTTTCAAAATTATTAAATAACTTAAGAAAATATCGTAATAATGCTGATTATGATTTTAACTTTAGAAAAAATAATATTAAAAAAGCTAAGAAAACTGTTGAAGAAATTTTCTTATTACTTGATGAGTTAAATAATGCCTAGTTTTTTTTCATTTTTGTAGATTTTTAATTATAATTAACTTATTTTTCTATTTTTCCACCTTTAATTATTGAAGAGGAAAAAAATAATTATTTAACTTTTATTATATCACTTCGTATTTTTATTACATTTTAAATGTTTTTTTTTTAATTTTTTTCCTCCTCTAATATTTTATCTTTTAAAAAGAAAATTAAACCTCAATTTATAAGGGAGGATTAAGTAATGATTGTTAAAGGTCCAGTACTAATACCAGAATACCTCATTAAATTATACCTAGATTAAAGTTTAAAGACATAGGGGAATGGACTCCATCCAGTATTAGTATTGTTGATGAACCTTCTGGTATTGTACTTATATCTTATTGTTCAACAATCTGGTTTTAATAATATAAATATAATTTTGGTGAAAAATTAATTATGAAAAATTGTAAAGTATATTAATGAAAAAATGTAAATTAAAATATAGAAAAATTGTAAAATCAAGGGGAGGAGATCATGGTTGTTAAATATTTGCCAAGAATATTGGATGATGATTTGGAAAAATGTCTTACAATGATTGGTGCAATTCTTATTGTTGGACCAAAGTGGTGCGGCAAGACAACTACTGCAGAACAGCATGCAAACAGTGTATTAAAACTACAAGATAAAGACAATTACAAATCAAACATGATGTGGGCAGACATAGAACCTTCACGATTATTGAAAGGGGACAAACCACGATTAATCGACGAATGGCAGGTGGCTCCAGTATTATGGGATTCAGTTAGAACAAGCGTTGATGAAAGCGAAGATTATGGATTGTATATTTTAACCGGTTCGACAGTAGTTGATGAAGATAGTATAATGCATTCTGGAACCGGAAGAATCCATAGGATGTTGATGAGGCCTATGAGCTTGTATGAAAGCGGCGAATCCAATGGGCAAATTTCAATTATGGATTTATTCAACAATCCTGACATCAACATTAATGAATGTGAATCCGATTTAACAATTGATGATTTGATATTTGCAGCATGTCGTGGCGGATGGCCTGATTCACTGAACCAAAAAACCCGAGAGGGCAAACTGTTTGTTGCATATAATTATTTGGAAAATATCTGTAATACTGATGTTTCTGCCGTTGATGGGGTTAAAAGAGATCCTGATAGAGTAAGATTATTATTGCGTTCACTTGCAAGAAACAATTCTACATTGGCTAAGGACCAGACTATCATTGATGATATGAATGCTAATTTCATGGATATAAGTAGGCCAACATACTATTCATATGTTGATGCATTAAAAAGATTATTCGTAATTGAAGACAATAGGGGATGGTCACCTAACATCAAATCCAAATCAGCAATCCGATCAGGAAATAAGAAAGTGTTCATAGACCCTTCAATCGCAGTAGCTGCACTAAATGCAAACCCTGAATCCATGATTAATGATTTGAATACATTCGGTTTCATTTTTGAAAACTTATGCATTCGTGATTTAAGCATCTATACCAATTCTCATGGTGGAAAAGTTTCATATTACCATGACAAGTCAGGTTTGGAAATCGACTGTGTTGTTCACTTAAGAGATGGAAGATATGCATTAATAGAATGCAAACTTGGAAATGATGGAATAGAAGAAGGCTCTCAAAATCTACTTAAAATCAATGGTTTAATTGAAAAGAATGACAAATTGGACAATCCTACATTTCTTGCAGTATTGACCGGTGGAAAATATGCATACACTCGTCCAGACGGGGTTAAAGTTTTTCCAATTGGCTGTTTAAGATAGTTTAGTATTGTTGATGAATCTTCACATCCACTATGCCATTTTGAAGAATATGGGAGTATGTGATAAAATCAATTGATATAACTGGAAGTGGAATCATGGTTGAAAAACAAAATCTAAGTACAACTGAAGAAGGTAGGGCTTCTATTAGTGAAAGATTTTTGGAAAAACTTTTAGGAAAAATCCATTCTTAAATCAACAGAATCCCAGCACAACCACCAAAACCAAATGATAATGAATCATGGAAAAATCAGGTTGTTTTAAATATTTGTATTGAAAACATTCATTTCAAACTAATTTTACCAAAAAAAGCAGAAAACAACTGAAAGAACAATTCAGGATATCATAATATCCAGACCAGCAATAGATGAGGATGACAAGAAGAATAAGAACAATAATTTTGCTCATTTAAACAAGACTTGCAGTCCTATTTTTGTAGACATTTACGGTGAAAGTTTCTTATGGAATATGGTGCATAAGATGATGAGAGTTTCCTGGATGTAAATTATGGAAAGCTAACTCTTGATGATGTAAGAAGATTGCTGGATCCTGAAGAAAATGAGCCAAGAGCATATATCAAGGTTGTAGAGCCTGAAAATCTTATCCTTATGGACATAGAATATGATTGAATAAGATTGCGATATGATGATTATGCCTGTGAAAGATTCAGAAGATATATGGTTGACAATCTCTTTGATTTGCAAAAGATTTATTCAGTTAGCGAATCTATGCTAAACAGTTTTGAAAGTTTAACTGATAGTGAAAAATAGGTTTTTATTTTATTTTTTAATATATTAAAAAGATTATAAAAATAGAAAATTCTTATTAATTAAGGAGATTAATTAATATGAAAATATTGAAAAAAATTTTTAAGTTTAAATTAAAAACCGTCTAATCCAACATTGAGCATTCCCACAAATATGGCGCTTAAAGCCCATACGACTATTGAAACGATTATAATATATTTTGCATGTTTTTGGTAGAATGGATCTTCTTTTTTTACAAAGTATAATACTATTCCTGCAATTAAACCTAATATAGGTATAAATATAGCAAGAAGATATCCTACAATTACAATAACTTTGTCTGTAGTTTCAGCCATTTTTTACCCTCCATAATTTTTAAAGAATAATAGACATTATTCATTGTTAATAATATTTTTTTAGAAAGTAATATATGTTTTAAATATTTGTATTGAAAACATTCATTTTAAACACTATCTATTTCTTATTTTACTGCTTTAATGTTTTATATTTTTTTATTTTAAAAAATGTTGTGTGGACTTCATTTCCTGCTCTTTATTGGTAGGTTTTCCTCAAAAATTATATTTTTTATTAATTTGTCCGCCAAAGTAAATAGTTTTTGGGAACCTCAATTTTTAGAATTGAAACTATTATAAATTTCATCATAAAATCATGATATTAATGTATTTTATAAATAATTTTTAATTGAAGCTTTTTTAAATTAACCATTTTAAATCTTTTTTTTAGACTTATTTTATTATATATGTTATAAATTATTCATTGCAAGTATCGTTTTTAATTTTTTCTTATTTTCTTCTAATTTTACTTTATTTTACTAAAATTTTTTAATAAATTATTTAAACGATTTTTAACAAATCTGATATTGTATTATCTTTGGAGGATTAGTAATGAATAAAAGTGATTTGAAAAGAGATTTTTATATGCTCAAAGGGCCACTTGCCAAGAAAGGTTATGACTGGTGGTGGCATTCCTTAACCGCATATGATAAAGAAACTGGTGAAGAAAAACCTTTCTTCATTGAGTACTTTGTATGTAATCCAGAATTAGCTGAAGAGGAACCTACTCTTGGACAATTGCCTGAAAATCAAAAAGCCGGTAAAAAACCATCTTATTGTATGATCAAAGCAGGCACCTGGGGTAAAAATGCAAAGCAAATTCATAATTTTTACTCAATGAAATATTTTGAATGTCCGGATGATGAATTAAATATCAAAGTAGGGGATTGCAGCTTAACAGAAACTCATATGAGCGGATTTGCAAGAGTTAGTGAAGAAGAATCTCGTGATCATCCAGAATATATGAGTGATGCTGGAGATATGATGTGGGATTTAGACATTGATAAACAAATCGCTTTTAATGTTGGTTATGGTGCTAATGGTCTTTTCAGGAAATTAAATTCATTTGAAATGTTTTGGCATGCTGAAGGAATTAAAACTCAATATAGTGGAACAATCTGGCTTGATGGTAGGGAATATGAAGTGATTCCTGAAAAATCTTATGGTTATGCAGATAAAAACTGGGGAGGAGACTTCACATCACCTTGGCTTTGGATTTCCTCATGTAACTTAACTAGTCTTAAAACCGGTAAAAAATTAAATAATTCTGCTTTTGAAGCAGGTGGGGGAAGACCAAAAGCATTCGGAATTTCCATTCCTCGCAAATTATTAATCGGTTTTTACTACGAAGGTAAAATGTATGAATATAACTTTGCTAGATTCTGGAATATGGTTAAGATTGATTTTGACTTTGAAGAAGGTGAAGACGTACATACATGGCATGTAAATGCAAGTAACAAAGACTCTAAAATGGAATTGGTGCTTTATTGCAAACGTGAAGATATGTTGTTAATCAACTATGAGGCTCCAACAGGTAAAAAATTACACAATAGGTTATGGAATGGAGGAAATGGATGGGGTGAAATCAAATTATACAAAAAAGATGGAACTCTCATTGACCATGTAAAAATGGAAAATACCGGCTGTGAATACGGAGAGTATTGCTAATGGTATTCACAGACATCATTGCATTAATTGTGGTTTATATTTATGTAGCTATTATTTTTGTAGTGGCTGAAATGGTTTTAAAAACAAGACCTGAAATTTCACGTAAATTTTTGCATATCATGGTTGGTAACATGATATTTGCAATGCCATTTTTTGCAAATCCGTGGAACATGGTTTGGTTTTTAACACTGCCCATTACAATTGCATTATTCTTCTTAACTGACTACTCGCCAATTAAAATAGAAAACAGTGTAACTGAGTCTGGCCATGCATTGGGATTGTTTTTCTATGCTGGAATTTGGACAATATTAATTGCAATATTTACAATAATTGCTCCTGCTAGTGACTCTAAGTTATTCCTTTGGATTGTAGCATTAGCTATTGTCCCTATGGTATATGGTGATGGATTTGCAGCATTAATTGGTCAAAAATTCGGTAAAATTAAATATACAGTATTTGGAGGAACCAAATCTCTTGAAGGATCACTTACAATGTTCGTTGTTACCTCTGTAATGGGTGTATTTGTGTGGATGGTATTCTATTCAATCGGTTGTACAATGCCTGAATTTAATATTGTTAGTATCTTGGCAATTTCTGCAGTTGCAACAGCATGTGAAGCATTCAGTTACGGTGGAATTGATAATTTAACAGTTCCTGTAATCACTTCTATTTTATATTTCTTAGTGGCTATTTTATAGCTGCTTTAAATTTTATTTTTATTTGCTATTTTTTGCATCTTGGTTTCAATATTTTGCATCTTGAAGTGATTGTTAAATAATCATTTATACCGTCTTTTATTAAGATATATTATCAAATGGCAATATGGGAAATTTAAAAGAAAGATCGGAGAGATGATATGAACTCAAATTTCAAGAAAACTTTTCTTGGTAGTGCATGGTATTTGACTTTGTAAAACCTTTTGTATTTGATATTAAATTTGACACAGGGATATGCAGAGAACAGAAAATTCAATAAAAGATGAAAAAATTAAGGAAATAAAGTATGAAGGTAAATTTATTTGTTTCAAGAGATATTGAAGAGCCATATGCAGATATTCACACTGATAAACTAACTGATAATATTACAAAAGCAATGTTAATTTTGGAAAATGAGGATTCAAATGAAATATTGGCTGTTAAAAATGATTCAAACATTGCACTTTTAGAATTTAGTGAAATTTTCATGTTTAAAGTTGTAAATAAGCAGGTTACTGTTTATACCCAAGATCATGAGTATGTAATTAAAAAGCCTTTATATCAAATTGAAGATGTATTAACAACTGATTTTCTCCGCATTTCCAAAACAACAATTGTAAATTTAAGAAAGATAAAGAAAGTAGCTCCTTCACTTAAAGGAATGATGTTTTATTGAACTTAAAAATGGTTTGAAGGACAATACTCAAGGAAATATTTGCCTAACTTTAAACAGGCTTTGGATTGGTAGGTGATTTTATGAAAGTAAAATTAATTGAAAAATTTGCATTAGGTGCTTTTGTAGGTTGTTTTATTGTAATGTGTGTCATGGTTTTAATATCTCTTTATCAGGGTCCTCAGAATATTCGATTTAGCGGCATTGACATAATAAATTCATTTTTCGGGTCAATCGTTGCAGGTTGGGGATTTACTTTTTCAGGATTTATTTATGATAAAGAAGATTTGCCTTTAACATTTCAAGTTATCATTCAGATGGGTGTCGGCATGACAATATTGCTATTAATTGCAATTTATCTTAAATGGATGCCGATTAATTTGGGTATCGGTCCAATAGTAACTTGGATTGCAATAGCTTGTATATTTGCCATTATTTTCTGGTTTGGTTTTTATATTTATTATTATTTAGTTGCACGTGACTTGAATAATAAATTGAAATAATCATGAATTATATTATAAATCATATCGATATAATATAATGTTGTTGATAATCTAAATTATTATATAAATTAAATGATATTTATTTGAATTCTAATTAATTAAAGATAATTTAAACTTTATTTCTTTTTTTTATTGTTTAATTTGTTAATTTATTGTTAAATAACATTTATAATTTAATAAAATATTTATTCGTTGTGAATTATATTTAATATTATTTTTAATTTAATTTAATATATTTTTTTTAATATTAAATAAATATTTATGATTAAATTAATTAATATAAATTAAATATGTCTTTATTTATTATTATAGTTAATTTTTAATCTTTTAATATTGATTAAACATTTTATAGTTATTTTTTAATAATGTATATAAACGATAATATTTATATTGCAGTTCGATATTATATATTCATGTACTTATATTCAAAATAATTATTTAGTAAAGTTTATTTTACTATTTTTGGTTATTTTATTTTTAATATTAGTATATTTTTTTAAGGATATTTGGAGGAAAAAAATATGGATAATAAAAAGATATTTCTGTCTTTCATATTGTTTATTCTCATTGCAATTTCTGTAAGTGCAGTTTCTGCAGTGGATGCTGATAATGCTACTTTGGCTGAAGATGCAATTCCGACTGATGCGGATGTTGTTCAAACTAAAGTTAATAATGCAAATTCAGGAGATACTATTACATTGGAAGACAAAACATATGATTTTGCTAATCAAACTGTAACAATTGATGGTAGGGATAAAATCACCATTAGAGGTACTGGTAACACTATTATTAAAGGGCATGGTGGCCAAAATTCAAAAACAGGTGCTTTATTTATAGTATCTGAAAGTATTGGTGTAACTTTTAAGGATATTACTTTCATTGACACCAACCCAAATAATAATTTCACTTATGATGGTAATGTGGAAGGATATGGTATTACTTTTGATGGATCAGGTGCTGAAAATGGTGTTGTAGATAATTGTAGTTTTGCAGATTTTAATACTGCTGTTAATGTGAAATCTTGTAATTATGTAACTGTTAAAAACAGTAAATTCAGTGGTGGTTATGCTACTAAACTTATTAATGATCCAACTGTAAACAAAGAAAAGGGTTCTAAAGTTGTAAGTGCTGGTGGATCTTTATTCCTCAGTGTTTTAAATTGTACTTTTGATGGACCAATGCTCGATGCAGTATCTATCTATGGTGGTAGTGGAGATGCTAAAATAATTGGAAATACTTTCAAAGATAATGTATATGCTATTTTCTTTGGTGGTGCATCTACTGAAGGTACTTTCATTAATGATAATACTTTCATTGAATGTGGTCAATTTGTTAAAGATGCAAATACTACTTGGGGAGGATACCCTGTAATCAGTATAGAAAAAGCTTCTGATAGTGTTTACATGAATAATAATACTTTCTATGCAGTTAATAATAATAAATTAATTGCAGCTGAATCTGCTAATACTGCTCATGGCGCTCCAAGTACTTTAGGCGATATTAACATCACTAACTCTAATGTAAATCTTGCTAATGATAATGTTGTTGCTGGTTCTGTAACTTTCTTACATATTTTAAGTAGAACTGGAGACATCAATCCTAAAGCTCCTATTACTTTAACTGGAAATAAATATGCTAAAGGTGTTAAAGCTGTTGTTGTATGGTACAATGACTGGGGTGTTGAAGATTCAGAAAATATTGTGATTCCACAAGCTCCTGAACCAACTCCTGCTCCTGTTGCTGTTTCAACTTCTATTTCTTCTGCTAATTTAGCTATTTATGCTGGTAACTCCGGTAAGATTAAACTCACTTTAAAAGATGCAAATGGTGTTGCTGTTGCTAATAAAACTGTAAATATTGTAATTGATGGTGTTGCTAAAACTGTAACTACTGATGATAATGGTATTGCAATTTTATCTGTTAAATATTCTAATTCTGGAACTCATTATGCTACTTTAGCTTTCACTGGTGATAATGATTACACTGGATCTATTAAAACAGTTAAAATTAGCGTACTTAAAAAAGTCACTGCTTTAACCATTACTAAAAAAACATTTAAAGTTAAAACTAAAAATAAAAAAGTAACTACTGTTCTTAAATCTGGTAAAACAGTTCTTAAATACAAAAAGGTTACTTTAAAAGTTAAAGGTAAAACTTACACTGCAAAAACTAATTCCAAAGGTATTGCTACTTTTAATATTAAAATAGCTAAAAAAGGTACCTTTAAAGCATTAACTAAATTTGCTGGTGATGGTGCTTACAAAGCAGCAAGTAAATATAGTTATGTTTATGTAAGATAGATATTATTTCTATCTTCTTTTTTCTTTTTAAACTTAAAATATTATTAATATGTTTTATTGATCATTTCATTAATTTAATGTCTAATTAATTATTCTTTATTTTTTATTAATTTTTGAATATATTCCTTATTTTAACATTAATCTATTAAATTTTCTATTTAAATTATTATATTTGCTTTTAATTTAATAATTTGTATTTTAATATCTAATCTCGATATATTTATATATTCATATTGATAAACATTAAATTAATAAAAGAATATAATGGGTATGGAATATGGATTTGATTGGGGGGTATTTATTAGTAATTTTACTATTATTTACTGCAAATATTGCTTTAATATTAGGCGATTATAAACTTGATAATATTAAATTAGTTGCTTTATCTTCAATTTGTTTCATTGTTTCATTTATATTGATGTATGCTTCAAGTTTTTTAAATGTTTCATTGTCTTTTTTAATTGATACTTTTAGTTATGTCTTTTTTATTATTTTTCTTGCACTTGTTGTTGTAATAATTAAGTATATAAAAAATAATAATTTTAAACATGCATTATATCTAACTTTAGTTACATTTTTAATTACAATATTTCTGTTTGCTTCTCAGTCAAATCTGAATGTTTTTAACATAATTGTGTACTCTTTATTTATTTTTATTATTTTATTTGTTGTTTATCAACTTTCAAAATTATTGCATCATGCAAAAATGCAATATAATGTAATAACAAGTGAATATATGTTTTTATTTTCAATAGTTATTTTTATTTTTGCTTTAACTTATGATTCCACTAAATCTCTCAACTATACTTCATTTAAGGCTTTTTTAATTTTAACTCCTACTTATCAGTTAATTTATGTGATTATTGCATTTGTTGTTATTTTGATTATTGGTGTATTTATAAATGAGATTAAAGGAGGAAATTCATGATTATTCAAGGAACTGAGACATTAACTTCGATTATTCATATATTTTCCGAAAGCTTATTAACACCTGTTGTTGTGTTACTTGTTGTTTCAGGAGTAATTATCATTCTTGCTTTGGGTGGTTTGATTAATGAGTATATTTCAAGAAAACCTATTAGTTCAAATGATTTAGAAAATTTAGTTAGGAGAATTTCATTTTCAAATAATGTGGATCAAATGAAAAGTGAAATCACTAATAGTAATTTATTTAATTATCAAAAAGAAATTTTAATTAGAATTGCTAATAATTATGATATTGGTTGTGATGCAAGAAAAGCATTTGCTAGTGAACTAATATCTGCAGAAGAAACAATATTAATAAAAAAAACGAATAAAACTGATATTTTAGTCCGTGTTGGTCCTAGTTTAGGTCTTTTAGGTACTTTAATTCCATTAGGCCCAGGTCTTGCAGCACTTGGAACGGGAGATATTGCAACTCTTGCTCAATCATTAACTATTGCTTTTGATACAACTGTAACTGGTTTAACTATTGGCGCATTAGCATTTGTAGTTTCAAAATATAAAAAGCAATGGTATGAGGCAGAATTAATAGATGTTGAAACTCTTGCAGAAACTGAATTAGAAGTTATCAATAATTGGTGAGAATATGCTTAGAAAAAAAAGAAGGATTTCAGAATCTGTTGATGATGATCCAATGGGTGGTTTAAATAATCTTTCAGATGCTATGCTTGTTTTAGCTTTAGGTTTTTTAATATTTGCAATCATGGCATTATCTGTTAATCCAGACATGATTACTGAGCAAACCCAAACAAAAGAAGTTTCAACAGCAAATACATTTACTCAAAATTATACTGATGCTGGTGGACTGGAAGATAGTGGATATAGTGAAGTTGGTAAAGTTTATGAGGATCCAAGTACTGGTAAACTGGTAATGGTATCAGGTTAACAGTTTGGAAGTTTAAAACTTCCTATTCTTTTTTAATGCCACATTCACTACATTTTTTAGTTTGAAATTTAATAACACCGCCGCACTCCGGACATAACCATTCATCATGATCCTGACTCATCATGCGTCCAATACCGGTGGTTTTTATTCTTTTAGCACTTTCAAGAGTGTTTAAATCATGCCTTTTAACATATTTCTTTGAGTGTTTTTTCATTAGAGGACATGGAAATTCACTGCATCGTCCGCAATAACTAAAACTTTTGGAATCAAAACAAGTTTTAATTTTGCACTTCAAACTAGCTTTGCTCTTCCCATCATTACTTATTAAGCATCCGGAACATGGATTTTGGTATTTTTCACAGCTAATGCAATTAATTCCGCAGGGTGCTAGTAATTTCGAATCTAAAGTTTCTGGCATTTTCATAATATCAAACTCAATAAGAAAGTTATATATTTATTTACTTCCATATTTAATCCTATAGTTATCATATGTTGTGCTATCATGTCAATTATTATTTCTCCTGAATTTAAGAAATTAAAAAACAGATTATCTGATTTAATATTGATACATCATGAACTTTTATTGCAGATTTGTCCAAATATTGAAAGAGAGTATCTTCTTAAGTTTGGTTCTCTTGAATATGAGCTTTATAAGAAAGACGTTAAATTATCAATGCTTAAGCGAAAACTTCAATTGATACAAATTCAAATTAGCACTGAAGAAGAAATTGATATTGAACTTATTGATGAAATATTGGAAGAGGAATTCTTTAAGTATAAGGAGAATATTAAAAAACACATGGATGAATTAAATGGTGCAATGGAAGAGCAACACATTTGTTTATTATCAAAAAAAGATACTAAAAGGCTTAAATTAATATATAAACAATGTGTTTTGAAACTGCATCCTGATTTAAATCCTAATTTATCTAATCGTGAAAAAGATTTATTTATTCAAATTACAGAAGCATTTAAAAATGGCAACTTGAATGCATTGGAATCTTTATATTACTTTGTTCCAAATAAAAAAGTAGAATTTGAATCTGAAATAGAACGTTTGCAGGAATTAATCGAATGTGAGGAAAAGGAGATAGCTGAGATTAAAGAAAAATATCCATATAATAAAAAAGAGTTGTTATTAGATGATAATGAAATTTATGAGTATGAAGTCATGCTTAATAATTTAATCACTCAATTTGATGATGATATTCAAAGATGTATGGATGAAATTGATTTGATTTAAATGTCTAATGTGTACGGTATGGTAGCACATCTGTTGGAAAAGTTTAGGGGAAGATGCATTAGGGATAATTAAATTCAAAATATTTTTAAGGGAATGATTTTCACTTATTTTACGATACATTTATAAACATATAAAACAAATATTTTAATACTGTTATTTTTAACAGTAATTTAATTACTTTTTTCGGGACAAGTTCCCAAATGGATGTGGCCCCTGTGGCTGAACAAAAAGGTGTTATTTATGTATAAATATATTAGAGATGCATGGAAAAATCCGGATGAGTCTTACGTACGTGAACTCATGTGGCAAAGAGCTCCTAAATGGAGAAGACAAAAAGTAGTTCAAAGAATTGATAGGCCTACTAGACTCGACAGAGCTAGAAGCTTAGGTTACAGAGCTAAAAAAGGTTTCGTTTTAGTAAGAACCAGAGTAAGACGTGGTGGAAGAAGAAAAACTCGTCGTTTCAACGGTCGTAAACCTAAAAGAATGGGTGTAAACAAAATTACCCAAGCAAAATCTCTTCAAAGAATTGCTGAAGAACGTGTAGCTAAAAAATACCCTAACTTAGAAGTATTAAACTCTTACTGGGTATGGGCTGACGGAAAATATAAATATTTCGAAGTTATTTTAGTAGATCCACAAAGTCCTTCTATTGTCAACGATAAAAAAATCAATTGGATTTGTTCTAAAAAACACACTAATAGAGCTCTCAGAGGTTTAACTAGTGCTGGTAACAAAGGACGTGGAATTAAATCTAAAGGAAAAGGCTCAGAACAAGCTAGAAGAAGAAAATTATAATATTTTCTTCATTCCTTTTTGATTAAAATGATTCATAATATCAAATTTAGAGCTTTCGTTTATGAAAATGAAAGTGTTGATGAAATTTCTCAAGCTATTTTAAATTTACTTCCTGAAGCTGAAATTAATGTGGAGGAAGCTGAAGGGTTGCTGGAAGATAGGATTCTTATTTTAACTGGTGTCGTATCTAAAAAAAGATACACAAAGACTTTTTTTAACAAACTTTTAGAATCTGCTGATTTGGATAAGTTAAACAATGATTTAGAGTGTAAAATGGATGAAAAAGGAAATTGGTTTTTAAGATTTGATAAAACTGATGCTCTAGATGAAAAATTAACCATTTTAGATAAAGGCGATTCGATTCACTTAAAAATTAAAATTGCTGCTTTTCCAGCTAAAAAACAAATCGCAGTTGATAAAGTACGCAAAGCTATTTCAGGTTGTGTTTAAATGGAAAAACAAAGTAAAATTCTTATTGTTTTATTAATCGTTTTTTTAATATGTGTTGGTGTATTCTGGTTTCAGTTTAACAATAATGTTTCAACATTCATGATTGTCAATGAAACTCATGTAACTGAAAACAGTTCGTTTTCTGGGATGTTAGTCGATTCTTATGGCAATGGCGTAGCGAATCAAACAATTGCCTATCACGAACCTGGAGGGAATGTGGGAACTCTAACTACTGATGAAAATGGTGAGTTTACTGTTGAACTTGCCAAATATTTATCCAATTCAACAAGTGACAATTATTATGGTGATTTCAAATTCTCTGGAAATGGCAAATATCAGGGATGCGCATATGAAGGTAATGTTACTGTAGGAATTTAACTGATTTATATTTTTTATTTTTTGAATAAATTTTATCTGAATTTTATATAAGTCGGAATTAAACTATTCTTTGATTTCGATAAAACAGTTACTATTATGTAAATTCAAATTCAATAATTGTTAAAGGGATTTCAAGCTTTAAAATCTGATTTTGCATTATTAATCAAAAATATTGAAGATAAGGATGTTTTAAAGGGAATTATGGGGCTTAGTTATATTGAAGTTCAACAGAAGTTAATTTCACATGTACTAAATTTTTTAGTACATTTAAAATATACTATAATTTATAATACATGCTAAAATTTATATTATACTTGGAACATACTATATTTTATAATACATTGCTTTAGGAGGATTTAGAAATGACTGATTTGCCTTGGGGAAATAACCAGAATTTAACTGATGAAGAATTTTACAACAGAGAAAGCGAATTGATAAACATCAAAAATATCTTGCATTCAACTGGTCAGGGCCATGCCCCGGATTTATTATTAACAGGTATAAGGGGAGTAGGTAAAACAGTCTTTCTCAAAAAACTAAAAAGGGAACTTGATGGCGAATATTTGGTTGTATATATTGATTTTTCAAAATCCAAATGTTATCAAAAAAATCAGATGAGCATTATCGGATTGATGGGACATTTCTTCAAAGAATTGATTCTTGAATCAAAAAATAAAGGATTAAACACATTAGACAAGCAGATAGAAAAATATTTCAAATCCAATGATTTTAAAATCAGAGAGTTTATACGGCTTGACAAAATACCTATACCAATATTCTCAAAAGAAACAAACGAAGAAAAACTTATTGATTTTGCATTAAATCTGCCTGAAAAAATATATGATGAAAATCAAGATAAAATTAAAGGTGTTTTAATTTTCATTGACGAATTTCAAATTATAAAAGAACTAAACAATTACAAAGAATCGTTTTTATGGAAAATTAGAAGCTACATTCAAAACCAGAGAAACATAGCATACATATTTTCAGGGTCAATGAGCCTACAAGACAAACTAATATCAGAAATTGCAAGCCAAAACGGGGCATTTGGCGGAAGAATGATTTCAATTAACATAAACCCCTTTGAAAAAGAAACAGTCAGGAATTATTTATCCAAAAAAACCCCGTATATCCAATTCACTGATGACGGTTTTGATAGATTTTACAAATTCACCTCTGGAGTCCCGTCATATGTAAATATATTCGCATCACTGCTTCCGATAAACGAGCAACTGGATGATGATGCAATAAAAATGTATTTTGATAAAAAAATCCAAGCTATAAGTTCTCATTTAATAAATATATGGGCAAGATTATCTTTTAGAGAACAAACCATAATCATAACTCTACTTGAAAAACCGCTGAGAAGAATAGACATAGCAAATGAATTTGGAATATCCACAGGATCATTAAGCAATTATTTAAACAATCTTCAAAATCAAGGATTAATAAGTCTCAACAATGGTTTATACGAGATTGCTGAGCCTATTCTTAAAAGATGGTTGGAATTAGAATTTAAAGAAAAAGGAATTTATCCCTACAGAAATATATAACTGCTGAACATTGAGTGATTTAATATGGCATCAAGTAAAGAATATTTGGAATATGTACTAGAGCAGCTGCCAGATTCGGATGAAATCTAGCGCAATGATGTGGGAATATATGATAGTGGCAGGATTGTTGGAGGTATTTAGGACAACCGTTTTAGTTCTGCAAGTTTTTTATTTAAAAGATTTTCTTGATATTTGGAGTTATTTTTATAATTTAAAGCTAATTAATCCGTTATTTTGAAAAATTTAAATGAATTGATTAACCGAAAAATTAGTTATCACACAAGTTTTTGAAATAGCCAGTTTTTGAAAGAGCCCTAATTATATATAATTTAAAAAAGAAATAATAAATTAATTATATTTTGGAGAGAGTTGTATGAAAGGTGAAGTATTTTATGGAAAAGGAATTAGAGAATTGGAAGGAGAATACCCTGATTTATATGAGTTAGTAACAGATATTAATGATACTGTTTGGAATGGTAAGGTATTGGATTATAAAACTCAAAAATTGATTGCAATCGGTATTACTGCTTCTCGTGCTGATCCTAGAGCTATTAAAAAACAAATTAGAAGTGCTATTGAAGTATTGGGAATTACCAAAGAGGAAATTGTGGATGTTTTAAGGGTTGTTTTATTAACATCTGGAATGCCGGCATTTTCCAAATCACTTCAAATATTAAACAGTGTTACAGCAGCTATTGAAGAAGAGAAACAAGAAGAATGATTCTTTTTCTCTTTTTTTAATTTATCACTTGCAAGACCATTTTTATTGTAAAAAATATTATAAAACAGAACATTCCTAGATTTAGGAATATTGTTTTTAATGGTTTCTGTAATGATATTTCTGTTTTTTGTCCATTAAATTTTGCTTGTTTATAATTTAAAAGGTTAGTTAAACCAATTATTAATGTAATTATAAGTATTGCCAAGTACAAAAGTACAAAAATTAAATCAAATGGATTGATTGTACCGGTGATGAGGTTAGTCACACTACTGTTTAAAAATAAACTTACAACAGATCCCAGTAGGTTAATAATCATATGTAATAGTATTGTATAAGTTATCTTTCCGGTTTTAATATAAACATATGCAAAAAATCCACCTATTAATGCAGAATAAAAGAACTGATTTAAATTTCCATGGAACAGTCCAAACATGACTGCAGATAAAACTATTGAAGTTCTTGCACCGTATTTAATTGTTCTGTCAATCAATAGCTTTCTAAAGAAAAATTCTTCAAAAACAGGTCCGATAATACTTATCAGCACGATATTCAACCAGATTCCAGTTGAATTAATCAGGTCCTGAATGGGATTTGATATGTCGCTTTGAATAGCTCCGCTAAGTGCGGTAGTTATTATAACTCCGATAATATTCCCAATCCACATCAATGTAAATGTAATGCAGAGATATTTTAAAAATGTTCTAGCATTTATTTTATGGATTTCTAGTTTTTTTGAATCTAATTTTCCCATTAAATATATGAAAACGGGTAATGGTAAAATATAATTGCATATAGCTGTTATTGTTGTTGATGTATTTATATTATTAAGGATTTCTGGACTTGTATATGCAATAATATTTGCTAAAATCATTGTAATTACTAATGAAAATACTGCATAAATTAAGTAATTAAATCCTATTCTTGAGAAAAATTTTTTGTTTGAATTCATTTTATCATTATCAATATATCTTTGTTGATATATTTATAATGTGATTATGAAATTAAGGTATACCTAAACTTTATATACTATATTTTTCATAATATTTATTGTAATTAAAATAATTTAGTTATACCTAAATTTAAATTGGAGGAAAAATAATATGGTACATAGAAATATTTTAAAAAAATGTGTTGAACATAAGCATGCGTTGCTCTTTGCAGCAGGTATTGCAACTGCAGTTGTTGGGAAAAAAGTCATTGAATCAAAATCTGTAAAAAATGCAGCAACAAAAGGCATGGCAAATGTAATGTCTATAAAAAAAGATGCTGAAGAATGTTTTCAAGATATGAAAGAAAATGCTGAAGATATTGTTGTAGATGCCCACAAGGAAGATAAAAAAGAAATTTATGATGAATCACAAGAATAATTCTATTTTTTAAGGTTTTAATATGAAATATGAGGTGGTGTATGATAACGGATCTCGCCTAAGAGTTCGTTCTGGCCAATGGGCTTTCACTAAAGAGGAAGGTTATGGTCTTGCTTCATTACTGTTAAATCAAAATTTTATCCATGAGGTGCTGACTTCACATAGAAATGGTAGTATTTTAATGTATTATGATGAAGGCATTGATAATAAAGATAAAATTTTTGATATTTTGGATAAGATTGGTTTGGATGATTTATTTGAAGCTGAACCTACTCAAATTCAAATTTCTAAAGAAATCAGTGAAGATTTTTATAAAAAAATAGCTAAAATGATTCTAAATAGGGGAATTTATAAGTTATTTTTACCAATTCCCGTAAGAAATGCTTTAACAGTATATCATGCCATGAAATATATATGGAATGGTTTTGATAGTTTAACTAGTTTTAATGTTGATGTGGCATTACTTGATGGTGCTGCTGTTGCTGGCGCATTATTAAATAAACATTACAAACCTGCAAGTTCAATGATGTTCTTATTGTCAATCTCCGATGCACTAGAGGACTACACATTACAAAAAGCTAAAAGCACTCTAAAAGATAGCTTAGCTTTAAATATTGATACAGTATGGGTAGTAGGAGAAGACGGTGAAGAAAAACAATGTTCA
Source organism: Methanobrevibacter gottschalkii DSM 11977 (assembly GCF_003814835.1). NCBI lineage: Archaea > Methanobacteriati > Methanobacteriota > Methanobacteria > Methanobacteriales > Methanobacteriaceae > Methanobrevibacter > Methanobrevibacter gottschalkii. Next base: position 67,970 of record NZ_RKRG01000003.1, read on the forward strand.
GCAGTAGAAATTAGTAAGGGGGATAAAATCAAAGTTCACATGGGGGATGTAATTCCAGTAGATGGAAAAGTAATCGAAGGTGAAGGTTTAGTCAATGAAGCTTCTATGACCGGTGAACCATTAGCTGTTCATAAAATGAATGGGAAGACGGTTCATGCTGGAACTGTTGTTGAAGAAGGTAATCTGATTGTTGAAGTATATTCGATGAATAAAGAAACAAGATTAAATAAAATTATTCATCTGATTGAAAATTCAGAAGAATTAAAAGCTGAAAGCCAAAGTAAAGCGGAAAAACTTGCAGATTCAATTGTTCCATACAGTTTTATTGCAACTGCTTTAACTTACTTTATTACAGGAAGCCCAACAAAAGCATTGTCTGTTTTGATGGTTGATTTCTCATGTGCAATTAAATTAACAACACCACTATCTATTATTTCAGCAATGCGTGAAGCATCTGATAATAGAATGATGGTTAAAGGTGGAAAATTCCTTGAAAATTATGCCAATGCAGATACTATTGTATTTGATAAAACTGGAACTTTAACTAATGCTGCTCCTAAGGTTGTTGATGTAATTTCAATGTCTAAAAAATACGATTGTGACGAGATTTTAAGAATGGCTGCATGTATTGAGGAACACTTTGCACACAGTATTGCTACGGCGATTGTAAAGGAGGCTGAAAAACAAGGTTTAAAACATGAAGAAGATCACAGTGAAGTTGAATATATTGTAGCACACGGTATTGTAACTGAATATGAAGGTAAACGTGCAGTTATTGGTTCAAGACACTTTTTATTCGATGATGAGAAAGTCAAAGTGACTAAAAGTCAGGAAAAGAAAATCAATGAGAAAATTAAAGAACATTCTGTAGTTTACTTGGCCATTGATGGCAAACTTGAAGGTATTATCTGTATTGATGATCCTATACGCAAGGAAGCAAAATATGTTATAGAAGAACTTAAATCTTTAGGTATTGAAAATATTATAATGCTTACCGGTGACAGTGAAAGCGGGGCTCGTGCTGGAGCTAATGCTTTGGGAATAACAGATTATAGATCACAAGTACTTCCTGAAGATAAATCAAGAATTGTTGAAGAATTAAAAGCAGAAGGCAGGATTGTAATAATGGTGGGGGATGGAATTAATGATTCTCCTGCTCTTGCAGCTGCGGATGTGTCTGTTTCAATGAAACATTCATCAGATATCGCTCGTGAAGTTGCAGATATTTCCTTATTGTCTGATGATTTATATGACCTTGTCACTCTTAGAAAACTAAGTACTGGAATGCTGGATAAAATTAATAATAACTATCATAATATTGTTGCAGTAAATGGTTCTCTTTTAGTTTTAGGTGTTTTGGGAATAATCCCGCCAGCAACATCTTCAATGGTGCATAATTTATCCACGATGTTATTTGGACTTTTAAGTACAAGATCCGTTTTAACTGACGAGGAATATATTAAAGATATAGAAGTGAAAGCTATTTAAATAGCTTATTCTTCTTAATTTTTTTCAAAAACATAAGTGATTTGATTTTTTGAATAGTTTTTTGGTTGCGAAATTTTTTTTATTTTTTTTCTTTTATGAGGAGTGTTCGCCAAAAGTAATTTTTTGATGCAAATTTTTTCTTTGTTTTTGAATTGAAGTATTCTTAATCAGTTTCAAAAATTAATTTTAGATTTTCGATGGACACCCAATAAAAAAGAAAAAATCACACAAGTTTTTGAAAGAGTTCATTTTTTTTAAAGTTTTTATATTATAAAAATTAAATTTAATACTGTATTAAATTTTAATTAGTGATGTAATGTTAGATAATTATAAAAATAAATTTATTCCATTGATTTTACCAGTAGTTTTAATATTTTTTTGGTATATTATAACTAATGCACTGGCATTGTTCTCTTCATATATTTTGCCCGGACCGCTTGATGTGGTAAATTCAGCATTAGTAGTAATAGAAAATGGTAAACTCTTGACAAATACTATTGATACATTATATAAAGTATTTGCTGGTTTGATTTTAGCATCCATTGTAGCTATTCCTCTTGGAATTGTACTTGGATGGTATAAAACCTTAGAAGATATATGTACTTTCGTAATCAGCATTTTAAGACCAATTCCACCAGTTGCATGGATTCCATTTTCCATCTTATGGTTTGGAATAGGTACTTTTCCAGCTGTATTCATTATATTTATGGGTTGCGTATTTCCAATTTTAGTATATACAATTGATGGTGTTAAAAGAACAGACAAGGTTTTAGTTGAATCTGCTCAAACACTTGGTGCTAATGACTGGAATATTTTAAGAAGAGTAGTATTGCCTTCTACTATACCATATATCGTTTCCGGTTTGAAAGTTGGTATTGGTATTGCTTTAATGTGTACTATTTCAGCAGAGATGATTGGATCAAGTAGTGGTTTAGGTTATATGATTTTAATTGCAACAAACCTTTTTGATACAGGTACAACTGTTGTTGGTATGGTTGTAATTGGTTTGATTGGACTTGTATTTGACTTTGTATTTAGCAGAGCTCAAGATAAAATCTTCTGGTAGGTGTTTTGCATGTCAATTGAAGTTAAGGATATTTATAAAAAATTTGAAACTAAAAAATCAGAAAATCTCTCTGTTTTGGAAAATATTAATTTAACTATTGATGATGGTGAATTAGTATGTCTTTTAGGGCCGTCTGGATGTGGTAAAACAACTCTTTTAAGATTGATTGCAGGTCTTGACACTCCAACTTCTGGTGAAATTGTTGCAAACGGTGAAGTTGTTAAAAAACCATCTGGTGATAGGGCGGTTATTTTCCAACAATATTCATTATTCCCATGGTTAACAGTTCTTCAGAATGTAACTTTCGGTTTGGAGATGACAAAACCGGGTTCTAAAGAAGAAAATATTGCCGCCGCTGAAAGGTACTTGACAAGTGTTGGTTTAATTGACTTTAAAGATAGCTATCCTCATGAACTTTCTGGTGGTATGAAACAAAGAGTTGCAATTATCAGATCTTTGCTTAATCATTCACCTATCTTACTGATGGATGAACCGTTTTCTGCATTGGATATGCAAAATAGACATAGTCTTCAAGAACAGCTAATTGGTGTCTGGAAAAGATTTGAAAATACAATAGTTTTTGTAACTCACGACGTTGATGAAGCAATCTATTTAGCAGACAAAATTGTTATTTTAGACAAAAATCCCGGCAGGATTGCAAACATTGTTGAAGTGGATTTGGAAAGGCCGAGAAAAAGAGAATCACAAGAATTCCTCGCTCTTCAAGAATCTATAGTTAGTCAATTAAATATGGATGAATGATTTTAAATTCCAAATTTTCTATTTTGATTGAATCAGGAATTATATTTTTATTAATGTCTAATTGTTTTAGATATTTCAACATATCCTTGGTTTGATTAATGCCAATAATCGTTTAATAGGGTTATTGTTTAAATAACTCTCATTTTTCTCACAGTCACAGTTTAAATTATTCTTTAAATGCATATTTCATGAAACAGAAATTCCAGTCAAATATTTAAATTAAATAAAATCAGATATATCTTTTAGTGAAAGGGGATTAAGCATGAATCGTGATGATTTAGAAGATTATATTGAAGATAACTATTCTGCAGAACCTGAATTTCCATGGCTGAAGTTCCCAAATTATGAAGTGTTCCGTCATGATGATAATCGGAAATGGTTTGCTCTGATTATGGATGTTTCTAAGAGTAAGCTGGGTTTGGATGGGGATGAAATTCTTGATGTTGTAAATTTCAAGTGTGATCAGATACTTATAGATTCTTTAACTACTGAACCGGGATTTTTCCCGGCATATCATATGAATAAAGAAAACTGGATTACTGTTGCTCTTGATGGAAGCGTATCTGATGAAAAAATAATAATGTTGCTGGATATAAGCTTTGAGTTAACAGCATCTAATAAGAAAATAGATTAGATAATTGTTATTGTATAGGATTGTGTGTTTTTTCATAAAAGAAGATTAATTAATCTTTCTTTTAATTATAAATTTTAGGTTCTGCTAATTTTGTATTTGCTTAATGTTTCAAATTTGCTCCCAATTATTGATTTGATTTCATAGTTTCAATTTGTTCATCACGACTTTTTAATTTTAAAGTAAACAAGAATGCGATAAGTCCAACAGAAGCTGCTAAAATTAAACTTATTTTATAACCGAATATTCCTGAAAAAGATGCAACTGTACCTCCAATCAGAGCTCCACCTATTAATTGGCCTGCAATTGACAACATATTAACAATAGCTTGACCAGCTCCTCTTTCAGTAGCTTTTGCTTCAGTTAAAACAATATACCTTAATGGAGCACCAATAATTGTCACCATGCCAATACCGATTAAACAACCAGCAATAAGGAATAAAATTAAATTATTGGGATAGGCTGCAATAGCAATTAAACCAAAACTCATTATTAATGTCCCAATTGCCATAATCTTACGCGAACCTGCAGAATCTAAGATTTTACCAAGAATTGGTGCTGCAACAGCATTAGCTCCCAAGATTGGAATTAACATTAAACTTGCAGACTGATTGTTTAAACCCATTGAAAGAATCACTAGAGAAGGAATAAATATTGCTGAAGAGTAAACGATTCCATAACATAAAGTTTCAATGCATGCAATACTAATCTCTTTATTTCTTAACATATGTATTGGTACGATTGATTCTTGTGCTCTTTTTTCTATTATGAAGAAAATCGGAATTAAAATAATGAAAATTATTAGGAATGGAAGTACATTAAAAGATAATATGCTGTTCATGAAATTACTTGAATCAATTTGATTTAATCCATAGGATAAAAATATTGCAAGCAAACTTAATAGTATAATTCCCGAATAATCTATTTTAAGTTTTCTTTGCTTTTCTAAATCTGGAAGAATATAATCAGCAAATATTATTAGAAATATGCTATTGGAATGTTAATTGTAAAACACCAGTTCCAACCAAAAGGGATTAAAGCAGCTCCAACTAATGGCCCTCCAATTGCAGAAATTCCAAATACACTACCAAGAATTCCCAATGCTTTTCCTCTCTCTTCCAATGGAAATCCATCACCAATAAATGCTCCAGCTACAGGAAATATTCCTCCACAACCAAAACCCTGTATAACTCTTCCTAATAATATTGATTCAATATTCATGGAAGATGCAATTAAAAATGATCCGATTCCAAATAAAAGAACATCTAAAATAAAAATCTTTTTTCTACCGTAAAAATCTGAAAATTTAGCCATGATTGGAGAACCGATCATAAATGCAATTACAAAAAGAGTAAATATCCAACTTGAATCTCTACTTGTAAGATTGAAGCTTTGCTCAATAGATGGCAGTACCGGACCTATGATTCCAGTATCCAGGGATCCCATAAACACTCCTATTAAAAATAATATAAGTATTAAATTCCTTGTTTTCGTATCTAAAGTTTTTGTTGACATAGTATTTCCTTATAATATTTATTTTAAACCATATTTCATTATTCTTAATTGTATTATTTAATCCTTTGTTTAATACATTATTTTGAGTAGCTTTTTTTGAAAAATATATTTTATTTGTTTGCTGCAAGTAATGTGGTGGACAGGATATGTGAAAGGGTAAGTGTAGAAGCCAAGATAAATTTAATGAATATTTTGAAACATCAAATGCTGAAACAGAAGCGGGGATTATGGGCTAGATCAAGCCATAACTGAAGCAGAACAACTGATATTGACAAGAAATCGTGAACACATGATTGAATATGTTATATTTAGAGATTACAATGTTTCAACAAATCATGTTATCACTGTTAAAAAAACAGGTAAGCTGTTAGGGAAATCTTAAAGAAGAAATAGGTTGGAGAAAGTTACAGGTATATTAATTTAATAAGATGAAAACATTCAGTAAATATTCAAGTAATTTCATCAAATACTTGCAGTATTTATCTGAATTATTTAAAATTCAATTACCAATTTAACTTTTTTGAGGTCATATTAACATTAAGGGGAGTTAGACTAGGACACTTCTCAACAAGAAGAGCGTATCCATCACTGCCTTCCTCATATTCTTTGATTAAATCGGAAGCAATCATAATTAAATCATCACTTTCTTGATTTTCGTCTAAGGGATAGTTAAATAATTCCTTTTTTTCTTCATTGGTATTATCAATGACTTTTTTATCAATCATTTTATGTGATAAGTAAGTAATTTTAACCTCTTGGGATTTATAATTGGTCGGTATGTTTAAGTTAAATAAGTCAACTCCTTTGGGAAATCCTTCATCGATTATTTTTAATACTAAATCATGCAAAACCTTTTTTGCAAAATTAAAATCATAATCCATATACCATTCACCATTTTCATCCTGTTTATAGGAAGTTTTTGGATCAATAAACAATGAAACAGCTATTGCGGGAATGCCTAAACTAACTGCTTCCAAAGCGGCACAAACAGTACCTGACGAGGTTATATCACAACTGATATTCAGTCCTTGATTTATTCCAGTTATAACCAGATCCGGCTTTTCATCCATTATATAATCTGCACCAACAATTACAGCATCAGCAGGACTGCCTGAAACAGAGCATGCTGGACTGCCGTCTTCAAGTTCACATGAATCAATTTTTAAATGTTTAAATAGTGAAATGCGACGGCCTACACTACTATTATTTTTATCTGGTGCTACAACATAAACATTGGCCAAATCCTCAACTGCCTGCTTGGCAGCTAAGATTCCTGCTGCATTAACTCCATCATCATTAGATATTAGAATGTTCATAATACCAACTAATTGTTTTAATTAATATTCTATTTAATTTTTTGATTAAAAAACTTTCTCCATTACTATCTGATGTTATGGTAATGGGATGTCTGCTAGTTTAAAGAAAGTTTAGGAAATTATATTTTAGCTATTAATGTTCCATAATTTCCATTTTTTATTCCTTCATACACATAATTCAATGCTTTTATGATTGATGTGTCAAGTTCATTGTTTTTAGCGAGATATGCAACAATTGCTGATGATAAATTACAACCTGTACCATGTAAATTGTCTGTTTTTATTAATTCTTGTTTTATAGTTGTAATTTCACCATCAATATTGATAGTATTTAGGCCGTCTAAATGACCTCCTGTAATAATGTTATTGCAAACTATCCTTTTTGAAGCTTTAAAAGCATCTTCTTTAGTTTTTATTTCAAATTTTGTTAGTTTTTCAGCTTCAGCTATGTTTGGTGTGGTTAATATTGAATTTGGAAGTAAATACTTATTAAATGCATCTGCAATGTCTTCTTTTGTTAGATTTCCACTTGATGTTGCAACCATTACAGGATCAACTACTGCTTTCAGGTCATATTCCTTAATCTTTTTTGAAACTAATTTAATAATTTCTGGGGAATATAACATTCCAGTTTTGATAAATTCTACTTCATATGAATCAAGCACTGAATCCATTTGTTCTTCAATGTATTCTGGTAAAACTGGTGAAGCTGAAAAGAATTTATATGGATTTTGTGCAGTAAGTGCTGTTACAATTCCGGTTCCATAAACTCCAATAGCTTGAAATGTTTTTAAATCGGCATAGATACCTGCGCCAGCTGATGGATCAACACCTGCAATTGACATTACTATCATAAACTATCCTCTTGTTACTTTTAAACGTTCAGTTCCACGGTAAGGTTCTACTTTAACTTTAAGTTCTTTCAAGTATTTCCTGGTATGAGTATGTTCTCCATGAATCATAATTTCACCTAAATCTTGCGCTGTATTAACATCTAATGCCATGAAAAATGAATCATGAACCTGCGGATTTAATTTTTTTCTCTCAGCAACATTAACATGCTCTCTGTAACTGAATCCTTCAAATTTAGTAGGTATTGCCATAGGCTTCATTATAATCATATTGGTTCCACCACCTTTTGACGGAACAATAATGAAATCTAAGTTTTTGGAAGCTTCAATTAAGATTGAAATATTTGTTTTTCCAATCAAAGGAACATCAGAAGGAACAATAATAACTTTCCTTACTTTTCCTTTGCATTCCTTCATAGCTTGTTTTAATGCTTTATTCAGGTTTGAATCTTTATTTTCCAGGATAGTATCTAAGTTTAAGCTTTTTGCATATTTTAAAACATCTTCATCTCTGCTAATAATGAATATTTTATCTACATGCTTTTTTAAAGTGTCAGTTACATCCTGAAGCATTACCTTTAATAGTTTTTCCCTTTCTTCTTCTGATAAAAATGGGGAAAGTCTGGTTTTAGCATTTTTGAACTTACTGACTGGAATTATTGCATAGATATTATCCATTTTAATCACTTAGTATGTTTTAGCCATCAAAGCAATGTATTTTGCATTCCCTTTACCGGAGATGCATTCACCTTCGGATATTTCTTCCTGGATACCTAATATGTCATATCCTGTTTTTTCTTCAATGTCTCTACCGATAGCTTCGTCTCCACACCAATGGAATTTAACAACATTGCCTGTTTCAACAAGATCTTTAATTTCATCTAACCTTTCTGTGAATTTAACATGGGATTTTTGGAAGTTCCAAGCAGATTCAGATAAGTTTTCTTGGGTTTTATTTAATAGATCAATAACATTATCTGATAATGAGCTATCAAGAGCAATTTCGATTTTTTTTCCTTCATCTCTTCTCATAGCTACTGTAATATTATTTTCCAAGTCTCTAGGTCCAAGTTCAAGTTTTAATGGTGTTCCTTTCAATTCCCAATCATGGAATTTTTTGCCGGGCCTTATGTCCCTATCATCGATATTTACTCTAAGTCCTGTTTCTTCTAATTGGGCTTTTATTTCAGCACATTTTGCTAAAACTTCTTCTTTTCCTTTTTTAAATAAGATTGGAATAATTGTAACCTGGTTTGGTGATACTTTAGGTGGTAAACGTAAACCGGTTTCATCTCCGTGAATCCCGATTACGGAAGCGATTACTCTATCAGATACTCCTGCACAGGTTTGATATACAAGTTTGTGTTCTCCATCTTTATCTTCAAAGGTTATATCAAATGTTTTTGCAAAAGTCTGACCTAAGTTATGGATGGTGCCTATCTGTAAGGTTTTACCATTAGGCATAATTACATCAAAAGCCATTGTATAATCGGCACCCGGGAATTTGTCCCATTCAGGTCTTTTGGAAATTAGGTATGGAATTCCTAATTCATCAAAAAATTCTTTATAAATTGCAATAAAGTCTTGAATTTGTTCATCTGATTCTTCTTTAGTTGAATGAGCGGTATGAGCTTCTTTAAATGTTGTAATTTCTCTGACACGAATTAAAGGTCTTGTATGTTTTGTTTCATATCTGAATGTGTTTACAATTTGATAATATTTAATTGGAAGATCCATGTGGGTTCTAATCCATAATGAATACATTGGATAAATTGCAGTTTCACTGGTGGGTCTAAGTGCTAATTGTTCGTTTAATTCTCTTTGACCACCTTTAGTTACCCAATATACTTCATCTTCGAATCCTTTTACATGAATTCCTTCTTTTGCAAGTTCACTTTCAGGAACAAGCATTGGAAAAAGTACTTCTTCATGATCTTTATCCAGTAGTTTTTTAATAATGTTCATTGAGTGTTTTCTAATTTGAAAACCGTATGGCATCCAAATTGCCATTCCTTTAATAGGATATCTTGAATCAGTAATATTCGCATTTTCTAAAATATCATGAAACCATTCATCAAAATTTTCCACCATATCACCTAAAATAATTTTTATAACATTAAACTATCTGTTTTTAGTAATTATTAAGTTTATTTAATTTTTTGGCTATGCTGAACTCTTGTGTAATTTTGTTGATTTGTCCTTGTTGTTGAATAGTGGGGTCTTGTTTTCATATTTTGTTGTCATGAACTTTAATTTTTAGTTATTTAATCTGTATTTCATTTTTATTATATTGGATAGATTATACATTCGCTGTTTACTTATTCATTTTCTGTTATTGATTTTTTTAAGTTAAATGATTTTTTATTTCTTTCTTAATACATTATAAGTTATAACTTATAACTTACAAATTATCGGTGATAAGAGGTGCATTTCAAGTGTAACTTTTAGAATAAGAAAGTTTTTTATAACTATTTTGTATATAAATAATATTGTATAATTTATTTTTAGGAGATATTATGACTAATAGGAAAATACAAATGCCTCGTGAAGTTTACATAGATCCGGGTATTGTACATGATACGGCTGAAATTTGTAATTCTTTACATTTGGGTAATGATTTTTTAATAGTAACAGGTTCTCATACTTATGATATTGGTGCAAGACCTGTTATTGAAAGCTTAGAGAAAAATAATTTATCTTATGATGTAATTAAGGTTGATGTTGCTTCTGAAGAATCCATTTCAGAAGTTGAAGAATTAATCACTCCAGAAACTACTGTTTTAGGTGTTGGTGGAGGAAAAGTTATTGATGTAGCTAAATTATCTTCATTCAATCAGGGTGTATACTTTGTATCTATGCCAACAACAGCCTCACATGACGGTATCGTATCTCCTTTAGCATCAATAAAGAATCCAAACACTTCAATATCTGCTACTGCACACTCCCCAATAGCAGTTATTGCTGATTCTGAGATTATTGCACAGTCTCCATTCAGATTACTTGCAGCAGGTTGTGCTGATTTAATAGCTAACTTTACAGCTATTAAAGATTGGGAATTGGCTCATCGTTTAAAAAATGAAGCATTTAGTGAATCTGCAGCTGCATTATCCATAATGTCAGCTCATTTAATCACTGATAATATAGCTAATATCAAACCTAATCTTGAACCCAGTGCACGTATTGTTATGAAATCTTTATTCAGTGGAGGAATGGCAATTAGTATTGCTGGTTCATCACGTCCCGCAAGTGGGTCTGAACATCTGTTTTCTCATGCATTGGATAAAATTCTTGATAAACCTGCTTTGCATGGTGAACAATGCGGTATTGGTACAATAATGATGATGTATTTACATGGTGGTGATTGGAGAGTTATTAAAAACGCATTGGAATCAGTTCAAGCTCCAACAACTGCTGTGGAAGTTGGTATTTCTGATGAAGAAATTATTGATGCATTAGTTATGGCGAATAAAATCAGGCCTGAAAGATACACTATTTTAGGGGATAATGGTGTTTCTCGTGAAGCAGCCTATGAGCTTGCTTATAAAACTGAGGTGATTTAGATGATTACATTAATAGGTAAAGATTTGGCTAAAGAAGGTCAAGAATTTGTTTTTTTAGGTCCGGCTGATGAATGTGAAAATTGCAGATTTAAATCATCTTGTGTTGGAAACTTAGAATTAAACAGAAAATATGTTGTTGTAAATGTTAAGGAAAATGAGCAAAAATGCCCGATTCACTCCAGTGGACTTGTAATTCCTGTTGAAATTGATAGGGCACAAATTGATGTATTGACTGCTTCTAAAAATATTTTTGAAGGATCAACATTTACATTTAATGCTCCTGATTGTGATGAGGTATGTGAATTCCATGATTTATGTTTCCCTGAGGGATTACAAGAAGATGACAAATGTCTTGTCTTGAATAACAATGGCAAACATAATGGGGAATGCAAAAAAGGATTCAAACTCAATAAACTTACTTTAGGATTTGTGATATGATGAAAAATACTAGTGGTAACAGTTCCAGTAAAAAGAATGCAGGTTATAAAGCTGCAGAGTATGTAGAAGATGGAATGGTTTTAGGATTGGGAACTGGTTCAACAACTCACTTTTTCATTGAAAAGGTGGGCATGAGAATCAAAGAGGAAGGAATAAGCATAAAAGGTATTCCAACTTCATTTCAGTCATTATTGATTGCAAAACAATGGAATATTCCAATAACCACTTTGGAAGAAAATGATATTGATTTATCTGTTGATGGGGCAGATGAAGTGGACAGAGAATTTAATTTAATTAAAGGTGGGGGAGCAGCTCATACAAAAGAAAAGATAGTTGATTATGCTGCAAAACAATTCATTGTTATTGTGGATGAATCAAAATTTGTTGATAAATTAGGTGATTTTCCTGTACCTGTCGAAGTATTGCCTGATGCATCCCGTATGGCAATTAAAGAGTTAGAGGACATGGGGGCTGAATGTGAAATTAGAATGGCTCAAAGAAAAGATGGTCCTGTAATCACAGATAATGGTAATTTTGTAATTGATGCTAAATTTGATAAAATAGAATCACCAAGACACCTTGAAATTGATATAAATACTATTCCTGGTGTTGTTGAAAACGGTATATTTACCCAAATGGTTGATAAAGTTATTATTGGTACTGATGAAGGTACTAAAGAATTGTAGGTGATATGATGCCTATTGGTGCTGGAATGCCATTTGATTTAAAAGATATGAGTTACAAAATAGCAATTATTTTCGGAGCTTTACTTGTAATTTATGGTGTTTTGTGGTTGCTTGCTGAGTTGAAAATAATTCCTGCAATATTATTTGTTATATTTCCTCAAATTGTATTGATTTTAATTGGAATTTGCATTATTTACTTTGCTTTCGATCGTAAGAAGAAATATTACTGATTTTTCAAAAATAAAAAAATAAGAGATTTAAAAAAATCTCTTTATCTTCTTGTTCTTATTAATACTTGTTTACTGGTGGAACTGTAATATTTGTTCCCGTAATATTTGATGGTTGCAGTGAATTTACCTTTTTTAGTTAATTTGGTAATCTTAAATGTAGCTTTACCTTTAGAATTGGTAACTGCTTTATAAGTTTTGCCTTTAACTTTAATATAAACAGTGCCTTTGTAAATTGCTTTACCTTTATTGTTTTTTAAAGTAATGGTGTATTTTTTAGTTTTTATTTTTACTTTAAAAGTCTTTTTATAAGCGCTGATTTTGGATGATTGTTTTATAACTTTTACAGTTAAAGTTTTAGTGACTGGAGCATATTTATCATCACCCTTAAAGCTAATTGTTGCTTTTTTATTTCCAGTAGTTGTAGCTTTTATTTTAATATTAGCTATTCCAGTTGAAGAAGTAGTTGCACTATAGGTTTTACCATCAATTTTAAAACTTATTTTTTTATTTGCAATTGCTTTTCCATTCATATCTTTAAATGTGACTTTGTATGAATATCCTTTAGAAATGATAGTTAAATAAAGGGTTTTACTAGTTGCAGATAAAATGGTTTTAATTCTGTCATCATTAACTGTAACAGTTTTAGTCACATTTATTGGTGCATAATTGTCATTACCTGCAAATTTAATGGTCATATTATAAATTCCAGTTGTTAATGAAAGAGGAATAACTGCAATGCCCTTTTCATCGGTTTTAGCTGTGAAATTAGCACCATTAATAGATATGGATAAATCTTCATATGATAATTTATCACCATTTTGTCCAATTAAAGTAATGTTGAATTCACCTTTTTTATATCCGACAGTTATGTCGTTAGCATCAACTGCTGCAGTTTCTTTATCGGAGTAAGTTCTAATGACATCATCTTCAGATTGATATTTATTATCCGCTCTTGCAAGATAAGTTACAAAAGTAGGTGGAAATGGTAATGAATCTAACTTGAATGTATTTTTACCAATGGTTATATTGTAATATCCTCCTCCAAGCAAAATACCAAGTCTACTTCCAGAAATGGTATTGTTAAAAAGCACTTCATTTCCAGATCCGTAGGCTGTAATCCCACTGATTTTACAATTTAGAATCGTGTTATTGTATGCAGAGTGTCCTTTAGAGTGCATAAGATAAATTCCTTCTTTTGCACCTGAAATTGTGTTATTAAAGATAGTCACGTTCGGTCCTGTACCATGTCTTACATCGATACCATGATTGGCAGCATCAGTAACTGTATTTCCGGCAATAATTCCATTAGGTGAACCAAAGTTCATAATGCCTGTAGTGTAAATGTCATGAATATTATTTCTGATAATGGTGCTATTTTTACAATACTGTTGGAAAATACCCCAAGAAGCACCGGTTACATCACAACCAGTAATTACTAATCCTGAATTGGAATCGGCATAAATCCCCACTGTCTTATACTCATTAGTAGTTGTTTCAACTTTGCTAGAATCATATTTAGGGTATTGTGCTTTAATATTTAAGTCACTTACAACAACATTGGTTGTATTCAATATGTATAATACTGCATTGTATCCTATTGCATATCCACCCTCATTAGTTGATTTTCTAACTTTTTCAGCTACATTATCCAAGTAGTGGGTATTGTTAAAGTTAATTCCACTGCATCCGACTAAAGTGGCATTGTTACCTAATATTTTAATGTTTTTGTCTGTGTAGATTGAAATTTCATTGTAAATAGCATTTTGAGTGAAACTTAGAGTATCGCCATTGTTCATATTATTAATCATATTTTGAATCTCAGAACTTGAAGCTCCTTCTGGAACTATCCATTCTGGTCCTGTTTTTTCTAAAATGGGATCATAATTAATTCCAATATCTTTAGGGACGTCAATTCCAGTAAATGCTACAAAGTTAGGAGTATATAAAGAACTGTCACTAAAAGTACCCATTATATCTTCATCATTCTGGTATTCAGATTTTGCTTCTGCAATATAATATGCAAATGTTGGAGGATATGGTAAATTATCTAAAGTAAACATGTTTTCACCAACAGTGATGTTCTCGTATCCTCCTCCGAGTAAAACGCCAATTCTAGATTTTTGCATTTTATTTCCATTTAATTTAATATTTTTAGAACCGTAACAACTAATTGAACTAATAGTGCAGTTTATTAAAGTGTTGTTAGCTGCAACATGTCCTGTAGAATGCATTAAATAGATTCCTTCTTTTGAACCAATTACTGTGTTATTAATAATTTTAACGTTTGGTCCTGTACCATGTCTTACATCGATGCCATGGTTTTTAGCATTGATTACTTTGTTGTTTTCAATTGAGGTTCTTGCAGATCCAAAGTTTAAAAATCCAGTCACTGCCTGATTTTTAATGATGTTGTTTGTTACATGTCCGTCAGTGCAGTATTGGAAGTATAATCCCCAAGAAGATCCCTCTAAAACATTGCTTTTGAAAGTTAAATTTTTTGAGTTCATTGCATATATTAATGCATTAGAATAAGTGGAAGTACTATTTGCACCGCCGGTTATTTTCAAACCATTAATTACAACATTGTCAGCCTTAACAATGTATAAAGTAGCAAAATTTCCAATTGCATATCCTCCTTTACCGGTATCGTTGTAGATAATTTCAGGAGTGTTGCTTTTAGAAGGAGTGTCATATCCTATTAATTCCGCTCCATTACCATTTATTGTAATGCTTTTGTTTACATAAATACATATATCCTTGTAAGTTCCGGTTTCAAAATTAAGTATGTCTCCATCGTTCATACAATCAATTGTATTTTGGATGGAATCACTATCTGATCCAACTTTAACGGTATGTTGTGAATGTATTTGACTAACATTGCTATCGCCTTCATTTAATATAGTCACATCATTACTTTTTTCTAATGTATTTGCATTTAAATCTGTATCTTTGGCAGATACTGTACTTAAACAAAATAACATAATTAAAACTAATGATATAACTAATATATATCCCTTTTTATTCATTATATTTCCTCATTTCAATAAATAATATATTACTCAAAATTATTAAAAAATAGATAATTAATCGATAAGTAATATAGTATATATTGTATTTTTCATCATATTTAAATTATAATAGATTTATTATAGTCTATAATTCTATCAATTTTATTTAAAAATATTATTATGTAGTATTAACTTAATTTTTGATAAAATTTATATATTGATTAAAAATATATATTATTTTGTGAAATCAATATTAATATAAATATAATTCGACTTATTTAATCATAATTCTAAGTGTTTTTAACATTGAATTTTAATCAATATTAAAATAATTACATATCATTTAGCTACTTCATTAAATTTATTATATTGGTTTTAAGTTATAGCGGAGAGATTAGTTTGAATAAATCTTTAAATATTTTATTCATATGTTTTGTTGCTTTATTGGTCATTTCATGTGTTAATGCGGCAAATGACAATCCAAATAATTCTGATGATATTTCCAATTATCAAATAAGTTCTGATTTATCAAATACTGAAATTCAAACAATGTTGGATAATGCAAAAGAAGGAGATCAATTTGAATTTACTGACAGGGAATATAAGAATATTTCTTTAGTTGTAGATAAAAAGTTGAATATTGTCTCTAAAAAGAATTCAAATATTCATACTTCAAATAAAATAGCTGATAAAGCAAGAAATTTGGGATTAAACAATTCTTTCGGATTTTATTTCACTTCTAATAGTGGTGGAAGTTTTTTATATGGGTTAACAATTATATCTAATAGTGATTACGGTATCGTTGTTGATAAATCTGATAATACGACAATTAAAAATGTTGTTATAAAAAATGGGAATGTTGGTATTTTGGTTAAAAACTCCAATAATGCGGATATAATTCAGAATAATATTTCAAAAGCAAATTCCAATAGTATTCATTTAGAAAATGTATCTAAATCAATAATTTCAAAAAATACAATTTCTTATAATGGGAGATCTGGAATCCATGCTTCAAATATATACTATTGTAATGTAACTAACAATACTGTTCATCATAATAAATTTAATGGAATTTCATTGTACAATAAAACAACTGGAAATATCATTAAATTCAATTTAGCTTATGAAAACCCTAATGGAATTTATATAAATTCACAGTCAGATTTTGATGTTGTTAATTCAAATACATTCACTAAAAATCGACGTAATACTGATTATGAATTAGGTGCTTTCGAATCAGGTAATGGACTGCTATTTGGTGCTGATTTTAAAACGGCAAAAGAGGGAAAGTCTTCAAGATTGGAAGTTAAATATAATGTTTTAACTCATAATGAGGGATACCAGGCTAAAAACAATCCGGATCTTCCAACATTTAAACTTGGGGATAACTGGTTTGACTCAACTGATGATGAGAATACTTTTGTTTGTCCAATGCTTCTTGCAGGTATTATGAAAATGGGAACTATATCTGTTAAAAACGGTTTTGGTCTTCAGATGTATGATACAAATGGTGAAGCAGTCACAGAATTTGGTACATTTGACACCACAGTTAATGTTAATGGAAACCAATATACAGCAAAATTTGTAAATGGTAAAGCAATTATTGATGCCAATCTGGATCCGGATAAAGAATATGAAATTGAAGTAATTATTGGGGATAAACCAGTTAAATTTACTTATAGAACCTCATCTGGTGATAAAAATGATGAATCAGATTCACAAACATCAACAGATGGTGACTTCGGAATAAATCATCATGATTTTATTGATGCTATGGGAAATGATGCTTCAAAAGGTGTTGGGAACTCAGAAAATGGAACTTCAAGTGCTCATTTTGCAAATTCAGAACAATCTGGAGCTCATGGAACTAATGCTTCGGGTAATTTTCAAGATTCATCTGATAATGGTGATAGTGTATTAACTAATGGGAATGCTAATGCTGGAGATTCCAGTAAAGGTGAACAATCTGAAGAAGGAAAAGCATATGAAATAGTTCCTCAAAGCAAAATTTCAAAAGAAATCACTGATACTTCAGGTATTATTGTATTAAGTATTGTTTCTATTCTGGGAATGATTATTTATGGGTACTGGAGGAAACCTGAAATAGAGAATTAATATTCATTTTTTCTTTTTTTTATTTATTAATAAGTTTTTACAAATTATAGTTAATGAAAGTTAAATCTGTTTCTTTAAAAATAAGTAGTAATGAAAAATTTGAAATAATTGATATTACATCTAAAATTAATGAATTAATTGAAATCGATGAAGGCATTGTATCTATTTTTTCAAAACATTCCACATCAGCTATTGTTGTTAATGAAAATGAGGATGGATTATTAAAAGATTTGGAAGTTAGTCTTGATGATATTATTTCAGATAAATTTAGCTATTCCCATGATATGATTGACAATAATGCAAGATCACATTTAAAGTCTTTTTTATTGTCTTCAAGTGAAAATTTGCCTATAAAAAATGGCAGACTGGATTTGGGTACTTGGCAATCAGTATTTTTTGTAGAATTGGATGGACCAAGATATGATAGGACAATAATTTTGACAATGGTTGGTGAATAATTGAATAAATGGTTAATTATTTTAATAATGATTATAATTATTTTGTTTATTTTTATGGTGATTTTTAATAATTATGGTGCTGCACCTGAAATGAGTAATTATTCTCAAATGGAAATCCAAATGAGAAAATTATGGTATTAAGAATTTATTTGTTAATAAATTCAATTTCAAACCCGATTACTGGATAGTCCAATGTAAAATTTGTAATGACTTCGGGTGATACTTCACCAAAGAATCCTTTGATTATACCTTTTTGAGCCTCACCAACCACATCAGCTGCCCTTCCTTCAATGAAGGTCTTATTCTCACTATCACTAATATCCATAGTGTATCCTAGATTTGATAAAACACTGCTCATAATTGATTTTATTTCACTGAAGTTAGCAGTGGAGTGACAAACGAGTGCAGCTAATTTTTTAGAAGAAACAGTTTTATTTTCCTTAGTTTCATCTAAGTATAAAACATCTCCGATTTCAAATATCTTTTGAGGTAAATCTTCGTGTTTGTTGTCTTCTAAAAACTCCATAAGTGAATTAATTAAGCTGGTTCTAATCATGGTTCTATCAATTGTAATAGGTCTTGCAACTTGAACATGAGGCTTTTCTTCTTGGTTCATTTTCTTGTAATGTGCCTCTTCGTTAGTAAGCATTAAACTCATCACTTCTTGGAATCCCATTGCAATCATTACTTCACGAATGGTCGCTTCTGATTTAAACCAGTTATTTTCATAAGCTACAGTATTGATATCTGGAAGTTCAGCTATCACATCGTTAATATGGTATTGTACAGCGATATTTTCAATGATATCTACTTCATGTAAAATGTCTACTCTGTAAGAGGGGATAATAGTTTTTATTTCGTTTTCACTAATAATTTCAGCATCAAAACGTGCTTTTAATAATAATTCTCTAATATCTTCTGCAGTTAAATCGGTTCCACCAATTAACTCATTAGCAGTATCTACATGAACATTCATTTCTTGTGGAGTTAAATCAGGAGTTACGAGAGTTTTATCTTCATATTTAACTTCCATGGATTTAATTTGACCCCCAACTTCTGCAAATGAGGAACAGATAATATTCAATGTTTGGTTAACTGCTTTTGCATCAGTACCAGTTACATCAACAATAATGTTATGTGTGTCTTCTTTAAGTTTAGTTAACTCTCCATTAATAATTGGTGGCATAGACAACACATTATTATTTTTATCAAGAATCAATGGGTATTTATCAAAATTTCGGATTAAATGAGCATAATCTTTACCTTTTTCATGTTCGGTTAAGATTTCATCAGGAGTCATTTCAATATCTTTTTCAAGTGGAACGAAAGCATTTGCATCTTTTGGAGTTGCAATATATTTAAATGGACCATTTACGGCATCTGCATTGTGAATACCTATAGCTACTTTTTTTCTGTCTCTTCCAATTACCCAGTGGAGGTTTTCTTGGAAATCCATAATATATTTTAATTTATCTCCAGAAAAATCAACATTATTAATTTTAGCAAATCCAATGTATGGTCTGATTGCTGCAACATCTTTATCCACGATAACATATTCTCCAGATTCTTCAATTTTATAGTCTGGAAAACCCACTTCCTGACCAATAAACCCTTTAAATGATCTGGCCACCCCTTCAACAGATAAGTTGTCTGGTCTGTTGGGGAAGAATTCTACTTTAATTTCTTCATCATTAAAGTCTTCAATATCACTAGACATCATTGGTAAAGTGTCTATTAGTTCATTTTTTTCCATATTGATTCCTAAATCTTTTAAATCTTGATATTTAAATGTTATAACTGGCATTTAATAACTCCATTATTTAATTCTATAATCCATAGATTAATATGAAGAATAGAGATTCAACAACAAAATGAAGAGCTCTATGTTCTAATTCACCCATATTACGTATTAATACTGTATGGGATACATCTATTACAAAATGAATTAGGGCTGCTAGCAGTCCAATAGTTGGATTTAAGAAAACTATTGATAAAATGATAAAATGAAATGCAGCTTCCATTATTTCATGTATTACCCAAGTCTGCCATGTAGAATGTGTAGATTGTTGAATAAAAACACCCAATAATATATAAAAGTTATTTAAAACTTTCCACATGAGTGTGGTGTGTAATATATCACTTATAGCTAAAACAATAGCAACATAAAACCATATCATTTGCATTTTTTCACAGTCCTTTTAATTGATAATATTAACATTTTAGTTTTATTATATAATATAGTTAACTATTATTCATATATAAGCATGGATTTTTAATTAATTGCATTAAAATAAGAGTTTTGAGTCTTTATTATGATATTTTATATTGGGATTTTCAGACGGAAAATTTGATTCATGTTAACTATTAAATTTCAAATAATCCTCTTTTTTATTTAATTTACATTATTTCATGAAAGTTTTTTAAATAATAAACTACATAGTTAACAATATTATTATTATCTAATATTTATTAGGAGAAAATATATGTCAAATGAAGAAATTCCTAAAGACTATGATTTTAAAAAAGAGAAGTTTTGGGAGAAAAAATGGGAAGATGAAGATATCTACAGATATATTGGAGATGGATCTCGTCCCAGATACATAATTGATACTCCCCCACCATACCCAACAGGACTTATTCACTTAGGTCATGTTTTAAATTGGGTTTATATTGATATGAATGCAAGATATAGAAGATTGAAAGGACATGATGTATTATTCCCACAAGGATGGGATTGTCATGGTCTTCCAACTGAAGTGAAAGTTGAAGAAACTCATGGTATTAAAAAAAATGATGTTTCCAGAGCTCAATTCCGAGAATATTGTGTCGATTTAACTACAAAAAATATTGCTAGTATGAAATCTCAAATGAAAGCAATGGGATTTTCACAAGATTGGAATCGTGAATTTATTACCATGACTCCCGAATACAGAAAAAGAACCCAATATTCTTTTTTAAAAATGTATGAGGAAGGATTAATCTATCAAGGCATTCACCCGGTAAATTGGTGTCCTCGTTGTGAAACAGCTATTGCTTTTGCGGAAGTAGAATATAGTGATAATACTACATTTTTAAACTATGTTAACTTCCCGCCTGCAGTAGATGATTCATATGATGATATTGTATCTTCACAATCATCTGGTAAACAGGCTAGTCCGAATGATGAAGGTATTTTGATTGCAACTACAAGACCTGAATTAATGGCTGCTTGTGTAGCAGTTGTAATTCATCCAGAAGATGAAAGATACACTCATCTTTTAGGTAAATATGTTGAAGTTCCTTTATCACATCAAAAAGTAAAGATCATTGCAGATGAAGAGGTGGATCCTGAATTCGGTACAGGTGCAGTAATGATTTGTACCTTTGGTGATAAAACTGATGTAAGCTGGGTAAATAAATATGATTTAGAAATCATTGATATTATGGATGAGACAGGCATTTTGACCGAAGCTGCTGGAAGATATGCTGGAATGGATTTGCCAAGTGCTAAAAAACAAACAATTGAAGACTTGGATGCTGAAGGTTACTTATTAAAACAAGAACAAGTAGACCAAAATGTCGGGCAATGTTGGAGATGCAAAACTCCTATTGAAATTCTTGTTAAAAAACAATGGTTCGTTGCTGTAAGGGAATTAATCAAAAAGACCAAGGATGCAGCAGAAGAAATGAACTGGGTACCGGAACACATGAAATCTCGTATGGTAAACTGGGCAGATTCTATGGAATGGGATTGGTGTATTTCAAGACAAAGAATTTTTGCAACTCCAATTCCTGTATGGTATTGTAAAGACTGTGGTAAAGTCATTTTGCCGGATGTGGAAGATCTGCCAATTGATCCAACTCAAGATAAACCTAAACATGCATGTGAATGCGGATGCGAAGAATTTATCCCTGAAGAAGATGTACTTGATACTTGGATGGATTCCTCTATTTCACCATTATCTATTGCAGGATGGCCTAATGAAGACTATATTAACCACTTCCCAGCGGATATTCGTCCGCAGGGGCATGATATTATTCGTACTTGGGCGTTCTACACAACACTTAGATGCTTAGCTCTCACAGGTCAAAAACCGTTTTCGGATATTGTAATTAATGGTATGGTATTTGGTGAAGATGGATATAAAATGAGTAAATCCAGAGGAAATGTAATTGGTCCGGAAGAAGTCATTGAACAATATGGTGCAGATGCACTTAGAACTTGGGCTGCAAACAGTGTACCGGGATCTGATGTAATATTTGATTGGAAAGATATTAAACACGGGTATCGTTTCTTAAGAAAATTCTGGAATGCATTCAGATTTATCAGCATGCAAATTTTTGATGAAAAGGTATCCTATGATGAAATTAAAGATGATTTAGGGCCTCTAGATTTATGGATTTTATCTAAACTCAACAACTTAAATAAAAATGTCGACAAGGCATTTGCCGAATACAACTTTGCAGATACAATTAGCTCAATTGAAGGATTTTTCTGGCATGATTTCTGTGATGAATATATTGAAGCTGTAAAATACAGACTATACACTGATGTATCAGATGAATCTAAAAGAGCAGCTAAATACACTTTAAGATGTGTAGTTGAAACATCCTTAAAATTGCTTGCTCCAATTGTTCCATTCTTTGTTGAAGAAGTATATCAATACTTCGATAATCAATCTATCCATACCACTTCATGGCCGGAAGTAATTGAAGAGTTAATCAGTGAAGAAATGGAAGTTAAAGGTGAAACTACAGTTGAATTAATTGATGAAGTAAGAAGATTTAAATCAGCATCAAAAATTCCATTAAATGCAGAACTCTCAGAAGTCAATGTATACACATCCAACAACGATTTAATTGATGTATTTAATCAGTTTGATGATGATATTAAAGGTACTTTAAAAATTAACAATCTAGAAATTAGTTCTGGAAAACCAGAAGTTCATGAAAAAACAATTGAAGTTGAGCCGGATATGTCTCAAATCGGACCTAAATTCAAAGGAGATGCTGGTAAAATTATTGGATATTTAAAGTCTACCGACATTGAAGAAATTGCCAATGTTTTAGATGAATCTCATGAACTTACTATTGGTGAAATTGTTGTTCCTGAAGACATGTTAAATATCAAAAAAGAGATTGTTGGAGCATCAGGTAAAAAGGTTGATATCCTACAGTCTGAAAACTTAGACATGATTGTTGAAGTAATTAGATAATTACTTCTCACACTTTTTTAGCTTATTTTATTTAGGTTTTTCTTGCTATTGGGTAGATAATATGAGATATCTAGTACATGTTCAAGAAGCAGTTTCTGAAAATAAGAAATTAATATTGCTTATGTCAGTTATTTTTATCATATCTGTTGCGGTAGGCTTTATTTTTCAAGACATTATTTATAAAGAAATATCACCAATTTTTGAAAAGATGGTTAGAGAGTTTGTTAATGATCCTAATAGTAATTTAGGATTTGAAATATTCATTAATAATATCAGAGCATCCCTACTTACATATGTTCTATCAGTATTTTTTGCTTTAATGGCAGTTTTTTCGTTAATATTAAATGGAATTATCCTTGGTGCTGTAGGTGGAGCATACATGTCCGCAGATCCAGTTTACAATGGGATAATGTTTTTGGCTTTAATTCTTCCTCATGGAATTTTTGAGATTCCTGCATTAATTTTCTCATCTGTTGCAGGAATTCTTTTATTCAAATTCATATTCAAATATCTCAAAACATTTGTCAAAAGGGATGATTTGAGTTTAAAAGAGATATTGGATATGCATAAAGTTATCATTAAACATTCAATCATTTTATTGATTCTGTCTTTTGTTTTATTTGTTATTGCAGCAGCTATTGAAGGAAATTTCACTGGTGCTTTTGCTAAATGGATTCAAACTTTATTTTAATATTTCTATTATGTATAATATCACCTATTTTTTTACATTCTGTTGTTTTTTGATTCAGTTCCGGATAAAAATGAACACATAAATCCAGTAAACCTAAATTTCTAACAATACCAAATAATCTTATTTTAATCTTAGTCATGGTACTGTTTTTATTTATAATTTCATTAAATCTATGAAAAATTGGTTTTTATTCTACTTTTTTAAAATGATACTGTCTAATAAGAATACAATAATCTTGAAGATAATTTATATGCTGTATATTATTAAAAAAATGAATATAAGCTAATAGCTTATAATAAGTAATGTTCTTTTACTAAGTGTATGATTTGTTTTGCTTCTTCAGCTTGTGCTTTTGGAACTTTGAATGAGATTGGCATATTCATTGCTCCGCCTTCCATTAAAACAACTGGATTGTTACTTACTCCGATTTTGATATCAACATCAAAATCAAAAGAGCCTGCACTTTCAAACGAAATTGTTTTAATTGTTTTTTTAGGATAAAATTTAACTTGCACTTTTTTACCACTTAATCCCTGTACATCAATGTCATATATTCCATAATTAGTCAATATAACTGCATCTCTTAGGAAATGGAATGATTGGATAATTTCTTCACCTGGAGCGAGATATTCTTCTACAATTTGGGTGTCTCCACCTACTTCTGCATGACCTACTACTTTATCGAGTAATCCCATATAATCACCTTTTTGAATTTTATTAATGATTTATTTCATTTAGTTAATATTATTTTCTAATTATTTAATACTATTCAAATTTAATTTTCCAGTAAAATTATATCATGTGAAAATGTTTTTTCCATTATATATTGCATTAATATACCTTGAACCGTACTCTCCACACTCAAATCCAATAAAAAAAATAGGAATATAAATAAAAAGAAAAATAGAATATTATTACCTGCAATCAAGGAATTTCTAAAAGAATTAACTATAACGGACTGACTTTAGAAACAAAAATTTATGACAATTGACTCGAAACATTTATAACAGAAGTTTGGTAATTAACTATAATCAACTTTTTCATTGAACTAATTAATTTTTTTGGTTAACTGTTTTGAATATATTTCCAAAAATTTAATTAAGTATCTTGTTTAAATTTTATATTAGTAAAGTTATGAGTTAAATTAATAAGTTTAATATCTTTTTGGTCGATAAAATGATTCTTAAGGTAAAAAATATTTCAAATATTGGTGGTGAGGTTAAGGCACCTCCATCTAAAAGTTATTCTCACAGGGCAGTTATATTAGCTTCATTAGCTAAAGGCACCTCTAAACTTTATGATATGCTATTTTCTGAAGATACTTTAGCATCTATTAGAGTGTGTAAGGCATTGGGTGCTCAAATTAATAAGAAAGATGGTTATTTGGAAGTTATAGGAACTAATGGCAGGCTTCATAATTCCTGTGATGGGCCAATTGACCTTGCAAATTCAGGAACTACTCTCAGATTGATGACATCTGTATCTGCATTAAGTGATAATGAAGTTATTTTAACCGGTGATGAATCTCTTAAGACAAGACCGATGGGTCTTTTGATGGATGCTTTAAAACCATTGGGAGTCGAAACCGAATCATTGAATGGTGATGATAAAGCACCAATATTGATTAAACCGGGTTATCTTGGTGGTGAAACTAATATCATGGGTAATGTTAGCTCACAGTTCATCTCATCAATTTTAATATCTGCACCATTGTCTAAATGTGGTGTTAATCTATATGTGCTGCCCGAATTTAAGTCAAAACCTTATGTTTATATGACTTGGGACATCATGAGAAAATTCGGCATTAGATCAGTTAAGGCTTATTATTTAAAGCATGATTCTTGTAATCAGGAACACCAAAGCTGCAGAATTGATGAATTTAAAATCAAAAAACAGGAGTATATTGCTTGTGATTATACTGTTGAAGGAGATTATTCCTCTGCATCTTATTTGCTTGCATTGATTGCCATTAATGGTGGCAGTGCCAGAGTTAAAAATTTATTCAGGACATCAAAACAAGGTGATAAATTTATTTTAGATATTCTTCAAAGAATGGGTGCAACCATTGTACGTGGTGATGATTATGTTGAAATTACATCAAAGGGTAATTTAAAGGCGATTGATGTTGATTTATCCAATGCTCCTGATTTATTGATTACTGTTGCAGTTCTGGCGGCAATGGCCGAAGGAACAACAAATATTACAGGTGTTGCTCATGCAAGAGTAAAGGAAACGGATAGAATTGATACTACTTGCAGGGAGCTGGAAAAACTTGGATGTTGCTTGGAGGAACATGAAGATGGGATGAGCATAACTGGTGGTGTATCATCAGGTGTTGTTGATTCTCATGGAGACCACAGGCTCGCAATGGCTTTTTCCCTAATTGGCCTTAAACATGACATTAAAATTACAAATGGGGAAATATTTGATGTTTCATTCCCTGATTTCATAGAAACAATGGCGAAACTTGGATTTGAATTGGAGTTGGTATGATGAATAAGGAAGAAAGGATAATTAGATTAGTTGAATGTTTGGACAATACTTTTGAGATAAGGACATTTCAGAATCATGATCCCTATCAGGTGTTAATTAGAACTATTCTCTCTCAGAGAACTCGTGATGAAAACACAGATCAGGCTACTAATAATCTATTTTCTAAATATAAAGATATTTATGAAGTTGCAGAGGCACCGATTGATGATGTAAAGGAATTGATCAGGCCTGCGGGATTTTATAATGTAAAGGCCGCAAGAATTCAGGAGGTTTCACAAATTTTAATTGACCAGTATGGTGGTGAAGTTCCAAATACTGTTGAAGAAATGATAAAACTTCCTGGTGTGGGTAGAAAAACTGCTAATTGTGTAATGGTTTTTGCTTTTGAACTTCCTGCAATTCCGGTTGATACTCATGTTCATAGAATTTCAAATAGATTGGGTTTGGTTGATACTAAAAATCCTGAAGATACTGAAGTTGAACTTACTAAAATTGCTCCTAAAGATTTGTGGATCAAGTTAAATGATTTGATGGTGCAGTTTGGTCAAAATATCTGCAAGCCAATGTCTCCTCAATGTGAGATTTGTCCTTGTAGTGAAATTTGCGATTATTTTAAGGAAAATATTTGATTTTTTTCTTTTTTTTATTTTAAAACTGTTTTTTAGGCATCACTAAATTTTTCCAAAACATTTATATGATAAAACAGTGTTATATATCAATAGTTATTATAACAATAGTTATATAACTTTTAAGATAACCCTTTTAATATACCATTAAAAACAAATAATTTATTAGGTGAATAAAATATGGTAAATGTTCCAGAATTAAAAAGAGGAGTACTTGACAGTGTTGTTGATGCGATTGGAAACACACCAATCATAAAATTGAACAATTTGACTAAGGATTTGGATGCAGAAATTGATGTAAAGATGGAAGCATTCAACCCAACAGGCAGTGTAAAGGATCGTGTTGCTGTTGCAATGATTGAAGATGCAGAGGAAAAAGGATTGCTTAAAGATGATTCTGTAATTATTGAACCAACTAGTGGAAATACTGGTATTGGAATAGGTTTTGCCGCCGCTGCAAAAGGTTATAATGTAATATTGACTATGCCTGAAACCATGTCTGTTGAAAGAAGAAAGCTTTTAGCTATCTATGGTGCTGAAATTGTATTGACTCCAGGTTCGGAAGGTATGGATGGAGCTATTGCAAAGGCAGAAGAATTACACAGAGAAAATCCCAACTCAGTTATTTTAGGTCAATTTGATAATGAAGCTAATGTGGCCATACACTACAAAACAACTGGCCAGGAAATTTTAAGAGATACTGAAGGAAATGTTGATTATGTTGTTGCAGGGGTAGGTACTGGAGGTACTGTTACCGGCATTGGTAAAGCATTAAAAGAAGTTCTTCCTGATGTTAAGATTGTCGCTGTGGAACCTGAAGAATCACAAACATTGGCCAAGGGTGCAAAAGGACCTCATAAGATCCAGGGAATTGGTGCAGGATTTGTTCCGTCAATTTATGATTCAGATGTTATTGATGAGATTATTCCAGTACCTAGTGATGAAGCAGGAAAAACTTTAATTGCTCTTGCTAAAGAAGAAGGTATCTTTGCAGGTATTTCTTCAGGAGCTGCTACTTGGGCTGCTTTACAATTGGCTATGCGTAAAGAAAATAAAGGTAAAAGAATTATTGCTATCTTACCGGATAATGGTGAAAGATATCTCTCTGTAGAATGGTTATTTGAATAAGATAACCTTTATATACCATATGTTATATAATTAGATGTATTAATTTATATTTGAGGTTTGCCGATGTTTAATAATTTGAGGGCTGAGATTAAAGCTATTAAGGAAAAGGATCCGGCGGCAAGGTCAACATTAGAAATTTTCTTATGTTACCCTGGATTTTATGCTTTATTGATGCATAGGATTAGTCATTGGCTTTGGAATCGTTCTTTAAAACTTCTCGCTCGTATGAATTCTAATTTAGCTAGATTTATAACGGGCATTGAAATTCACCCTGGTGCAACATTTGGTAAACGGGTGTTCATTGATCATGGTATGGGTGTTGTTGTTGGAGAAACAGCAATTGTAGGTGATGATGTATTGATTTATCAGGGAGTAATTCTTGGTGGAACCAGTACGGAAAAAACTAAAAGACATCCTACTGTTGAAAAAGGAGTTATTATTGGTGCTGGTGCTAAAGTAATGGGCAATATTACTATTGGGGAATATTCTAAAATTGGTACTGGTGCTGTTGTTTTAAAGGATGTTCCTCCTGAATCTACTTGTGTCGGTGTTCCTGGTCGTATTGTGAAACGTAAAGGCGTACCTCATGAAAAAGTTGATTTAGATCACAATAAACTTCCAGACCCTGTTGCAGATGCGATTATTACTATTAATAAGCATCTTCAAGAAAATGATGAGCATATTAAAATTTTGTTTGACAAAAATGAAATCTGTTTAACTGATGATATTAGGGATGAACAAGAAACCCTAGAAGATTTATTTAAAAGAGAGGAGTGATTGTATGAAACCGCCTTGTGAAATTGTAGTCTGGTATGTAATACCTGCTATTAGATCAGAATTAGCGAAAGAATTATTGAATTTAGGAATGAAACAAAAAGATGTTTCAGAACTTATGGATATTACTCAGCCAGCTGTATCCCAATATATTACTGACAAACGTGGCAGTGGAATTAAACTAGATGATAATGTTAGGGACATGATTAAAAATTTTGCTCGCCAATTGTCTGTAGGTGAAGCTACTAAAGCTGATTTGATTTCAACAACATGTAAAATTTGTAATCATGTTAAATTATCTGACGTTTTAGATCAGCTTAATATTGACAAGTCTGAGCTTGGTGAAGATTGTCAATCTTGTTTGGGTTCTGAAGTAAATTAGGGAAATCAGGTAAAAAATAGTAAAGTATTTATACAGTCAATTACTAATACTTTATTATACTTTAATTTTAATGGCAAGTTTACCGAGTGGCTTAGGTGTGTGGCTGCAGACCATAATACGGGGGTTCAAATCCCTCACTTGCCTTTTTTAAGTACTATTTTTGAGGTTATTTTTTATGGATGTCTATTCAACTTTAACTCGTAGTAAGGAGAATTTTGTAACTATTAATAAAAATAGGGTTAACTTATTTGTATGCGGTCCAACTGTTTATGATGATGCTCATATTGGTCATGGAAGAACATACATTTCTTTTGATACAATAAAAAGATATTTGGAATACAAGGGTTATGCAGTATTTTATATTCAAAATATTACAGATATTGATGATAAAATCATTAACAGATCAAAAGAAAGTGGAATTCCAGCAAGCATCCTAGCTCGTAAATTCGAAAAAAGATACATTGAAGACATGCACAAATTAAATGTCAATGGTGTTAATTTATTTGCAAGAGCAACTGATCATGTTGATGAAATATTGGATCAAATACAAAGATTAATTGATAAGGGATTTGCTTATGAAACTGAAGATGGGGTTTACTTTGAAATTGATAAATTCCCTGAATTTGGTAAACTTTCAAACAGAAACGTTGAAGAATTAGAATCACACAGAGATATTGTAGAAACTACTAAAAAGAATCCTCAAGATTTTGCACTTTGGAAAAAACGTATTGATGTAGATGAACCAACTTGGCCATCTCCATGGGGTGAAGGAAGACCTGGATGGCATATTGAAGATACTGCAATCACTGAATATTACTTTGGCTCTCAATATGATGCGCATGGTGGAGGATTAGATTTGATTTTCCCACATCACGAAGCTGAAATTACTCAAATGGAAGCAGTAAGCGGAAAAGCTCCAATGGTAAAATTCTGGTTACACACCGGATTTTTAAATGTTAATGGCGAAAAAATGTCAAAATCATTAAATAACTTCATTACCATACGTGAATTACTTGAAGATTATGAACCAGATACTTTCAGATTCTTCGTACTTTCAACTCATTATAGGAGTCCCATTGATTTTTCAAAAGAGTCACTTCACCAATCTGAAAAAAGCTTAGATAGAATTAGAAAATACTATGAACTTTTAGATGTTGAAGTTGATGAAAATAAATATGAATGTGATGTTTTAGCTCCTCACATGGAAGAATTTTTTAATAGTATGGATGATGACTTTAACACTCCAAAAGCTATTGCAGCTATTTTTGGATTAATAAATGATACTAAAAAAGAATTATCTGAATTTTCTAGTGAAGATAAGAGAGCTATTAAATCATTTTTAGATGATGCATCCCATATTTTTGGTGTTAGCTTTGAAGCTGAAGAAGTAAATGCTGGATTGGATGATTTGCTTAATGTAATTTCTGAAGTCAGATCAGAGTTAAGGGCAAGCAAACAGTATGATTTATCTGATAAAATTAGAGATGAGCTGCAAAAATTAGGTTATGAAATAAATGATTAAGAGAATTAATTTTTCTCTTTTCTTTTTTATCATGATTTTTCCAATATCTGACTGATATACCTGTACTGCATATATCTTTCTTTAATTTACTATAATGCTTGTATTTATTTTAATAACTCCTATTTGATAGTATAAATGGTTATTTTATAATTTTAATTTGTTGGTTTTTTAATTCATGTAATTATTAATCATTATTTCTACAGTTTTAATTCTTCGCTTGCATTTTTTTAATTCAATATTTATCTAATTTTCACTGATCAAGTTTATAATGAAATCATTTGAAGACATATTATCGTTAAAACAAATTTTGGAAATTTAAAAAAGGATTTGTTTAGATTAGAGAAATAATGTTGAAAGTTCGGATATGGAAATTATTATTAGGTGTCCTGATTTTATCCAAATCTTTTGAAAAAGAGAT
Organism: Methanobrevibacter gottschalkii DSM 11977; assembly: GCF_003814835.1. NCBI lineage: Archaea > Methanobacteriati > Methanobacteriota > Methanobacteria > Methanobacteriales > Methanobacteriaceae > Methanobrevibacter > Methanobrevibacter gottschalkii. The sequence continues at coordinate 99,323 of NZ_RKRG01000003.1, forward strand.
TATTTCAGAAGATACTGCAAATTCATTATGGATTGCTATGGTAAATAATGGTATACATTTGCCTAAAGATTTGTTTTTGGATTATTGTAGTAGACTTTATGAAATTGATTGTGAAAAGTTCTTAATGGATTATTTTTAATGATTTGTGTTATTTTAACAGATTATTAATTGTATATTATTTTCACTTCTATTTTTTAGGTTAATAAAAACATTTATATATTCTAATAACACATGTTATATGTATATAACAATGGTTATAATTATTTTGGAATCCTTTAATTTAGGTAAACCAAAACTTTTATATACTAAAAATAACTATTGTTATATAATAAATATAACACGTGACATATTTATGAAAATTAGATTATAAAGGTGATGATTAATGAATAATAAAGATTATGGTTTAGCAACATTAGGTGTACGTGCAGGTCAACAACCAGATCCTGCAACTGGGGCTCAAGCAGTTCCTATTTATCAGACAACTTCATATGTATTTAAAGATGCAAGTGAAGCTGCTAGGAGATTCGCCCTTCAAGAGTTTGGTCAAATTTATTCCAGACTTACTAATCCTACCAGCGATGTATTTGAAGCAAGAATAGCTGCTATTGAAGGTGGTAATTCAGGTCTTTCAACATCAAGTGGTCTTGCAGCAATTTCATATGCAATTTTAAATGTAACTGGTCCTGGAGACAACATTGTTTCTGCCGACAACCTTTACGGCGGTACTTACCAATTATTTAACTATACTTTCAAAGATTTAGCACGTGAAGTCAAATTTGTAAATTCACAGGATTTGCAAGCTTTCGAAGATGCAATTGATGAAAAAACAAAAGCAATTTATGTGGAATCTATTGGTAATCCAAAATTAGATGTACCTGACTTTGAAGCATTAGCAGAAATTGCACATTCTCATGATATTCCATTGATTGTGGATAACACGGTGGGTGTTGGATTAGTTAGGCCATTATTACACGGAGCTGATGTAATTGCTGCTTCTGCAACTAAATATGTTGGCGGTCATGGAACTGCTGTTGGAGGATATATTGTTGACTCCGGTAAATTTAACTGGGGTAATGGCAAGTTCGATAATTTCACAAAAGCAGATCCAAGTTATCATGGATTAGTATTTTGGGATGCATTTGGTGATGTTCCAGAATTGGGAAACATTGCATTTACTGTAAGAGCAAGGGCAAGACTTTTAAGAGATCTGGGAGCAACTCAAGCACCGGTACATAGCTTCATTTTCTTACAGGGACTTGAAAGTTTAGATGTACGTGTAAAAAGACATTCTGAAAATGCACTCAAAGTAGCTAAATTTTTAGAATCACATCCTAAAGTTAACTGGGTAAATTATCCTGGATTGGAATCTCATGCAACTTATGAAAATAATAAAAAATACTTAAAAAATCATTTTGCAGGTATCTTAGGATTTGGTGTTAAAGGTGGAGAGGAAGCAGGTAAAAAGGTCATTGAAAACTTAAAATTGTTCTCCATACTTGCAAACATTGGTGATGCAAAAAGTCTTGCAATACATCCTGCAAGTACAACACACCAGCAATTAACTCCTGAGGAACAGGAAGCAACAGGTGTAACACCTGATTTTATTAGGCTTTCTATTGGTTTGGAAGATGCTGATGATTTAATTGAAGATTTAAGTCAAGCTTTAGATTGTATTGACTGATATCATAAGATAAAATTTAATTTATAAATATATTGGGAGATAAAGTATGTATTTAGACAACTCAGCTACTACACAAGTTAGCAAAGAAGTTTTTGAAGAAATGAAACCATATTTCAGAGAAGAGTTTGGAAATCCTTCAACTCTTTATAAACTTGGTCGTGAATCTAAAAAAGCGTTAGATCAAGCTCGTCAAAGAGTGGCGAATGCCATTAATGCAAAGCCTGAGGAAATCTATTTCACCAGTGGTGGATCAGAGTCAGATAATTTGGCAATTAAAGGGATTGTTTTTAAATTAGCAAAAAAAGGTAAACATATAATCACAACTGAAATCGAACATCCTGCTGTCAAAAGGACTTTACAATTCTTGGAGTCTTTGGATTTTAAAGTCACTTATCTGCCGGTTTATGAAAATGGCATTATTAAAATTGACGACTTGAAGGAAGCTATTACTGATGAAACTATTTTAATTAGTGTCATGCATGGTAATAATGAACTCGGCACCATACAGCCAATTGAAGAAATCGGTAAGGTTGCTCGTGAAAAAGGAATTAATTTTCATACCGATGCAGTTCAAACTTTCGGTAAAATTGAAGTTGATGTTGAAAAATTAAATGTGGATTTGCTTGCTTTATCTTCTCATAAAATCAATGGACCAAAAGGTGTCGGAGCATTATATATCAAAAAAGGAACTCGTTTAGAACCGTTAATTCATGGTGGAGGTCAGGAAAAAGGAATTCGCTCCGGTACTGAAAATGTCCCTGGAATTGTTGGATTTGGAAAAGCATGTGAATTAGCAGCAGATCAACTTGATGAACACTATGAAAAGTTAACATCAATCAGAAATGAAATCTCTGATAAAATATTAAATACTATTCCTGAAGCTTATTTAAATGGTGATGCAGAAAAAAGATTGCCGAATCTACTTAATTTCAGATTTAAAGCTATTGAAGGTGAATCTTTAATTTTACTGCTTGATGCAAAAGGTTATCAGGCTTCAACTGGATCTGCATGTTCTTCTAATACATTAGAAGCATCCCCAGTTTTAACAGCATTAGGATTGGATCCTGTTGATGTACATGGATCACTTAGAATATCCCTTGCTCCTGAAAGTGAAGAATTTGATGTAGATGATTTTGTTAATACTGTTGCCGAATCAGTTGCAAGATTAAGAGAAATGTCACCACTCTGGAATCAGGAAATTGATTATGATGGTGTAATGTGTAGAAAAAATGATAATTGTAAAAGGTGTTAATATGGATTATTCAGAAAAAGTAATGGATCATTTCGCAAATCCAAGAAATAGTAGGAAAATGGAAGATGCAAATGGGGTTGGAACTGTTGGAAACCCGACATGTGGAGACTTAATGACAATTTATATTAAAGTTGAAGATAACATTATTAAAGATATTTCATTCCAAACATTTGGTTGCGGTGCAGCAATTGCAACAAGTAGTATGATTACTGAAATTGCTGTTGGAAAAACATTAGAGGAAGCATTAAAAATCTCAAGAAATGATGTTGCAGAAGAATTGGATGGGCTTCCACCAGTTAAAATGCACTGTTCAAACCTTGCTGCTGATGGTCTTCAAGCTGCTATCGAAAACTATTATGAAAACAATCAATAAGAATATATATGTTATGATATAAATATAATAAACAGAATATTTTTATTGGAGATGTTTATATATGGCAAATTTTGTAAAATGTGATAAATGTGGAAGTATTTTAGGTATGTTTGTTAAAGGTGAAGGAGAAGTCTGCAGTCCAGATTTACTTGAAATTCCTGTACAAACCGAAGGAGACAAAGCTCCTAAACACAAACCTGTTGTTGAAGTTGACGGAGACAAATTAACTGTAAAAGTTGGAGAAGTTGCTCATCCTATGGATGATGATCATTATATCCAATTTGTTGCTGTTGAAATTGGTTCTGAATTATATGCAAAATGCTTCAAACCAGGGGATGTTGCAGAAGCAACTTTCACTATTGGTGCAGACAAATCTGCTGATGCTGTAGCATATGCATTCTGTAATTTACACGGACTTTGGTCCAGTGAATAAGTTTAAAAATTATTTTTAAACTTCTCTTTTTATTTTTTAAAATTGCTTGATTTTTTTGATTTATATTTTCATGAAAAATTTTAATAATATCTTTTTATATACTAAATATTGTGTCTAGTTATAGTAAATTAATAATTTTTATTTTAGTTTTATTATTTATTTCTGCAGCTATTTTCTTTATTGATAGTTCAATGGATAGTATTAATAGAACCATGCCTGGTGTTAGTGATTCTATTGTTAACGGGGATAAAGAGTATAATGAAGCTGTTCAATTAGTCAATGATAAAAGTTTTGATGAAGCAAAGACTAAAGCAGTATCTGCAGAGAATAACTATAATAATAGTTTAATTAAATTAAATGGTATACGAAATAATTTTTCTTCTGATATAAATGAAGTTCAAGAAGAATATATTGGCACTGTTATTAAAGAATTGGAATTAAAAATTAATGCTGTCAATAATCTAAAAGAAGCTATTGACTGTTTTAAAATCAATTCAAATTACACAGGTACGAATTATGCTTCAAAAGCTAATGATCTAATGTATGAGGCTACAGAGTACCAGCATGAACGTAATTCAATAGTAAAAAATAATTCAAATTTATTCAAACAACAAAATTTTGTTATATGACCAAGGAGTTTTTAAAGTTGAAAACAAAGTGTCCAAAATGTAAAGGAATTGGTTCAGTAGTTGTGGACTATAAAGAATGTAAAGCCTGTGGTGGAACTGGCTATGAAGATGATGCTTTTAATATTGGTAATCATTTTAAAGGTGTAAACAGTAATGCAAAAGCGAAATTTGACTTAGGCGGAGAAGAAGATATTCCATGTGAAGCATGCAATGGAAAAGGTCAAATCGAAGTTTTTGAAGAATGTTCTCATTGTCATGGAACTGGTCAGATTAATGTATGTAGAGATTGCGGGAAATCAATTGGAGATCAACATGATTTATGTGCTGAGTGCGAGGAGAAAAGAAAATTGGAAAAAGCTAAGCACGATAAATTTGAAGCTCGTAGAAGTGCGGCCCGTGATGTTTACATCTTAGATTCATTATGTAAAATGAGTGATATTGACAAAGACAAATTATACAAAGGAAGAATTACAAGGGTTGAAAAATATGGTGCTTTTGTTACTCTAAACAATAATGTTTGGGGACTTATGAGGGGTGACAACTTTGGTTATAATGTTGGAGATGATGTAATTGTATATGTTACTGCAATTAAATCTAGAGAAAGAAAAATAGACTTAGCTCCAGCTCATGTTGAATCTTATAATATTAAAAAATTAACTAAAACATTCCCAAGGACTTTAATAGGTAAACTCGAAGAGAAAAAAGGTAGGATGGTTAGAATTGATGGGGAGGTTCAACAGATCCAACAAACTTCCGGTCCAACTATATTCATAATTAGTGATGAAACTGGTTCTAGTGAAATTGCAGCGTTTGATAAAGCAGGTGAGAGATCATATCCGGAAATCGAACTGGGTGATGCAGTGCAAGTTGTCGGTGAAGTTAATGAACATGGTGGAAAGACACAAATTGAGTCATCTTCAATGGTAAAACTCAACGAAGAAAATACTGCAAAATTACATAAATTAATTGACGATGCATTAAACAAGAAAGCTGAACCACAACATGTTGATTTCTTAGTTGAAAGTGATATTTTAAACAGACTTAAACCTAAGATGAGGGAAGCTGCACAAAAAATCAGAAGAGCAATACTTGATGGTAGGACAATTTTACTCAGACACCATAATGATGCAGATGGTATTTGTTCAGGTGTTGCAATGGAAAAAGCTATTATTCCATTAATAGAGAAAGTAAATCCTAGCAATGATGCTCAATATTATTATTTCAAAAGATCTCCTAGTAAAGCTCCATTTTATGAACTTGAGGATGTTGTTAAAGATTTATCTTTTGCACTGGAGGATCAAGAAAGGCATGGTCAAAAATTGCCATTAATTGTTCTTTTAGATAATGGATCAACTGAAGAGGATATTGTTGCTTTGATGCAAGCCAAAATTTATGATATCGAAGTTGTTGTTATTGACCATCATTCTCCCGGTGAATTACTTACTAAAAATATTCAAGATGGAAAAATATATGGAGCTACAGTTGCAGTTGATGAATATGTTGACTGTCATGTAAATCCTTATTTGGTTGGTGGAGATTCACAGCTTACTGCAGGAGCTCTTGCAACAGAAGTTGCACACTTAATTAATCCGGATGTAAAAGAAGTAATCAAACATCTGCCGGCTGTTGCAGCATTAGGAGATAAGGCTGAATGCAGCGAGGCTGACCAATATTTGGAAATTGCTAATCAGAAAGGTTTTGAAAGAGAACATTTAGCTAAAATTGCAGAATGTGTTGACTTTGAAGCATTTTTCTTAAGATTTATGAATGGCCGAGGAATAATGGATACAATTCTTGCTGTTGATAATATTGATAAACATGAAAAGATGATTGATGCATTATATAAGGAATATCAAAAAAGAGTTGACACTCAACTTAAAGCAACACTTCCGAATATTAAAAGAACTCAATTTGAAAACGGAATTTACTTTAATCTCATTGATGTTGAAAAATATGCACATAAGTTTACATTCCCTGCTCCAGGTAAAACTTGCGGTTTTGTCCATGATAATGTAAAACAGGAGTTAGGTGAAGATAAACCTATTGTAACATTAGGGCATGGTCCTGATTTTGGAGTGTTCAGAGCTACTGATGCTGTTAATGAACAATATGGATTTAATGTAAATGAAATTGTATCTAAAATGATGGATTCAGTGCCTCAAGCAGGTATTGATGGAGGAGGTCATGAATGTGCCGGATCCATCAAATATATTGAGGGATTAGGGGAAGAAGTTTTATCAAAAGTTATTGGAGAAATCCAATCCTTATCTAAAAACTAAGATATAACATGACTTTAGAGAATTATTGTAAAAAATGCGGCCATAGGATTCTTCCAAATAATCCATATTGTCCCGGATGCGGATGTAAAACAATTTACACAGAAAATGACGAATCTTATGTTTTTACACCACCGGTACATGATATTGGATTTTTTAATTTTTCAATTGATTTTTCTCCATATATTATGAGTAATCGGGATGATTTCAAATATGATATATGTCATTGCGGATACCTAAATGATGTAACCAATGAATTTTGTTATATGTGTGGTGCAAAAAGATTCCATAGTAAACTAGCTAGATTTTTAAAAAACAGATCCAAACCAAAATTTAATTTGGATAATGTTTTATGTGAATGCGGTGCTGTTAACTCTAAAGAGAATTCCTTTTGTGAAATGTGTGGAAAACAGCTGCATGAACATGAAACTAAAATATACAAAAGTAATAATTACAGTAATTTTAATTTGGAATTTAAGAATTCTGTTTTCTGCTTTTGCGGTGAAGAAAACGAAGAATCTTCTCAATTCTGTAGAAACTGCGGATTGCCGTTGATAAATTATGGTCATTTATCTGACATGGCATTATTATGTGTTTGTTCTACTTTAAATGATATTAACTCTTCTTTTTGTATTGAATGTGGATTAAACTTAAAAAAAGAGAATTCTCTTATTGTTTGTGTTTGTGGACATAAAAATCCTATTTCGGCTAAATTTTGTCAAAATTGTGAAAGGCCATTAAATCCTAAAAGATTAATTAACTCAAAAATCCTTTGTTCATGTGGGGAAATTCTTGACTGGAATACAGAGTTCTGCCCTAATTGTGGCAAAAATATTAAAAATAGGATGATTATAAGGAATTCTATTAACAATACAGTAAAGAGTCTTAAAAGTATATTTAGGTAGTGATTGTTTGAAAAAATGTGATGTTTGCGGAACTTTAAATTTTAAAGATAATAATTACTGTACTCATTGTGGCAATAAATTTATTTTTGAGCATGTCTGTCCTTATTGTGGTTCAATTAATGAGGATTATGCGAATTTCTGTGCTAATTGTAATGGGCAAATCAATCCAATTTCTATTAATGATTTCGATATATTATTTAGTGAATTTAATGAAAATTGTTTATTAAATGCTAAAATAAGTGATGAAAAATATAATGATTTATTAAGAAATATTTTTTTAAGAGCAGATTTTACAGAAATTCATGGCAATACCATAAAAGATAAAATTCTAAACTTAGCTAGTATTTTCACGCAATGTAAACCTAAATCAAGAGGCTATGAAAGAGGATTTATATTTTTAGGCAATTATATTTATTATGATGATAGATTAGACGAATCTGTTCAAATTGCAACTATTATTCATGAATTAGCACATTATTTAATATTCAGTATTATTGAATCCTTATTGTGTGATATATTTAATGTAAAAACATCAACAACATTACAAAGCTTCATATGGTATTTTTTAATGATTCCTGAATTTAAAATCATGAATGAATACTGTGCACATACTGTTGAAGGCAGATTCATTCCATATGGATATCAGAATTATGGTTCTTTTAATCTATTGGTAAAAAACACATCTTTTGATGAAGATTCTATAAAAACCATGGAAATGTTCGGTAATTCATTTGCAAATGAAATAATCATTTATCTGGAAAAATATATTGGAAATGATTTAAGACAGGAAATAAAATTACAATATAAAATGGATTTAAAAAGTCCGAGTTATGATTCAATATTAATGGAAACTGATGAGTGTTTTAATTTAAATGATAAAAATAGGATGTTATTGAAAATTTTGTATGATGTTTTTAAGGAAGCTTCAAATCCAAATGTTATATGTGAGTTAAAAAATATTAAAGAGGGGATTGATTTAAATTAATCCTTATTTTCTTTTTCCTCTTTTACTTTAATAGTTTCTAATACGTCCTTTCCAGTATCTGTTAATCTGTATAATCTTCCTTTACGAGCTTCTTCATTTATACATTCAACAATTTCTTTGCTTTTTAATTCACTTAGAACCTTTGAAATATGATTAGTTCTAATTCCACTATCTTTTGCGATGTTAGTGGGTATTTTTACATCATCACCAATGGATTTGAGTGTTTTTTCTCTATATTTAGAAATTTGAACATATGAAGTTAATTTCAAAAGTTCGTCTTTTTCATTTCCCATATTTTAGTATTTTATTTTCGTACTATAAAAAATTTTATAACATATTATACACTAATTTAATTATTGTTCATATTTCAATTAATTTATTAATGTATAACTTTAAAAATTATATCAAATAATTTGTGTGTACTTGATTTATATGAAATGTAAGTATTGTGGTATTGAGAATAAGAAAAGTGCTAAATTTTGTACAAGTTGTGGTAAACCACTAAATGAAAGTCCCGAACCTACCGGAGGGAACTCTAAACTTATCATAATTGCATTAATTGCTATTATAATAATTCTTGTTGGAACTATTGGATTTTTTGTATTGAACAATAATTTTAATAGTCATGATAGTGAGATTCCAAATAATACAGTTTCTTCTCAGGAAAGTAACTCTGCAAATATTCAAGATTCCGATAATGGTGGGGATGTCAAAACTCAGGTGACATCATCTCAGACAACTAACTCTAAATCATGGGAGCCGATTGGAAGTTATTCAGGTTCAGGTTCAGGTTCTAAAACAATTACGGTACCTGAAGGTAAAATAAAAGTGGAATTTTCTGCATATCCTATTAAAAATTATGCTACTAATTATTTAACAGTTTCCGGATCTAATGGTGAGTCTGGTGGAGTAGATTGGGGTTCTCATAGTGCTGTTAAGACTAAATCTGATTCATTTATCTATACTTCCAGCTCTTCTGAGACATTTACTATTGATTATTATGAAACTGTAAGTTGGGAAGTTCATTTTTACAGGTATCAGTAATATTTTACACCTCTTTTTTTTAAAAGGGGATGTGTCATAACCATAAAATTAAAATTTTGTCTAAATTTAAATATCCTTATTATTAAACATGAAATCATTGTGGCCCATCCTCAAAAATTATTTAATTGATAAAATTATAAATAAGTATTATGTTTTTTGATCTGAATATTAAAGGGAGTACATTAGAAAATAATATCAAATTAGCTAAAGAAGCTTCTTTTTATGGTTGGAATCATATTAATTTTTCATATAATGCAAACAACTTTTTAAATGCATTAAATTTTAAAGATGAGTTGAATAAGGCATTGGGAGATATCATTGACTTTGATTATACTTTAGAAATCAAATCGTCAAACATTAATGATATTCGGAAGTCTGTTAATAAATTTAGGAATAGGTCCTCATGTATCTCCGTTGTTGGCGGTGATTTAAAGGTCAATAGAGCCACATTAGAAAATATAAAAATAGATGTTTTATCAAGACCATATCTTAGAAGATATGATTGTGGTTTAAATCATGTACTTGCAAAGGAAGCAGAAAAGAATAATGTAGCAGTCGAGTTATGTTTTAAGGATGTATTGAAAAGCTATTTGTCTTATAGATCAAAAATTCTTTCTAATTTTAAAGATATTTATACATTGTATAGAAAATTTGACTTTCCTTTGGTGCTGTCTTCAAGAGCGGAATCTGTATTTGATATTAGAACTACTCATGATTTTATTACTTTTTTTAAACAAACCGGTTTAACAGATGCAGAAATTAATAAATCCTTTAAAACAGCAGATAATATTTTAAAATACAATAAGAATAGGGAAAATTTAATTTTGAAGGGTGTTATGAGGGTTACAGATGAAACTTAAGGTATTGCCACCTACACTTAGGAAAAATAATAGGTATCTTACTGTAGATGTTAAGGTTACCTGTCAAATTACAAAAGATGATTTAGTTGCAATTGTCTGGGATGCATGTATCCGTTTTCAGGGGGAACTTAACACTGCTAATTTTAATTTATGGGTTATGAAATTCTTTGAAATTGAAAAACGTGATGATTATTATAGGTATAGATCAATTATCAGATGTCAACGGGATTATGTTGATGAAGTAAGGTCTTCTTTTGCTTTGACCAATAGATATGGTAATAATATGATTTCAATTACTACTATTGGATTGTCGGGTACTATAAAATCATCTGGAAAATACATTTAGTTACTTTTTGTTATTTTAAAATAGAAAACTATATAAATAATTTATTGATATAAATATCAAATGGATTTATGGAAAAAGAATAAAAATATTTTAATTTTCTACAACTGGGAAGTTAAAATTAAAATTTACCTTTTCATGGAGATTTGGTTTTATTTTTTTATGTAGTTGAACTTAAAATTTATAAAATATTTATTAAAATGTGAGGTATAAAAATGCAACCTTTACAAAATGCTGGATATGATAGAGCAATTACTGTATTTAGCCCAGATGGAAGACTTTTCCAAGTAGAATATGCAAGAGAAGCTGTTAAAAGAGGAACTACATCTATAGGTGTAAAAAGTTCTGAAGGTATTGTTTTAGCTGTTGATAAAAGAACTACTTCTAAATTAGTTGAAGCATCATCTATTGAAAAAATATTCAAAATTGATGATCACATTGGAGCAGCTACTTCAGGTCTTGTTGCTGATGCAAGAGCTTTAGTTGAAAGAGCAAGAGTTGAAGCACAAATAAATAAAATAACTTATAGTGAACCTATTCGCGTAACTAGCTTATCTAAAAAATTATGTGACATGTTACAATTATACACTCAAAATGGTGGAGTAAGACCATTTGGTTCTGCTTTAATCATTGGTGGAGTATATGATGGTGTATGTAAATTATTCGAAACTGACCCAAGCGGAGCATTAATTGAATACAAAGCTACAGCTATTGGTTCAGGCAGATCTGCAGCTATGGAAATCTTTGAAGAAAAATACGAAGATGATTTAACATTAGATGAAGCTATTGAATTAGCATTAACTGCTATTAATGAAGCTACTGATCATGATACTGTATCTAATAATGTAGAAATAGCCGTTATTAAAGTCGATGGCGAAAAATATGTAAAACTTTCTCAAGATGAAGTACAGAAATACATTGATGAAGTACTTGTTGAAGAAGAGGAAGAAGAGTCTGCTGATTCTCAAGAAGATGAAGAATAATACTTTTCTTAATAATTAGTTAGGGGATACTTTAATGGTAAATATTGATGAAGCTATTATCGCTAAATATGAATACTGTGGTGAACATTTTGAGATATTGGTTGACCCTGATTTAGCAGCTGATTTTAGAAATCCTGATGGCCCAGATGTTGCCATTGAAGATCTTTTAGCTGTTGAAGAAATTTTTAAAGACTCCAAAAAAGGGGATAAAGCTTCTGATGAAGCTATGAATAAAATATTTGAAACTACTGATCCTATTGAAGTTTCTAAAATTATACTTGAAAAAGGGACTGTACAATTAACTGCTGACCAAAAAAGGAAAATGCAAGAAGACAAAAGAAAATTAGTTATTAATAAAATTGCTAAGGAAGCAGTTAATCCTCAAAATGGTTTACCTCATCCTGTCCAGAGAATTGAAAATGCATGTGATGAGGCCCGAGTTAAATTTGATCCTTTCACTTCTGTTGACCAGCAAGTACAAACTGCTCTTAAAGCTATCAAACCACTTATTCCAATTAGATTTGAAAGAGTTAAAGTTGCTGTTAGATTACCTGGAGCATCTGCTGGAAGTGCTTATTCCATTATTCATGGATTTGGTGAAATTATTAATGAAGAATGGCAACAAGATGGCTCATGGATTGGTATTATTGAAATGCCGGGTGGTCTTCAAGATAAGTTTTCTGCAAAAATGGCCGAAATTTCAGGTGGAAATGCAGAAACTAAAACTATTAAATAATTTATGTTTATGGGATTATTATGATATATGTGGAAAATAAAGATTTAGTTATTCCTGGTCAGATATTAGCTGACGATGAATACTATTCTGGAAGAGGTACCTTTAAAGAGAATGGTAAGGTTTGTTCTTCTTTAATGGGACTTGTTTCTTTGAGGAATAAAAAACTTAGAGTTATTCCTCTTAAAAGTAAATATGTTCCTAAAAAAGGAGATGTTGTAATAGGTAAGATTAGTGATGTTAGATTCTCAATGTGGAATGTAGACATTAATTCACCTTATTCTGGAATTTTACCTGCTTTTGAAGTGTTCGGTCGTGAAAAAAAAGAACTCAATAAAGTCTATGATATTGGGGATGTTCTATTTTTAAGAGTTGTCGATGTTGATGAAATCAAAAAGGCAAAACTCGGTTTGAAAGGAAGAGGAATGGGTAAATTTAAAGGAGGAATCATCGTAGATATTGCTCCAACTAAAGTTCCTAGATTGATTGGTAAAAAAGGTTCTATGATCAACATGATTAAGGATAAAACTAATTGTAAAATTGTCGTTGGTCAAAATGGTCTTGTCTGGGTAAAAGGTGACAAGGACATGGAACAGCTTACCAAAAATATAATTCATTTAATTGAAGCTGAAGCTCATACTTCTGGTTTGACCAATAAGATTAAAAACAAATTATATTTAGCTATTGATGGGGAACTGCCTCCTGAAGAAGCTGAAGAAGAGCAAGATTTTGTTTTGGAAAAACCTAAACTTCAAGATTTTAAAGAAGAATTAGAACAAGAAGAACGCGCAAAACATGAAGCAAAAGAAATAAAAGAAAAAGGAGATAAGCCTAATATTGCTGAAGTTATCGAGGAGTTAAAAAGAAAAAATAAAAGTAAAAAAGATAATGGATTATCTTATGGAGATAACTCAAATAATTCTTTTATATTGAATAATAAATAATTCTTCGCAGATTAAGAGGTTGATATGATGTCAGAGTTTATTAGAAAGGATGGTAGGAAATATGATGAATTACGTCCTATTAAAATTGAAGCAGGTGTACTTGAACGTGCAGATGGTTCAGCTTACTTGGAATTTGGTGGAAATAAAATTTTAGTAGCTGTTTATGGTCCTAGAGAATCTTATATTAGAAGATTGCTTAAACCAAATACTGGAGTAATTAGATGCAGGTATAATATGGCTCCATTCTCAGTAGATGACAGAAAAAGGCCAGGACCAGATAGAAGATCATCTGAAATTTCTAAAATTACAGCGGATGCATTAAGGCCAGCTTTAATGTTGGAAAATTATCCTCGTTCAATGATTGATGTTTATATAGAAGTAATAGAAGCTGAAGGTGGAACTCGTTGTGCTGGAATTACAGCTGCTTCTGTTGCACTTGTTGATGCAGGAATTCCTATGAAGGATATTGTTGTAGGTTGTGCTGCAGGTAAAGTTGATGATGAAGTTGTACTTGATTTATCTGAATATGAGGATAAAGAAGGTCAAGCGGATATCCCAATTGCTATAATGCCAAGAACTGGGGAAATTACTTTATTACAAAGTGATGGTGACTTAACTGAAGAAGAATTCCAAAAGGCTATAGATTTAGCTATGGAAGGGTGTCTTAAAGTTAGTGAACTTCAAAAAGAAGCTTTAATGAAAAAGTATTCTACAGAACAGTGAGGGGATAATATGGATATAGTACCAGAAATTACAAGACAAAGTATTGCTGACCTTATCAAAAATGATAAAAGGGAAGATGGTAGGGATTTAACTGAATATAGGGATATTACTATTGAAACTGATGTTATCTCTAAAGCTGAAGGTTCTGCTCGTGTAAAACTTGGTGGAACTCAAGTCATTGTTGGTATTAAACCACAGCTTGGAACTCCATTCCCTGATACTCCGGATTTGGGAGTTTTAATGACTAATTGTGAAATGTTACCAATGGCTGATCCTTGTTTTGAACCGGGACCTCCTAGTGAAGATTCTATTGAACTTGCACGTGTGGTTGATAGGGGTATTCGTGAAAGTCAGTTAATTGATTTGGATAAGTTATGTGTTGAAGAAGGAAAGCATGTATGGATGTTGTTTGTAGATTTACATATTATTGATAACTGCGGAAATCTTTTTGATGCATGTGAATTAGCAGTCATGGCTGCTTTAAAATCTACTAAATTGCCTGTTGCAAATATTGTTGATGATGAGGTAGTTATTAGTGATGATGAAACTTTTGATTTACCAATTAATAATGAATTAGCATTATGCACTTTTGTTAAAATTGCTGATAAAATGGTAATTGATCCAACATTAGATGAACAAAGAGTTGCATGTGCTCGTTTGAATGTTGGTGTTACTAAAGATGGTCACATCTGTTCAATGCAGAAAGGTGGCGAAGAACCTTTAACTAAGGATGAAATTTTCTATTGTGTAAATACTGCAATGGGAAAAGTTAATGAATTAATTGAAAATCTTTAAATGTCTTCTGGACGATTAAGATTTCTAAATTCTTTTTTTTCTATTTTTTTATTATCAATTAAAATAAACTTTGTTGTTATCTTTTCTATTAATCCTTTAATATGTAATACATCTTCATTAACTAGTTTTTCAATTTCGGTAATGGTATCTTTTTTATAGATTGAATGAAGAGGCTCTGATGTTTTCAATTTATTATTTTCATCATGATAAGGAACAATAGCTTGATAATCACTATCTATCTGTGAAAAAATAGTTTGAATATAATCTTCTGAAACATATGGGCTGTCGCATGGTAAAATTAAAGCGTAATCACTTTTTATTTCACCAAGCCCAGTCATAATTCCGGACAGTGGTCCTTTACTTTTAATTTTATCTTTTAGGAATGTGATGGAATAGGTGTATTCTTCAGGATTGATAAATTTAGCATATTTATCAACTCTTACTTGGTCATTTAAAACAATTATTACTTCATCGATATGCTTGTTTAAAGTAGAAAGTATGTGTTTTATCATAGGTTTATTTTGAATAATCATCGAACCTTTGTCTTGACCCATTCTTCTACTTTGCCCACCACATAAAATGATGCAAGATTTAATATTTTCATCATTTTTAATTGTATTACTCATATTAAACCTCTCCATTATTTATTCTGTAACATATACACTTGCATCTTCGTCAAATGGGTTAGTACGTATCATTAATGCAATCATGTATGGGTGATGTTTGTTAAGATATTTTAAATAATAAACCCATTCATGTACTAGAATATTGTATACTCTGTTCATATCTCCATTTAAATGTCCAAAGTCAATATCATTTACTAAAGCTAAATCTTTTCTGTGCTCTAATTCTTCATCTAAGTGAAGAATAGCATTAATCAAACTAGTAAATTCTTCTTTTTCAAGTAGATTTGGGTTATTTATTAAATTAAGGATAAATTCTCTTTTGTTAACAAGCAATTCTCTTAAATCCTCTAAAAACTTCTCTCTATTTTCTGGTGCAATATTTGCTGTGAATTCAATTGGGGAATTTTTAAGTTCTTCAAGTTTATCTTCATAATCTTCGTCATCCCAATTTTTAATTGATTTTAAACTGGCAGTACTTGCTTTATGTCTGTTAGCAGTACTTAATTGAGTTATTAAATCATTACCTAATTCAGAGAAGAAAGTACTCATGAGCATGTCTAATTTTTCAAGCATTGCTTCTTTTTCTTTTCTTTCGATAATTCCTTCAAGTAAGAATGCTACAACGAGAATATCTACAGGAATAAAACCTAAGTGTGTCCAAACATATGAAATAATATGTTCTCCGTCTCCTAGTACGAGGTAATTTGATCCATAAATAATGATTATTAAAACAACCATTAAAAGTGAAAATTTAATTTTCCATTTCTCATGTTCATCCATTTTATAATCTCCCATATTTTTAATAATTTTTATCTTTTTTTAGCAGTAATAATTGCTATTGGGTTTTCACTAATCATTAAAACACCACGATCAAGAACTCTTCCATTAGAAACATTAACTTCCATTATTTTTGGATTATATCCTAAATCTTTGAGTTTATTAATTGCTTCAACCTTTGTATCAACTAAAATAGCTGTAATAATTATTCTACCTTTTGAATTTAAGTTTTCATTAATGATATCTAAGATATTTTCAAGTTGTCTGCCGCTGCCTCCCACAATGGCAATATCAATATCTTTAATATTTTTTAATGCTTTTGAGCCATTATCATTAATTAAAGTGACATTATCTCCAAGACCAAATTTTTTAAGGTTTTTTGAAGTCACATCAATTGCTTCTGGGTCTGTATCAATTGATATTACTTCACCGGCTCTTTGGGAAAATTCACAAGTAATTCCTCCAGTTCCGCATCCGCAATCGACGACTTTGTCTTTAGATGTTACTTCTGATTTATATAAAATTATAGCCCTAATAGCTTCTTTTGTAGGTCCCGGCACATCACAGGATTTAATAAAATCCTTATCATCTAACATTTATTCCCACCTTTTAAATAAATTATTTTCAATTTTTAACGAGTCTAAAATTTTTCCAACAACAAAATTGATCTGATCATCAATCGTTTTAGGATTTGAGTAAAATCCGGGCATTGCTGGTAAAATTGTTGCTCCTTCTTGTGATAATGTTAGCATATTTTGTAAGTGAATGCTTCTAAGTGGAGTTTCACGAGGGACAATAATAGTTGGTCTTTTTTCTTTTAAACTGACATCTGCCACTCTAGTTATTGTATTTGCCCCATATCCATTAGCTATTGATGATAAAGTTTTCATTGTGCATGGTACTATGACTAGGCCATCTGTTTTAAATGATCCGCTATTTATAGATGCAGTTAAATCATGAAAATCAAAATATGTGTTTGATAATTTTATTACGTCCTCAAATGTATAATCTGTTTCTGATTCAATAACAACTTTAGCTAAATCACTTATCACTAATGCACTTTCAATATTTAATTCTTTTAGAGCTTCAAGGAGTTTTATTCCATATATTACTCCACTTGCTCCAGTAATTCCGACAACTATCATATTTTTCCCTATATTAATTTAATCTGGTCATAATGAATTCCATGGAACTTTTCTCTGTCAATCTCAGGTAATTCTAAGTAATTTTCTAATTTGAATTTATCAAACTTGGATCTTTCGCTATTGTCTACATAAACACTTATGTCAGGTATATTAAATCTTGCTTTACTTAATGCACCAATAATATTTGATATTTTTGTCAATGGATATAATTTTCCATCTACATTAACTTGTGTTTTCATTTCATCAAAACGAGGGTATTCAGCAATATTTATAAAAACATAATCTTTATCAAGACCATAATCTTCAGCAATTTCTTCTTCAGCTTTTCTTAATGTTTTTGCTTTGATTTTATACATTTTTTCAGGAAATTTGAAATTATTGAGCCTTATTGTTTTCACTCTTTTCATTATGCGTCTATTGTCTAATCTGTTCATAATGTCATTTGCAAATGTATTGTCGCAATGTCTAAATATGCTAATCATGTCGGTATCGTCATATTTGTAAATATCCTTTTCATTGATTATTTTCTCATCAATAATCTTTTTTAAAGCTCTTCTAAACATTGAATTGACGATTCTAGTTGTGTGGTGTTGGTAAACACTAGGGTACATGAAGTATCTTGAAACAAGAGCTCCTTCAGCAGCTTGAACTCCTTTAATATCTAATATTAATCCATTTTCTAATTTCAAATTGGATATAATCCTTTCATAGTCTATAATGCCATATGCAACACCGGTATTATGTGAATCTCTTAAAAGATAATCCATTCTATCAACATCCAGTTCACCAGAAACGATCGGGCCAAGATATCCTTTTCCATTAACAATATCTACAATTTCATTAACATCGAATTTTTCTTCAAGTAATTCTCTCATGGATGTCTTAGTGACAACAAATTTTGTTAATTCTTCATGAGGAACCGATAGAACTCCTTCGGATACATGTGAAAACGGACCGTGGCCAATGTCATGTAATAATGATGAAGATCTGATTAATTCTATCTCATCTTTTTTCAAATCAAGTTCTTCTGCAAGTTTTGATCCTAAATTCATTGTTCCAATTGAATGCTCAAATCTAGTATGGGTTGCACCGGGATAAATTAAGCTAATCAATCCCAACTGTTTAATTCGTCTTAGGCGTTGGAATTGCGGCATATCCATAATTTTTACTTCAAAATCGTTTAGGTTAATATCTCCATAGACACTATCTCTGATAAATTTCTTTTTTTCACTCATTTTATCAGTCCTCTTAATTTTCGTATGTTTCAACCCACTGATTTGTATAATTCAAATTGGTCATGTTATAATTAGTTTTATTTGTAGTAATATTTGTAGTGTTATTTGTTTCAACTTTCGGAAGAATAGTCGGGACTTTATTAATGTAGTTCGGTTCAAATGAATCATTTTTGATGGGAATCAATTTGTATGAATCAGGCGAATCACTTATTATTAGACTAGCAAATGCAGAACTAATACCGAATGCAAGTAGTGCAATAACCATAAATACAATTAATTTCGCTTTAACTGAGCCTTTCATAATAACACTTTTTTTTAATTTTAGTTAGTATTTTGTTTATACTAGTATTATCTTTTTAAAAAGCTTATATTTAATATTTTCTTAAAATATTAATTTTTAAACTTATAATTCCATTAATTTGGAGCGAATTTATATTATTTTTACTAATCACTCTTTGAGTTAGCAATTTTATTTTTTTGTATTTGATATCCAGGTTATACAAAGGTTTATATACGATGTGGTTCAATAGTCTTATGTAGGAATAATACTTCCGACATATTACTTCCGATAATATAGTTGAAATGAATATCGGATAAAATTTATAATTTAATTTAAGAGATTTGATATAATGGTTATGTTTAGTGCGGGTGACACTGCTTGGGTTCTTGTTTGTACACTTCTTGTACTTTTGATGAGTATTCCGGCAGTAGCATTCTTTTATGGAGGATTAAGCAAAAGAAAAAATGTTCTTAATACAATTTTTTTAACTTTTATTGCATTTTCAATAATTAGTGTAATATGGGTTATTTTTGGTTATCAATTTGCATTTGGATCAGATATTAATGGATTAATAGGTTCACCAACTAATTTCTTCTTACAAGGAATTGGAATTGATGACTTAAGTGGATCAATTCCAACATTATTATTTGTCATGTTCCAATGTGCATTTGCAGGATTAACTTGTGCAATTATGTCTGGAGCTTTGGTTGGAAGAATGAAAACAAAAGCTTGGGTTATTTTCACTGTATTGTGGGTATGTCTTGTTTATGTCCCTATTGCTCATTGGGTATGGGGAGGAGGATGGCTAATGCAGATGGGTGCACTTGACTTTGCAGGTGGTGCGGTAGTTCACATTAACTCAGGTATTTCAGCATTGGCTGTTGCATTAGTATTAGGAAGAAGAAAAAACACATCATTAATTCCACATAACTTAGGATATGCTGTTTTAGGTGCAGCACTACTCTGGTTTGGATGGATGGGATTCAATGGAGGATCAGGCTTAGCAGCAAATGGACTTGCAGCAAATGCAATAATAGTATCTAATGTTGCAGCAGCAACTGGTCTTATTGTTTGGACAATTATTGATACATATCTTGTTGGAAAACCAACAGTTTTAGGTGCAATCTCTGGTGCGGTTGCGGGACTTGTAGGTATCACTCCGGCAGCAGGATTTGTTGATGTATATGGAGCATTAATTATTGGTGCTGTAGCTCCATTAGTATCTTACTTTGCAGTATATTACTTAAAACCAAAACTTGGTTATGACGATGCATTAGATGTATGGGGAATACATGGTATGTCTGGTGTGTGGGGTGCAGTTGCAACTGGTATATTTGCAGTGCCTGCAGTAAATGAAGCAGCAGGATTGATTGCTGGAAACGCAAATCAGGTTGTGATTCAAGTGATGAGTGTTGTAGCTACAATTGTTTATGCATTTACAATAAGTTTTATTCTTGCTAAAGTGTTAGATAAAGCTATGGATGGAATTAGAGTTGAAGAAAGTGATGAAATTGGTGGATTAGACAATAATCTTCATAAAGAATCTGCATATAATTTCAATTCATAAGGTGGTTTAAATGAAACGTATCGTTGCAATTATAAGACCTGAAAAATTTGAAGATGTTAAAAGAGAATTAATCGAAGTCGGCTGTGAGGGAATGACAGTTTCAGAGGTAAAAGGAAGAGGAAGTCAAAAAGGCATAAGGGAATCCTACAGAGGTTCAAATTTTTGCATTGACCTAATTCCAAAAACACGTATTGAAATTGTTGTCAATGATGACAGATTAGATTTAATTGTTGATAAGATTATTGAAGGAGCTTATACAGGAAACATTGGGGATGGAAAAATTTTCATACAATCTGTTGATAATGTAATTAGAATTAGAACAAATGAACATGGGGATGAAGCTGTGTAGTTCAATTGAATTTAACTAAAAATATTTTATCCACTTTCTGGGAAATAATTTTTTTAAATTATTTTCCTTTTTTTATGAATGCTGCTTTCAAAATTAAATTCATTCATGCAAATGTTTATTTATTTTTCAATCGAATCATTGTTCGATTTTATTAAAAATCGATTTTGGAATTTTGGCTGACACTTAAAAATTAATAATCAATAACCACACCGTTGACATCAGAAATATCTACCCATGTTGTTATACCTTTGATTTGATATAGTGCTCCATCAATATACTCATATGAAATATTTTTGTTGTCACTTATTAAATGAACTTTATTTTCATCAATTTTGTCAACCCTTTTAATAATTCCACCATATTCCTTAGATTCTGCAACAACAATATCACCAACTTCAAAATCATGAGTTTTATTTACTAAAACTGTTTGTCCGTTTTGTAATGTTGGAAGCATTGATGTTCCGTCAACATGGACAATAATTGGGATCTGATCATGTCCTAAACTTGAATCAATGTTTATTTCAGCATCTTCAAGACCATGTTGATAACAAAGCTTTTCTACTCCATTTTTTAAAGTTTCCACATCGGATGTTGTATTATTCATAACATTTAATGTATAACTACAGATATCTTTGTTTAAACTGTTAGAATCGATATCTTCAAAAGTTTGTGTTTCAACACTTACATTTTCCCCATCAAGATAGATGTTTACAGTATTATTAAACAGATTCATTCCAAAAATAATGATAATCAGAATAAGTATTATTAAAGCTAAAATATTTTTTTTAGCCATTTGAATCATTCATCCATTATATTTAAATTCATATTGAGTAATGCTTTCATAGTTTCGATGTCAATTTGTCCTGGGGCTGTAACATCACTCCCGGCTGCAAATGTAATTGGTGAATCAAATTTTGAAGCCATAATGCGAGTATAGCTTCCCAATTCACCCATAGAAATGGCAATTGTATCTTTACAATGGGAAAGAACGGCTAAGATTGTTAAAGTGTCATCAAGGTTTTGTGGCATAAATGCAACTTTGGCAATATCTCCCAATTCCTGTTCTTTTTCAACAATATATGTTATTTCACTTAATTTGGGTGTTTTTTCAAAATCATGATAAGAAATTATGGTTGTAACTCCAGTGTCATGAATTTTATTAATGTATTCGTCGTTACTTTGAAGTTCAATGTCCACATAATCAACTAAATCACAACATTCATATAATATGTTAAATCTTTCTTCCTCTGTTCCTTTAAAAAATCCACCTTCTGTAATTATTCTGTTAGTAGCAATAATTGGAAAATTAATTTCTTCAATTGTTTGTTTTATTTCACGAATATTTGGATTTTCAAGAGCATCAATTCTGAATTCTAAAACATCTGCTCCCTTTTTGATACAGTCATTAGCTACTTCAATTACATTTTTATAATCATTTTGAAAAATTGGAATTGCGATTTTTGTCTGAGAATACATTAATTATTTATAACTTATTTCTATTAATTAAAGTTTATTGTAGATTATTGCTTTTTTAAAAACTTGCAGGATATTTTTCTGATATTCAGCTTGTTTTAATTTCATTATGAGCATTTGTTTAAAATATTAATTAGTTTTTTATATTTTTATTTAAATATTATATTCTATAATGGGCATTAAATGCATCATTAAGCTATTTTTTTTAAACATGGAATTTTTAAATCTAATTCATGATGTGCTGGTTATATAAAATTTAAATCAGACAATTTTTTTTTAAATTAGCTCAAATTGATAAATAATACTTAAATAAATTAAATAACAAATAATATATCAATAAAATTTAATATTTTATTTATTTCAAAAATCAATTATTCAAGGTGTTAATTTGAAAATTACTGCAATAGGTGCAGATATATCAAAAAACGATGTATCTTGCAGTACTATGCTAGTAGAAAATATTGAAAAAAGCCTTTATAAAGTTAAAAAATTAGGTGCAAGAGATGTTGCTTTAACTAATGTCACAGGTGATGATGTTGTTGTAAGCGCATTTGTTGAAGATGATTTGCTTGAAATTGTAAATGAAGGTATTGTTAATGTTTTAAAAGAAAGTGCAGAGAACTTAGGGGATTTATCTGGAATTTCACAAACTCCTGAAGGTGCTGGTGAAGGAATTTCATATGCCGAATCAACTGTTAGAAAAGATAGATATCCTGATGCTATTGTTTTAGGTTTTGATACATATGGGGGGGAACCATTTGTTGCAGATGTTGCTAATTCAACCATCGATGCTGCAAAAGGCATGAAAAATTTAACTGATGTTTCGGATTACATCGAATCTAAAATAAGAAAAATACCTGGTGTCGGTTATGTTTCACCAGAAACCGATGATCCTGTTGTTGTAGCTACCGTTGAAAATATAGAATCTGTTGGTGTAATAGCTAGTGCAATGATTGGGGCTGCACTCGGAAATAAAAATGTGTATTTAGTTAAAAGAGGAACAACTTGTAATGTATTACCAGGTAGTGTAATATTTTCAGCTACTGCATTTATGAATGGGAATATAATTGATTTGGCTGTTCCATTTGAAAATAAAACTAGGATATTAAGATAGGAGCTATTAATCATGATTTTATTAAATAAAGATACAAAATGTTTAGTTCAAGGAATAACTGGCAAACAAGGTTCATTCCATACAGAACAAATGTTAAATTATAATACTAATATTGTTGCAGGAATTACTCCTGGTAAGGGCGGACGAATGTTTTTGGACCAGATTCCAATTTTTAACTCAATAGAAGAAGCAAAAGAAGAAACTGACATTAATGCTTCAATTATTTTTGTTCCTGCAAAATTTGCAAAAGATGCTGCATTTGAAGCAATAAGACACTTGGATTTAGTTGTTATTATTTCAGAACACATTCCAGTTCATGACAGTATGCAGATTATGGCATATGCAAAACAAATGGGAACAACCATTATTGGTCCAAATACTCCGGGAATTATATCTCCGGGAATTGGCAAATTAGGAATCATGCCTACTCATATCTTTAAAAAAGGTAATGTCGGCTTAATTTCAAGAAGTGGTACATTAACATATGAAATTGCTAATGAACTTACTAATGCTGGAATCGGTCAGAGTACAGCAGTAGGTATTGGTGGGGATCCGGTAACTGGGGATAATTATGTGGATATTTTAAAAAGATTTGATGAAGATAAGGATACTGATGCTGTTGTTTTAATTGGTGAGATTGGAGGAACAGCAGAAGAAAGAGCTGGAAAATTCATTGCTGAAGAAATGACCAAACCTGTTGTATCTTACATAGCAGGAAGAACTGCACCTCCAGGTAAAAGAATGGGGCATGCTGGAGCTATTATCCAAGGGAATTCTGGTACTGTTGAAAGCAAGACCAGAGCTTTAAATGAAGCTGGTGTTGAAGTAGCAGCAAAACCGTCTGAAATTGTAAATTTACTTAAAAAGGTTATGTGATGTCAAATCAGGAAATTATTGATAAATTATTAAATGGTGAAATGAAACTTTATCAGGTGGATAGGGAAGTTTCAGCAAAAGAGGCAACAGATATTAGAAGAGAATTTTTAGAACAAAAATATTCTATTAAATTAGATAATATCTCAAATTATACTCTTGATATGGAAAGAGCATCTGCTCGTAATATTGAAAATTCCATTGGAGTATTACAACTTCCAATGGGTATAGCAGGACCATTAAAAATCAATGGTGAATGCTGCAGTCGTGAAGTATTTGTACCCCTCGCTACATCTGAAGGAGCACTTGTAGCTTCTATTAATAGGGGTGCATCAACTATTACTGCGTCTGGTGGTGCAAATGTAAGAATAACCTCAGATATTATGACTCGTGCACCAGTAATTAAGTGTGAAGGTGTGGGTGATGCATTAAAAATTAAACAATGGTTTATTGATAATTTTGATGAATTAAAATCTATTGCGGAAAGCACAACTTCTCATGGTAAATTAATCAAAATTGATCCTATTTTAATAGTTGGAAGTTATGTTTATCCAAGATTTGTTTTTTCAACTGGGGACAGTATGGGAATGAATATGGTAACAATAGCTTCTGAAAAAATTTTAGATAAACTGGCACAAGATACTAGTGCAGTTCATGTGGCATTAAGTGGTAATGTTTGTGTTGATAAGAAACCTGCTGCGATAAACATTGTTGAAGGAAGAGGAAAAAGTGTTATAGCAGATATATTGGTGCCAAAAGATATAGTGTTAAAAAAGCTTAAAACAACTGCTGAAGCAATTGTTGAAGTGAACATGGCTAAAAATTTAATTGGTTCGGCAGCAGCTGGAAGTATGGGATTTAATGCACATTATGCAAACATGGTTGCAGCAATATTTTTGGCAACTGGTCAGGATCCTGCTCATGTTGCTGAAGGTTCATTAGGTATTACAACAGCAGAAGATAGGGATGGAGATTTATATTTTTCTGTTAATCTGCCGGATTTGCCAGTAGCTACTGTTGGTGGAGGAACAAGTCTTGAAGTTGCTCATGAGGGATTGGAGATTCTTGGTGTTGCAGGTTCTGATAAAGCACGTGAATTTGCAGAGATTGTTGCATGTACTGTACTTGCAGGTGAATTATCTCTTGTTGGAGCATTAGCTGCAGGACACCTTGCAAGAGCTCATCAGGAACTTGGAAGAGGATAATATGGATGATTTTCTTGATGAATTATATCCGGAAATCACTCTTGAAACTGAGGATATTGTAATGACAATATCATTAAAAAAAGATTATTCTCAGACTAAAGATGTTAATGTGAGAAAAAAGGAATTTATAAAGGATTTAAATGATTTTATAAAAGAATTTGAAGAGACTTCGGAATCATTGGAGTTTATGAGATATTTTGATGATTAGTATTTTGAGTCTAATTTTTCGAATATTTTCTTAATATTTACTTTTGTTTCAAAACAACCTGTTTTTTCAAGCAAAACTCCTTGAGGGCAAAAATCAGATAATAACATCATCATCTGGTTCAAATCTTCATGACAAGCCACTCCAAGCACGGCTTTGAACTTGTTTTCTTTAACTATTTTTTTAACAAAACTGGATCCTGGAACAATATACATTTTATATCCCATTGGTTCGGCTTTTTTCTTAACGACACCAATTGAACATAATCCGCATTCAGTACAGTTTAATCCTTCTTTTTGGAGTGTTGCAGGACAATTTTTATGTCTTAAACAGTGGGGTAGGAATATTAATGTTTTTTCAGAGGGTATTGATCTAAATTTTTCTTTGTTCAATTCATCTCTTACTTTAATTGAGATATCATCAATCAAGTATTCATCAAGTTTTAAAAAGTTTGCTATTGATTTGAACGGGAAGTATAGGGAATCAACAACAAATAAAATAAATCTTGGAAATTTAATTTCATTTTTCCTAGCTATTAAAACTCCTAAAACTAATATGACAATGAATAATATTATAATGAGGATTGCTAAAAAAACTACAAGCTGTCCTAAGAATGTATAGAATGAATCAAAAATCATATTTTAACCTAAAATTTTTCGATTGTAAAATTATCAAATTCTTTATTTAATTTGATCCCAGTTGGGGTTTTTATTATTTTAAGTCCAGATAAACTGTCACATGAACATAAAACATTTTGTTCAGGATGGGTTCCGGGGATAATATTACAATTTAGGTTAACTTCATCACCAATTGATATAACAGTTTCTAAACGTTTAGTTGAAGGATGGTCTTTGTTTAAAATGATAAGTGGTGAAGATTCTTCACGACTGAGATAAGCCTGTGAGCGAATTGTTCTTTTATCTTTTTTAAAGTTAGACACAGCAATAATATCATCAGATTCTAAAAATTGAACTATTTCCTGGTTATCATGTGTTGCAATAAATAACATTTTATTATCATGTGCTACTTTAACAATACCCACTATTCCAGTTTCTCCTTCAAGAAATAGTATTTCATTATTTTTAAAATCAATATTCATAGATATCACTAAAAAATAAAAAGTAGAGTAAATAAGTTTACTCTACAAGTTCAACATTTTCACTTTGGCATGATGGACAAACTACTTTTTTTCCAAGGCCTTTAAATGAATTTCCACAGTCTTTACAAAAGTATTTTTTTGTTTTTAATTTTTTTATATCAATATCGGCCATTGGCCCTCCACCGGAACACATTAAAAATCACCTAATATTATCTATATATTATTATTATATATTATATTAATGATTCATTACTCTTTTAATATTATTAATTTTTTCAAGTATATCTTGTTCATGATTCAGGTCATATTGTAATTCATAAAAATATAATGCTTGATGTAATGCTTGTTTTTCATCATATTTATCTGATAACTCTTCTAATGTTTTTAAAATAAATGGATTCACATCAATCTGAATTTTTTTATCTTTTAAAGTGTTTAAACATTCTTCTAACTCCAATTCAATATTGGTTCCTTTTGATTTTATATACTGAAGTTTGCTGTATACAATCGGATTTAATTCGTATTTCATACTATAATTATATAATGCGGCGGCCATCTCGAAATTCATTTCTTCCATATAAAACTGACCTAAGTTCCTATAGCATCTTGCAAGATCCTGCGGGTAATATGCATATTCAAGTGCTTGTATTGTGTACATGTAAAATTTATTAAAATTAGGTGCTTTAGTCTTATAAATATCAGATAACTCTAACAGTATCCTTGAAGAAACTGGGTTAATTTTCAGTGCCTTTTTTAGATAAAATTCTGCTTCTTTTAGTTCATGTTTTTCTAAAAGGAGGAATCCATATACATAATACAAATCAAGTAGAGGATGGTTATTTGGTATGTATCTCATTTCTTTTTTAGCACCAATATATTTATTGAATATTTCTTCTTCCAATTGATTGGTGAAGAAGTGGTATTCATTTACTGCATCATCTTCAAACATTGGTTGGAAAGTTTTCATAAATCCATTAAGCTTGTCTAGTGCATTATCATACTTTCCCATTTCAATCATTGGGTAAATCTCTTCTAAAATATCAATTACCGGAGTTTCATTTTCTGAAATTTCTATAAATTCTCTTTTTTCCTCATCACTTAAACAATCCCACATCATGCGTGAAATCTCTTTTGTAATTTCCAGGTTATATGGATGATCTTTATAGTTTTCTATTTGTGATGCCAGATATTTCCGATTTAAATCTTTATTTTCACCTAAATTTAATTTAATATTGTTTATTATTTTTTCGTACATTAAAACACCTAAAGTTAGTTTAATAAGTAATATTTTTATATAACTTCTAATCCATATTAAATATGTATAAAAACTTAGTTTTATATTGTTTTATTAGAAAATTTTAAAGGTGATTAAAAAATGGCAAATCAACCAATTTTCATCCTTCCTGAAGGGACTGAAAGATATTCCAAAAGAGATGCTCTAAGAATGAATATCACTGCCGCTAAAGTTTTAGCAGGTATTGTAAGAACTACTTTAGGTCCTAAAGGTATGGATAAAATGTTAGTTAATTCATTAGGTGATGTAACTGTAACTAATGATGGTGCAACTATTATGAGTGAAATGGATATTGCACAACCTGCAGCTAGAATGCTTGTGGAAACAGCTAAAAAACAAGAAGAAATTGTTGGTGATGGTACTACATCTGTTGTTGTAATTGCTGGTGAATTATTATCTAAAGCTGAAGAATTATTAGATGATGGAATTGCAACTTCTGTTGTTGTAAAAGGATTTAGAAATGCAACAGAAAAAGCCGTGGAACTTTTACAAGGTATTGCTATTGATGCTGATGATAAAGAAACTCTTAAAAAAGTGGCAGTTACTGCAATGAGTGGTAAAGGATCTGATTATGCTAAAGAACATTTAGCTGATCTTGTTGTTGAAGCTGCTTTAAGAATTGAAGAAGATGGAAAATCTGATATTGAGAATATTAATATTCAAAGAGTCTCCGGAGATTCAGTTGAAGATTCTTTCTTGGCTGAAGGTATTGTAATTGATAAAGCACCCCTTTCTAAAGCTATGCCTAAAGATATTAAAAATGCAAAAATTGCTATCATGAAATATCCTATTGAATTAAAAGATATTAACACTGATGCAAAAATTGATATTACTAGTCCTGATCAATTTGAAATGTTCTTAAAAAATGAAGAACAGATGATTAGGGATTTAGTGGATAAAGTTGTTGATTCTGGAGCTAATGTATTATTCTGTCAGAAAGGTATTGATGATATGGCGGAACATTACTTGAAAAAAGCAGGAATCATGACTTTCAAAAGAGTTAAAAAATCAGATATGGAAAGAATTGCAAAAGCTACTGGCGCTAAATTAGTAACTGATATTGAAGATTTGTCTGAAGATAAATTAGGTTCTGCAGGTCACGTATATCTCGATAAATTATTTGATCATGAATTGACATTCATTGAAGAATGCGAAAACCCAAAAGCGTCTTCTATTGTTCTTAGAGGCAGTACCCGTTATGTAACCGAACAGATTTCAAGAGCTATTGATGATGCGTTAGGTGTAGTTGCCGCTACTATCGAAGAAGGTAAAGTCCTCATTGGTGGAGGAGCATGTGAAATTGATTTGGTAAAACAATTAAGGGATTATGGTGAAACAGTAAATGGAAGAGAACAATTAGCTATTTTAAAATATGCTGAAGCATTAGAAGTTATTCCTAGAACCTTAGTTGAAAATGCAGGTTTGGATACTATTAACTTGATTGCTGATTTAAAAGCTGCTCACGAGGAGTCTAATTTAATTGGTATTAATGTATTCACTGGTGAAGTTGTAGACATGAAAGAAGCTGGTGTTATTGAACCGTTAAGAGTGAAGATCCAGGCTTTACAGTCAGCTGGCGCTGCTAGTGAAATGATTTTACGTATTGATGATATGATTGCAGCAAGAAACGCACTTAACTCTACTGGACCTGACGAGTCTGGCAATGATGCTAGCGGTATGCCTCCTATGCCTGGCATGGGTGGAGGAATGCCCCCAATGATGTAAAATTAATTTTACATTTTTTTATTTTTCTTTTTTTACAATAAATTTCAAATAATTTTATGCATGTTTTATACATAATTTGTAGTTAATTTCGGGCTTTATTTTGTTTTTTTGACATTCTGATCTTTTTTTATTTATATGGCCTTATTTTTTAATATTCTCTATTAAATTTATTGTTTTTTATTTTAACTTTAATTAAATCAATGATTTTATATTATATAAGTTCTAATTATATGTTATTTTATACAATAAGCATTAAGATTGATGTTTATAAATTGATATTGTTTATTATCTTGAAATATTCTTTCATATCTTTTAATCGTTTTATAACTTAATTCAAGTATATTTTTACTTAATATTCAATTTTCATAATATTTTAATCTTATTTTTAAAAATTAAACTCATTTAAGTTGATTTAGGAAATAAAAAGGTTTATATAAGATATTTGCATATACATATTGTTGAAGTGAGACAATAGTCTCATGGATGACTTTAAAAATTGTTATGGAGGTAAAATATTTTGAACAAACAATTATTACTCACTTTTCTTTTTGTACTTGCAGTGATATTATCTGTTAGTGCAATTTCAGCTAGTGATGTAAATGTTACAGATTCTTACACAACAAGTGTAGCGGATGGCGCATCAAATGTCTCAGTTCCTATTGAAAATTCTGATGATTCATCAGTACTTTCTCTATCAAGCGAATCAGATGTTGGCAATGTATCATCTAAGAATTCTGAATCTGTAAAATCAAATACTTTATCAACTAACTCGGATACTAACTCTTTAAGTAATAGGGGAAATGATGTTTTAGAAGTGAATAATACCGCTTCTCCAACTATTAATGCATCTGAAACTATTGCTTCAAAAGATATTACTAAGTATTATAAAGGAAGCACAGGTTATACTGCTAAATTTTTAGATATGCATGGTAATCCATTAAACGGGTCAGATGTTAAAATTACTGTTAATGGTGTTACTTATACTAAAAAAACTAATAGTGTAGGTGTTGCTTCTTTAGCGATTAATCTTAAACCCGGAACTTACAAAATAGTTTCAGAAAATCTCATTACAGGTTATAAATTAACCAATACTATTAAAGTATTGTCAACCATTAATGCAAATGACGTTACTAAAGTTTATACTGACGGAAAGAAGTTTTATGCAACCTTTTTGAAAAGTAATGGTAAAGCTTTAGCTAATGCATATATCAAGTTTAAGATTAATGGAAAAACATACTCTAAGAAAACTAATAGCAAGGGTGTTGCTAGTCTATCAATGACTAACCTTAAAAAAGGTACTTATAAAATGGTCTCTTATAATAAGGATGGTCTAACTAAAACTAATACTGTTAAAGTTGTTTCTAAGACTAGTTCAAAGCTTAATACCAATGCCTATACTTTCCTTAAAAGCGATAGTAAAAATATTAAAGTTACTTTACTTAACGGTTTAGGATATGCACCAGGTTCAGGTAAAATAATCAAGTTCACCGTAAATGGTAAAACTTATTCTGCTAAAACCAACAGTAAAGGTGTAGCTTCACTTAAATTACCTTATTTAAAAGCAGGTACTTATACAGTAAAATACAAGTTTTCTGGAAATACATTTTATACTGCATCTAGTGCATCTAATAAATTATATATTCTTCCAAGTAAAACTGCTACTTTCACTGTGAAAAGCACAACAACTTTTGGTAAAGGTGCTAATACTCCTTTCAAGGTTGCTTTAACTTCAGGTAGTGTTCCTTTAGTAAAAAAAACTATTACTTTAACTGTAAATGGAAAGTCATATGATAAAACTACTGATAGTAATGGAATCGTTTCAATACCTATTGATTTACAAAATGGCAAATATACAGTAACCTATAAATTCAATGGTGATTCTAAAGTAAATGCTAAAACCGGATCTTCTTCAATTATAGTTAAGGAAAGAACTTCCACTAAAGTTACTTGGAAAAGTGGAACATCTTTCTATCAGGGTGCTCAGTCTTATAAAGTTTTATTGCAGGATTCTAATGGTAAAGCTTTAGCAAGTAAAGTTGTTAAATTAACTGTAAATGGTAAGACTTATTCAGCAACAACTTCATCAAATGGATATGCTACATTTAATGTAAATTTAGCTCCTGGAAATTACTCAATTTCACTAAAATATCCTGGAGATAATTCTTATGCTCCAAGCAATGGAAATGTAAAAGTCAGTGTTGAGAAAAAAGAAAATACAGGATATGGGTATTGGGTTTATGGTGAAGACATGAGCAATGTTGACCTTAAATCATTAGCTTCCAAAGGAACTAGCGATTTATTCTTAAACTTTAAAGCAATTGAGCTTCATGGTCAATCTAAAGTTGAATCATGGATTGCTAGCGCTAATAAGTTAGGAATGAGAGTTCATATTTGGATGCAAATATTCTATGAAGGTGGAAAATGGGTCAATCCTGTTAAAAATGGAAAACCATATGAGGCATTTTTTGAGAAAAAAATAACTGAAGCTCAAGGATATGCAAAAATCAAAGGTGTGGCAGGTATACACTTTGATTATTTAAGATATTCAGGTAATGGTGAAAGTGCTGCTCATAAAACTCCTGGTGGTGCTGCAGCAATAAGTCAATTCGTTGAGGATGCTACTGAAGCTATTCATAATATTGATTCTAATATTATCGTTTCAGCTGCATTGATGCCTGAAACTACCAGTATTTTAAAATACTATGGTCAGGATTACTCGGTAATTAGTAAATACTTAGATGTAGTTATTCCAATGATTTATAAAGGAAATTATGGTAAAACTTCAGCTTGGATTACTACAACTACAAAATGGTTTGTAGATAATTCTAATGGTGCTCAAGTATGGGCAGGCTTACAGGGATATAAATCTGATAGTAATGTTACTAAATTGTCTGCTTCCACAATCAAAACTGATGCACAGGCTGCATTAGATGGTAAAGCTCCAGGTGTAATTATATTTAGATGGGGTGTAACTAACTTTGTAGATTTCAGTTCATTATCTGACAAATCCACATCCCCAAGTACTACTGGATCCGTAACTATTGCAGATATAATTGCAGCAGCAAATAATTTGAAAAATGTTATTAATTCAAAGAATACAATCCCTGCAACAGTTAGCGTTGGTGGGTCAAGTTATTCAACTGCTCAGTTTTTATACATGATGACCGAAGCTGTTAAGAAGATTAATGGTGGTAAAACTTCATCACAAATATTGCCTATATCTGTTGGAGTTCCAACAAATCCATCTGGTTCATTTAAATCAGGTAATATCGCATCCAGCGAATATGTGAATATGGCAATCAGTATTAATAGTTTCATTATGGAAAATGGTAGAGCTCCGAATTTCGCTTCATCATCTTCATTAGGCACTATTGATTATGATTCTTTAGTTGAAATGTTTGCTGATATTTTAACAGACTATAAAGATAATAATAAATTGCCAACTTCTGTAAAAGTGGACAATGGTACAAAATCCGAAGTCATAACTGCCAAAACAATATCCATCAAGGATATCGTTACTGGTGCGACTAATTTGAAAAAATATTATAATGATTATAAGAAGTTGCCTTCCACTGTTACTGCAGGTAAAATTACATTCAAATTATCTGAATTTGTTTACTTGATGAGTAAAGCTATTAATCAAATCGGAAAATCTAATACAAAGGCAATTACTATAATCACTGGTATAGGTAATCCAACAAATCCTTCTGGAGATAATATTAATTCAAAATATTTATCAAAATCAGAGTATCTTAAAGTTGCATTAAATGTGACTAATTATATAAATAAAAATAAAGTAGCTCCTAATTATGTTTCATCCAGTCTTGGTAAAATTATCTACTCTGAATATGTCGATGCATTTTCACGTATCCTGGCATTTTATGGTAATGAAAATCGTTTACCAAATACAGTAACTATTAGTTATTCATCAGGATCCGGATCAAATTCTGGAACTGGTGCAACTGGAACTGGTTTAAATGAAGCACTTAAAAATGGTACTGAGTTGTCACAATATCTTAAAGCTACTAAAAATTGTCAGGTAGACAATTCTAAGATTAAAGATATTGTTAACAAAGTGACTAAAGGTTTAACATCTGTTAAAGATAAAGCTACTGCAATTTATAATTATGTAAGAGACAATTTGGATTATAGTTTCTATTACAATACTAAATATGGTGCTGTAGGTGCTTTAAATGCTAAAAAAGGAAATTGTGTCGATCATTCACACTTGTTAGTCGCCATGTTTAGAACTGCTGATATTCATGCCAGGTATGTTCACGGTAAATGTACATTTTCCAGTGGAAGTACTTATGGTCACGTATGGGTTCAGGTGTTAGTTGATAAGAAATGGACAGTTGCAGATGCAACAAGTTCAAGAAATTCTCTTGGAAAAGTAGCAAATTGGAATACTAATAAATTTTCATTTAATAATTATTATTCTGAACTTGGTTTCTAATTTCTACTTCTTTTTTATTTTTTATTTGCAATTTTAATTTTACACTTATTTTTAGGTATACAAAAACTTTTTTATACTTTAAGCCATAAATATAAAATCAATTATTAAGGTAGGTGAAAACTATGGCTAACGGTAAAATTAGTGAAAATATTGAAGAATACCTTGAAGTTCTTTATTGCAATGGAAGTAATGGGGAACAGGTTTCTACCACTAAATTATCTGATGAATTAGGTATTGCACCTGGAAGCGTAACTCAAATGCTTAAAAAATTAGAAAAATTAGGATATATTGATTATACTCCATATAAAGGAGCTACTTTGACTCATGAAGGCATGAAAATAGCTAGAAAAATTACAAGAAAACATAGAATTTTAGAAAAATTCTTGTTGGATGTTTTAAAAGTTAAAGAAGAAAATATCCATGAACAGGCTTGTGAAATGGAACATGCTTTATCAGATGAAGCGGAAAGAGCTTTATGTAATATGTTACAACATCCTGATGTATCTCCTGATGATAATGTTATTCCTGCTTGTAATTTTAATTTTGAAAGTTGCAGTCAATGTTTTTCTCAGAAAGATTTTGATCAAATTATCAATAGGGAATTCAACTTATTGTCTATTTCAGAATTAACCTCTGATACTGAAGGAACTATTTCATTCATTCGTGGAAATACCGACCTTTTGGACAGTATTGCAGATTTGAACATTAAAGTTGGATGCCAGTTAAATTATGCAATTAATGATAATAAGGATGAAGATTCTTATTTGGTTTTCATTGATGATGAAGAGTTTAATATTCCTAAAGAAATGGCTAATAATATTTTTATTAGAATTTAACTTTTCTTTTTCTTTTTTTACAAACAAAGATATATATAATATTTTGTTCAAAATAATACCATTAATATAATTTATTTCTTTTTATGGTGTTTTAATGCGTGGTAGTTTATCAAATGATATTGTATCTATTAAGATTGAAGAGGGAAGCAAAAAACCAATAGCTTTACATGAAAAAAGTCTTTTTGGTAAAATTGAAGCTGATTCATTAAATCTTTCTTTAATTGAAGCTTGTTATTTGTTGGAAAAAGGTCGTTTAAATATTTATGAAGATGATTTCGAATGTAGTGTTGGTTACATCATTGATCTTTTAAAAGAACAAGATTTATTTGGAAAATATGTTGTTTACCGTGATTTAAAAGACCGTGGTTTTGTAATTAAAACTGGTTTTAAATATGGATCTGAATTTAGATTGTATAATCGTGGAAGAGGTCCGGGTCAGGGACATTCTGATTATTTAGTTAAGATTATTTTTGAAAATTATGAAATTAATGCTCTTGACTTTGCAAGCTATGTTAGAGTTTCACATGGAGTTAACAAAAAACTACTGTTGGCTATTGTGGATGATGATTTTGATATTACTTACTATAATATTGAATGGACTAGACCTTAATTAAATCAAAGAAGTTTATTGTATTTTTATAATTTAATATGTTTATTATTATAATTTTTAATCATAAATGTAATTTAATGTGAGTGTTGGTGATAATATGGGGAATTTGATAGATCCATGGGCATCATTTAGTTTAGATTATGATAAGTTAGTTAATCAATTCGGTATTGGTAAATTTTCAGATATTATAAATGAAATTAAAAATCCTCAAAGATTAATGAAAAGAGGAGTGATATTTGGACATAGGGAATTCAGTGAAATTAATAATTTAATCAATCAAAATAAAGATTTTGCTGTTGTAACTGGTATGATGCCAAGCGGTCAAATGCATATTGGTCATAAAATGGTTGTTGACCAATTAAAATGGTATCAGGAAAAAGGAGCAATGCTGTCTCTTCCTATTGCAGATTTGGAATCTTATGCGGCTCGCGGAATGAGTTTTGAAAAAGGTCGTGAAATTGCAGTAAATGAATATTTAACAAACTGGATAGCACTAGGGCTTGATTTGGAAAAAGATAATGTAAATGTATATTTGCAATCTCAAAATAAAGCACTTCAAGATTTGGCTTTCATGGCATCCAGTAAAACTAATTTCAATCAACTCAAGTCAATATATGGATTCACACCTTCTACAAATATTGCCCACATTCAAGCACCATTGGTTCAGGTTGCA
The DNA here is from genome assembly GCF_003814835.1 of Methanobrevibacter gottschalkii DSM 11977. Lineage (NCBI taxonomy): Archaea > Methanobacteriati > Methanobacteriota > Methanobacteria > Methanobacteriales > Methanobacteriaceae > Methanobrevibacter > Methanobrevibacter gottschalkii. The sequence goes on from NZ_RKRG01000003.1 coordinate 135,824, forward strand.
GACATATTACTTCCACAAATTGAAGAGTTCGGAGGTCCGAAAAAGGTTGTAGTCCCGGTTGGAATAGACCAGGATCCTCATATTAGATTAACAAGGGATATTGCTCAAAAACTTCATGAAGATTTGGGGCTTTTAACTCCGGCATCTACATATCATAGGTTTTTGACAGGTTTGACTGGTGATAAAATGAGTAGTTCCAAACCATCTACAGCAATTTATCTTAATGATGATACAAAAGAGGCTGTTAAAAAAGTCAGATCTGCTAAAACTGGTGGTAGGGAAAGCTTAAAAGAGCAACAGGAATTAGGTGGAGAAGTTGATAAGTGTGTAATTTATGAAATGTTGTTATATCACTTTATTGATGATGATGGTGAACTTGAAAAAATTAGGCATGAATGTTTAAGCGGAACTCTCCGTTGTGGGGACTGTAAAGTTAGGACTGCTGAATTGGTGGAAAAATTCATGGATGAGTTAAAAGAAAAACAGGTTGAGGCTCGTGAAATAGCTAAAACTTTATTATAAAAATATTTTATAAATAATAGATGTGATTTTATGATTAGATGTGTATCTTGTGGAGAAGAATATGGTGATGATGAAGTAATCTACACTTGTGAAAAATGCGGATCCGTACTTGAACTCGTCAACGAAATAGATGTTTCTAAAGACATTTTTGATGGTAGAAAGGATACTTTGTGGAAATTTAAAGAATGCATTCCTGTAGATGAAAACAAAATTGTTTCTCTTGAAGAAGGTGGAACTCCATTCTGTAAATGTGATAAACTGGGAAAAGAACTTGGAGTAAATTTGTATGTTAAAGTAGAAGGTTCTAATCCTACTGGAAGTTTTAAGGACAGAGGAATGACTGTTGGCATGACTAAAGCAATGGAGTTAGGTGTTGATACTGTTGGCTGTGCTTCAACTGGAAATACTTCTGCATCGTTATCTGCTTATGCAGCCCGTGCAGGATTAAGATGTATTGTGTTCTTACCTTCTGGAAAAGTTGCTTTAGGAAAATTAGCTCAAGCAATGTTCCACGGAGCTGAAGTAATGTCTATTGATGGAAACTTCGATGAGGCTCTTGAAGCAATGACTGCTCTTGCATTGGAAAAACATCTTTACTTATTAAATTCAATTAATCCATACAGATTAGAAGGACAAAAAACCATTGGTTATGAGATTGTTCGTGATTTAGGCTGGCAAGCTCCTGACAGGATTATTTTACCAGTTGGCAATGCTGGAAATATTTCTGCAATCTGGAAAGGTGTTTCAGAATTTTATAATGCCGGATTTATTAAAGATTTGCCTATGATGACAGGTATTCAAGCTGAAGGTGCTTGTCCTGTAACTAATGCATTTAAAAAAGGAGATAGAAAAGTGGTACCTGTAGAAAATCCAGAAACTATTGCTACAGCTATACGTATAGGAGCTCCTGTAAGTGATATTAAAGCACTAAATGCAATTTATGATTCAAATGGTTATTCTGAAACTGTAACTGATGAGGAAATCCTTGATGCGCAAAAGTTGCTTGCAAGAACAGAGGGTATTGGTGTTGAACCGGCTTCTGCAGCTTCTATTGCAGGTCTTAAAAAACTTGTTGATGAAGGTGTAGTTGACAAGGGTGAGACAATCACTTGTGTTGTTACTGGACACTTATTGAAGGATCCTAATACTGCTATTGAAGCATGTACCAAACCTACTCAGGTTGATGCTGATATTGACACCTTAAGAAAAATCTTAATGAATAAATAAATTTAGTTAAAGCTTATTTTATTTTTTATTTTTTCTTTTAATTCTTATTTATTCTAATCTAAATTATACTTTTTTTATTTAAGCTATGCTATGAAAAACATTTTTAAATATAATACTGACAATTTTCATGTTATAAAAGTATGACTGTAAATGTTGAAATTATCAAAAATTAACAATAATTTACCAATATATTTATATATAAGCAAATTATAACTATTATTAACAAAATTATGAGGTGTTATATCATGGCTGAATTACCATTCGCTCCTGTAGGAAGAATTTTAAAAAATGCAGGTGCACAAAGAGTAAGTGATGATGCAAAAGTTGCTTTAGCTGAAGCTATTGAAGATTATGGAAATGATATCGCTGCTAAAGCTATAGGTTTTGCTCGTCATGCTGGTAGAAAAACTGTAAAAGCTGAAGATGTAAAATTAGCAATCAAATAGATTTGCTGTGGTCTTTTGATAGTAATTTTTACTATCTCTTTTACATTTTTTCGATTAATAAATTATTATTTTTTTAAAAATTACTTATTTTTGCTTTATTTTAAAAACATTTATATACTATGTAAACATATTTAATAAATGTCTAGTTCTCTAGAATTATTTCATTAATTACTAAATTTTTATTTTTAGTTTTGCTAAAAATTATATGAAATTCAGAAGTATTTGTATTGAAAGTTTAATCCCTCTTATTTTTTTCTCGGGATTATATTTAGTGATATATGAATTGTTCAAGAATTAGTATTATTAAAACTATATTAAATTATTCCATTGAATAATTTGAGTAATTTTTATAGTTAAAAAATAATATAACTATATATAATTACATTATATTATAATTCAAGAATGAATTGTAATATCTGCCGATGGATGGCATAGCCAGATGAAAAAGGAGGTATATTTTATGGCAAACATTTATGTAAAATTTGACACACCTGAAGAATTAGCTAAACAAGCTGAAGAAGCATTAGAAACTGCTTTTACCACTGGTAAAGTAGCAAAAGGAACCAACGAAGTAACTAAATTCATCGAAAGAGGAGATGCAGCATTAGTTGTTATCGCAGAAGATGTTGATCCTGCTGAAATTGTTGCACACATCCCTGTTTTAGCTGATGAAAAAGAAATTCCTTACGTTTACTTACCTACTAAAGAACAAGTTGGTGGAGCTGCTGGATTAACTGTTGGTACTGCATCTGCATGTATTGTGGACGCTGGTGATGCTGAAGCTGCTGTTGCTGAAATCGTAGAAAAAGTTGCTGAATTAAAAGATTAGATTCTTTTAATTGAATTACGGTGATTTACATGGAAGAAGGAACTCCTGCTGAAGTCATTAAAGTTTTAAAAAGAACTGGTATGACTGGTGAGGTAATGCAAATTAAATGCAGAATCCTCGATGGTAGAGATAAAGGAAGAATTTTAACAAGAAACATTATGGGGCCTGTAAGGGAAGGTGACATTTTAATGTTACTTGATACAATTAGAGAAGCTAAGGAAATTAGAACTCCTTAAGAAGGTGTAAGAACATGAGAACTTGTTCATTCTGTGGTAAAGAAATTGAAGAGGGTACAGGTAAAATGTACGTCAAAAGAGATGGCTCAATTTATTTCTTTTGTAGCAGTAAATGTGAAAAAAATATGATTAAACTTGGAAGGGTTCCAAGAAAAGTTAAATGGGTTAAAGAATGATTCAAAAAAGTTTTGTTATGATGAAACCCGACGCTGTTCAAAGACGTCTTATGGGTAAAGTTTTGTCTCGTTTTGAGCAAAAAGGTCTTAAAATTGTTGCTTGTAAACTGATTCAGATTGATGAAGAATTAGCAAAAACTCATTATGGTGAACATGCAGATAAACCATTCTTCCCAGGTTTAGTTGAATACATTACTTCTTCACCATCTTTAGCTATGGTAATTGAAGGAGACGAAGCTATTACCACTATTAGGAAATTAGTTGGTGCAACTAATCCTTTAGAAGCAGATCTTGGAACTATTAGAGGAGATTTTGGTATGGATACTGGAAGAAACATTATTCACGCATCAGATGCTCCTGAATCTGCTGAAAGAGAAATTGCTCTTTTCTTTAATGAAGATGAAATTTGCGATTATCAAATTGTTGATAACGATTTAATTTATGAATAAATTTAGATTTTAAAAATTTATTATCAAAGACGATATTATGAAAATCAGATCCCCGATTGTATCAGTTTTAGGACATGTGGACCATGGTAAGACCACCTTGTTGGATTATATTAGAGGAAGTACCATTGCAGATAAAGAAGCAGGCGGTATTACTCAACATATTGGTGCTACAGAAATTCCAAATGATACTATTGAAGAAATCTGTGGAAATTTCATATCAAGATTAACTATCAAAGATTTAATCCCGGGATTATTCTTTATTGATACTCCTGGCCACGCTGCATTTACTAGTTTAAGAAAACGTGGTGGAGCATTAGCTGATTTAGCAATTTTGATTGTTGATATTAATGATGGATTTAAACCACAAACTTATGAAGCTTTAAATATTCTTAAAATGTATAAGACTCCATTTATTGTTGTTGCTAATAAAATTGATAGAATTTTTGGTTGGGAGACCCATGAAGGAGCTTCTTTTAGTGAATCTTTCAATCAACAAGCTCAAAGTGTTAAACAAGAATTGGATCTTAAACTTTACGAACTTGTTGGTACTCTTCATAAAGAAGGTTTCCAATCTGAAAGATTTGACAGAGTCAGTAATTTTGCTTCACAGATTAGTATTATTCCTATTAGTGCTAGATCAGGTGAAGGTATTATTGAAGTATTAGCAATGCTGCTCGGACTCGCTCAAGAATATTTAACTGAACAATTAGAAATTAATGAAGATGCTCCTGCTAAAGGTACTATCTTGGAAATTAAAGAGGAAGTAGGATTAGGTCTTACTGTTGACAGTATTATTTATGATGGTGTTCTACGAACTAATGATGAAATTGCTTTAATCAATTCTTCAAATGAAGTTGTAACTACTAAAATTAGGTCTATTTTAAGACCACTTCCGCTTGAAGAAATGAGAGATTCTAAAAAGAAATTCAGAAAATTAGATGAAGTTGTTGCAGCTGCAGGTATTAAGATTGCTGCACCAAATTTAGATGATGTTGTTTCAGGTTCACCACTTAGAGTACTAAGTGAGGAAGAAGACGTTGAAGAACAACTCCTGAAAGAAATTGAAGATATTACTATTAACACAGAAGATGAAGGTCTTTTAGTTAAAGCAGATACATTAGGTTCTCTTGAGGCTGTAGTTAAGTTGTTAAGAGATTTAAATATACCTATTCGTGAAGCAGACATTGGTGATGTAAGTCGTAGGGATATTATTAACTCTAAAATTGCATTAAATGAAAATGAAGCGCATGGTGCCATAATTGCTTTTAATGTGGATGTTCACCCTAACTCTTTAGATGATTTAAGCAACTCTGATGTTAAACTTTTCAAAGGAGATGTTATATATCAAATCATTGAGGACTATCAGGAATGGACTGATGAAATTGAAAGAGCTAAAAAGAAAGCATTTTATGATGCTATAGTTAAACCTGCAAAATTTGTTGCATTACCTAAATTAGTTTTCCGTCAAAGTAAACCGGCAATTATTGGAATCGAATCACTTAGCGGTACAGTTAAACAAGGTCAAGTTTTAATTAACAAAAATGGAGAATATGTTGGTGTAATAGCCAGTATGGAAGATAAAGGTGAAACATTGCCTTCTATTCCTAGAGGTCAAAGGGTGGCTATGGCTATTAAAGATGCTATTGTTGGAAAACATTTCGATGAAGGTGATGAATTATATATTGATGTTTCTGAGAAACATTATAAATTCATTGAAAGAGAATTCAAGGATAAATTAACTGAAGATGAATTTGAAACTCTTTATGAACTCGTAGAGATTAAACGTAAAAAAGATCCTGATTGGGGTAAATTCGGTCTTTTTGAATAATAAATTAATTATATAAAAAAATAAAGGAGGAAAATACCATGGCATTCAAAGTTGTTGTATCTCAAGGTGCTGAAACTCATCAAATTGAAGTAGATGAAACTAAAGCTTTTAATGGTTTAACTATCGGTGAAGAATTTGATGGCGGACTTGTCGGTTTAGATGGTTATACTTTAAAAGTAACCGGTGGTAGTGATAAAAACGGTTTCACTATGAAAAAAGATGTTACTGGTACTAGAAGAATCAAAAGTTTATTAACTGGCGGTATCGGTTATCATCCTAAAGCTGACGGTGTTAAAAGAAGAAAAACTGTTAGAGGAAACACTATTGCTGAAGATATTGTACAAATCAACACTGTAGTTACTCAAGCTGGAAATAAATCAATAGCTGATATTATTGGTGCTGGTGAAGAAGAGGAAGAATAGTTACACTATTTTTCTTATTTTACTTTTAAGTCGAATTAAAATTATAAAAAAGGTGGTTATCTGTGAACGTACAATCAGATGTTAACATAGGTTTAGTTGGTCATGTAGATCATGGTAAAACCACTCTTACAAAAGCATTGTCAGGAATCTGGACTGATACTCATAGTGAGGAAACAAAAAGAGGTATTTCTATCCGTTTAGGATATGCAGATATTGAATTTAGGAAATGTCCAGAATGTGGTGAACCTGAATGTTACACTACTGATGATAAATGTCCGATTTGTGGGAGTGAAACAGAATTAATTAGAAAAGTGTCATTTGTTGATGCTCCAGGTCACGAAACTCTTATGGCAACTATGTTATCTGGTGCTGCAATTATGGATGGTGCAGTATTAGTTATTGCTGCAAATGAAACTTGTCCACAACCACAAACTAAAGAACATCTCATGGCGCTTGATGTCATCGGTGTAAAAGATGTTATTGTAGTTCAAAATAAAATTGATATTGTTTCAAAAGAAAGGGCTATTGAAAGTTATAATGAAATTAAGGAATTTGTTAAAGGTACTTGTGCGGAAGATGCTTTGATTATCCCTGTTTCTGCTCAACAAGGAGCTAATGTAGATATTTTGATTGAAGCAATGCTTAAACAAATTCAACCTCCTGAAAGGAATGTTGATGACACTGCATTAATGCATGTAGCAAGATCATTTGATATTAATAAACCTGGTTCAGGTGCTGATAAAATTAAAGGCGGGGTTATTGGAGGCACTTTGATTCAAGGTAAATTCAAACTTGGCGATACTATTGAAATCAGACCGGGCCCTACTAATGATGGTAAGAGGATGACTTTAACATCAGAGATTATTGGTCTTGAAGCTAATGGTGAACAAGTTGAAGAAATTGGTCCTGGAGGGCTTGTTGGTATTGCAACTAAATTAGATCCATCTTTAACTAAATCAGATTCACTATCCGGTACAGTTGCTGGTGAAGAAGGTACTTTACCTGATGTATTAGATAGTTTCAAAATGGATGCTAATTTACTTGATCGTGTTGTCGGTACTAAAGAAGAACGTGATGTTGCTCCGATTAAACTTAAAGAACCTTTAATGATTAATTGCGGTACTACAACAACAATCGGTGTTGTAACATCTACTAAGAAAAACGATGTTGAAGTAACACTAAAGTTACCTGTGTGTGCAAGTCCGGGTGATAGAGTAGCTTTAAGTCGTAGAGTTGGAGCCCGTTGGAGATTAATTGGTTACGGTATTATTAAATAGAGGGAAAATAATGAACTCTAAAGAAGTTGTAATTGATACCAATTTTTTTATGGTTCCTTTTCAGTTCAATGTTGATATCATCACTGAACTTGAAAAATTATTACCTTCTTATAATTTGACTACTCCAAGCTTTGTTATCAATGAATTGAAGGGTTTGAAAAGAAATAAAAATGCAAAAACAAGGTTAAATGCAAATTTAGCTTTAAAATTAGCTAATTCTTCAAAAGTTGAAATAAAGGATATTTCATTGCTTGAAAATGAAACTGTGGATGATGCGTTACTTAGAGTTTCAGAAGTTTTAGCTACGAATGATATTGAACTGAAAAATCGTGCAAAGGACAAAGGTATAACCGTTGCATATTTAAGACAAAAAAAATATATTGCTGTTGATGGCAAAATATAATATTAATTAAACTTATTAATAAAATGAGGGATTATTTTGTATTATAGAACAAAAATTAAGGATACTGTAAGAATTCCACCTTACAAGTTTGAAAGTCCTATTAATGAAGTCGCTATTGAAACTTTAAACGAACAGTATGCTGGTCGTTTAGATAAAAAATTAGGTTTACTCATTTGTGTTAATGATATTCTTGAAATTGGTGAAGGTAAACTCATTATTGGTGATGGAGCTACATACCATAATGTTGTTTTCGAAGCAATTTTCTTTAAACCTGAACAACATGAAATTTTCGATGGTGAAGTAATTGATATTGTTGATTATGGAGCTTTTGTGAGAATCGGATCTATGGATGGTTTAATCCATGTTTCCCAAGTAACTGATGATTATATTACTTATGATGCTAAAAGAGGTGCTTTACTTGCAAAAGAATCTAACAAAGTTTTAGAAGAAGGGGACTTAGTTAGGGCTAGAGCAGTTAGTGTTTCTATTAAAGATGAATCAAATAATAACATTGAAAATAGTAGGAATTCTAAGATTCCTCTCACAATGAGACAAACTAATCTGGGCAGATTTGAATGGATTGAAGAAGCAAAACAAAAAAGTAAGAAGGTTAAAGAATGAAAGCTTGTACTGTTTGTAAAATGATTTCAAATAAAGATCATTGTCCTAATTGTGGAAATCCAACTTCTGACAATTGGAGCGGTCTTTTGATTATAACTGATCCTGAAGAATCCAATGTAGCTCGTGAATTGAATATTACTGTTGCGGGCGAATACTGTTTAAGAGTAAGATAGAGGTTTTATTGTGTTACGTTTGGATACAGAAAATAAAGATATAATGTCTGAGCTCAAAAGGCCTTTAGGTAAATTATATCCTAACTTTGAAGATGCAATTGATGAAATTAAATCTTCTGAGTTTTTAATTTCTGTTGGTGATGCAACATTCGGTAATCTTACTAAATATGAATTATACCCGAATATTGGTATAATTGATAATGTAATTCAAAGAAAAAATCATACTCATGAAATTATACGTGCAGAACATATTTTGAAAGCTGAAAATCCCGCTGGAACTATTACTGATGATCTATGGGAAACCATAGGACACGCTCTTGAATTATCTAACTCTGGCGAATGTTATGTAATTGAAGTAGCAGGGGAAGAAGATCTTGCTGTTCTTCCTTGCATCATAATGGCAAATCCGGAAACTACCATTTTATATGGTCAGCCAAATGAAGGTTTAGTGCTTTTAAAAGTTTCTGATTTAAAAAATAAAGCTAAAAAACTTATTGACGGATTTATCAAAGAATAAATTAATTGAGGTTTTATTATGGAAATCGAATTTATCGAAGAAAAAGAAAATAAATTATTTAACAGAAAAGAAATTAAATTCTATGTTGATTATGATGGTGAAGCAACTCCTAAAATCTTAGATATTAAATCTAAATTAGTTGCTTTGTTAAACACTAAAAAAGATTTAATTGTAGTTGATAATGTACAGCCTCACTACGGTGAACCTAAAGCATTAGGATATGCTAAAGTTTACGCAACTGTAGATGACTTAAAATACATTGAAACTAATCACGTATTAGCTAAAAACGAAGAACCTGAAGAAGCTGCAGAAGAAGCAGAAGATGAAGAATAGGTGGTTTTAATGGTAAAAAAATCTGATCTGTATAAAGTAGATGGCGACAAAATTGAAAGAAAAAATCCAATTTGTCCTCGTTGTGGTGAAGGTGTATTCATGGCTGATCATGGTGACAGATTCGCTTGTGGTAAATGCGGATACACTGAAATGAAAAAATAAGATTTTTATAATCTTTATTTTCTTTTTTTATTTATTTTTATTTATAATTTATTTTAATCATTTTTAGAAGGGATTCTTTTGGATAATATTAGAAATGGTCGTTTTAAAACTGGAATGACTGATGAAGCTGCAATTTACACTTCATCACTTGAAGCGGATAAACTTCTTTTTGAAGCTGATATTAAAACTAATTTTGCTCATACTTCAATGTTAAAACATGAAGGGATTGTTGATGAAGAAATTGCGGATAAAATTTTATGTGCTCTTGATTCTCTTAAAGAAGAAGGTTATGATGCATTAGTATTCGACCCTTCTGTTGAAGATGTGCACATGGCTATTGAGAACTATGTTACTTCTAAAATCGGCCCTGATGCTGGTTTTATGCATACTGCCAAATCACGTAATGATCAAGTGGCTTGTGATGTTAGATTAGTTTTAAGAGAAGAAATTATCAACATTCAAGTTGGTATTTTAGAATTTATGGAAGGCCTTGTTGAAATGGCCGGTGAACATTTGGAGGATGTCTTCATTGGTTTTACTCATTTGCAACATGCCCAACCAATCACTATTGCCCATCATTTAATGGCTCATGTACAGGCTCTTAAAAGAGATTATGAACGTTTAAATGACACTTATAAACGTGTTAATTTAAATCCATTAGGTTCTGCAGCAATGGCAACTACGAGTTTTCCAATTAATAGGCAATTAACAACTGATTTGCTTGGCTTTGATGCATATTTGGAAAATTCAATGGATGGAGTTTCCACAAGAGATTTCATTGCTGAGAGTGTTTTTGACTTGGTATCTTTATGCACTACATTATCTAAAATCTGTGAAGAGTTAGTTTTATGGAGCACCTATGAATTTGGCGTTATTGAAATGGCAGATGAGTATTCATCAACTTCTTCTATTATGCCTCAAAAGAAAAATCCTGATGTTGCTGAACTTGCAAGAGGTAAATGCGCAATTGTCAACGGTGAATTGGTTACTATTTTAACTATTCTTAAAGCAATTGCATACACTTATAATAGAGATTTACAAGAAATTACTCCGCACCTATGGAATTCTTTAAAAGTAACTAAAGACACTTTATCTATTGTGACTAAAATGTTGTTGTCTGTTGAATTTAAAACTGAAAGATGTGCTGAACTTGCAGGTAAAAATTTTGCAACTGCAACTGATTTGGCAGATATTATGGTTCGTGAAAAACAAATTCCATTTAGGACTGCTCATAAAATCGTTGGAAGAATTGTTAATGAAGCAACAACTAAAAACATGGTGGAAGAGGACATCACTTCTAAATTCATTGATGATATTTCAGCTGAATTAGGTTTTGACAAATTAAACTTGGCTGATGATTTAATTCAAAGAGCTTTAAATCCTGTTGAAAATGTAAGAATTAGATCTGTTCCTGGTGGACCCGCACCTGAAATGGTTGAAATTGCACGTGAAAACATTAAAGAATTTTTAAATGCTGAATTTGAAAAACATGGAATTTAATTAAATTCCTATATTTTTAAGAAAATATTTATTTAGGCTAACCTAAATATTTATATACTCTAATTTACTAATACAATAATGTTGAGGTAATCTTTGATTATTGAAACATGGTTATTAGAATAAAAAAGGTTATAGAATACTTATTAATGGATAAGTAAGCTCAGCTTCTATTTGTATTTTTATTCTATTAATCATTTTTGTTTTTCTTGTTTTTTGATTTTAGATAGTTTTCGTGTATTTCTTCAGCTAAATCATCATTGCCCTCAATGACTGGTCCTGTGTAATCACAGTCATAACAAACCCATTGAGACCAATTTTGCGGTATTATCCATTTTACTTTTCTAGATCCGCATCTAGGACAAATTTTATGCATCATAGTATCAAATCTTATAAAAGCTCCATATTAAATCTAATGCTTCTCCAGGTTCTAATGCTCCTGAACGTGTTTCTCTAAGAATTCTCTGTATTGAAAATTTTTTCATATGTGGAAATTTTCTGTGAACTTCATAAAGAAGTGGACAACCGAATCCTTTGAATGTACTTAAATTATATTTTTCAATCAATGATTTTATCTCTTGTTTGCTGGTACTTAAACTTGCTGGAAGATTCAATCGATATAATGAATCATATTGTGAATTTATACATTGACTACCAGTTGCAAGCATATCACCAAAGATAATTATTGGAATTTCTTTTGATTTTGCATATTCTCTTACGAGTTCTTCAGTATTTTTTGAACATCTTCCGCATGGATGAACCTTACCTGTAAATGATTCATTAATAACCTCTGAATAATCAGTTCTGAGGTATTCATGAGAAATATCTAATTCATCACATATTTTTTTGATATTCCGTTTAAATTGTTTTGGGAGTATGATTGTTCCAGGATCAACTGTAACAGCAATAGGGTTGAATCCGAGTTTTTTAGCTAAAATTAATGAAAAACTACTGTCAACACCACCGGACAATGCAACTACTGCTTCATGTTTGTATGATTTTTTAAATTCATTTTCACTTAAATAATTCTCGAAATTAAAACTGTAAATACTTGATATCTTATCGTCAATAACTTTTTCCAGGTTTTTTAAGCCAACTGAATCTGAATTTAAGTTTAGAATAGTCTTTTTTGATAAGTCTAATTTGTATTTTTTATTTAAAAAGTCACCATATGATTCAACATGAATGCTTTCAAGACCTAATTTTTCTCTGAGTTTACCAACAACCCAACCTCCTTTTCCAATAATGGCTGATTTATCTGGCCTGTCTTCAGTGATAATCCATAATTCATTGGTGTTTTCATTAAAATAAATTTCTTCAATATAAATATTTACTTTATCATGGCCAATGTCTTCTCTTATTGAATTAACTTCATTTAAAATAAATTCTTCAGTATACATTATTTCACATTTAAATATCAATTAATGTTATGTTGATTTAATATTAATTAATGTTTTTATATCATACTTTTAATGCCATTAGAGTTCTTGAAATAATCAGTTTTCATGATGCTGGTTATACTTCTAATATATTAAGAATTTTATATATTGCCTATTTTTGAGTAAATTTGCTTTAAGTTATTTTGTGTGTAGAATTTTTGTTAAAAGTGGTTAAAAACATTTGAATTCATTGTTCAGTATCTCATAAAGATTTTTAAGATAATTTTCTTTTTTACAGTAACATATTAATAATACTTTTGTTTAAATATATAATTAGTAAAGTAAATTTAATATTTTTTAAATTATTATTATAATTATTGTTTTTAGATTTTTATTAAATTTTACTTTATATTTTTGCTGGATAGTTTATCTATTTGGTATAATTTCATAGATTTAATATGGGGAGAGGATTTAAATTGAAAATTGATAAATTTTTATTATTAATTTTGATATTTTTTATTTTGTTATCTTGTGTTAGTTTAGTTTCTGCTTCCAATACTGTTGATACAAATTTAACTCATGATGCAAGTAGTGATGCTAATATCGGAATTAATGATATTGAATCTTATTCTTCTGGTGTTTTTTCTGATGATGTGAAATCAACAGGTAATGTTATTGTTAATCAGAGAAATTATAAGATGTATTTTGATGATAGCAATGTTTTAAAAAAGGAGTATGGCGGCAAAATCATCGCGTTTAGTGGTAAGTTCACTGATAAAGGTGTTATTACTATTGATTCCGAAAATACTAAAATTACTGGTCGAAATACATTGTTTAACAATACTGTTTTTAACATCAAATCTAATGGTGTGATGTTGACTAATTTAAATTTTGTTTTAAATAAGGAATTTAGTGATAATGAAGGTGCTTGTGTACTGATTAATGGTGACAATGTCACTGTCTATAATGTTGATATTGATTATAATGTGCCTAAAAATGTTACCGGATTTGGAATCTATTCCAATGGTTTGGATGAAAGTTTATCTGATGTTAAACTGGTCAACAATACTGTTCGGCTTCATGGTAATGCTTTAAATGATGGGTATAATTATGGGGTGGTATTGACTAATACTCGTGATGCTATTGTTTATGGTAATATTATTGATTGTCAGCTTCCTTTGAGGGCTGTTAATTGGATGGCTGAAATATATGGAGGTATAAGTATGGATGCAGTATCCGGGCTGGCTGCGGGCTCATGTAATGGCTTAAGACTTTCCAATAACTACATCAGATGTGTTGTCAATGGTGTTGCTCAGGGCGAACCTACATTGGATGCTGTACTGATTTATGCATGTCACAATTCGACAATAGAAAACAATACAATTATTGAAAATGATTATGTTACAAAAAAGGGTGATGTTAATTATTTGTATGGTTTGGATTTGTATTTGTCTAATGATGTTGTAATCTATGGTAATGACATTCATATTCGCACAAGCGGAGGTAAAGAGGCTCACGGTACTGCTTATCCGATTCAAGTAACTGGACAGGCAGAAAATATCCTGATTGCATTTAACAATTTGAGCAGTTACAGTAACGGACCTAATATAGGTATTTATTCACAAAACTATTATGGAGTAACTCATCTGGATATTATTAGCAATTTTATTAATGTTACAGGTCATGCAAGCAAACACAGTTGGGCTTTGGTTGCTGGAATTGAAGTGCAGGATTCCGATGACAGAATAATGAACAATACCATTATTGTTGATACTGTGAATAAATTTGAAAAAGGATACAACGTTTACGGCATAAGCTATTCACAACGAACCGATGGAGATCACAATTATAATATTCAGTATAATAATGTCTCAACCAATAGTGACCATGCTGTTGCACTGAAAGGCAGTGGCAGTTCCACTGTCAGTAATTCCATTGTTGCCAATAATATTTTAAAGGGCAGAAAATATGGTGGAAACCGTGCAGCATACATTACTGGAGGAACAGGTAATGTTATTATTAATAATACTGATGGGTCCCGTCCTGTTCATAAAATGACTGATGATGAGTATTCCGATAATTTGAAATTTTATCTTTCAAGTCCTTTTAAAGGAAACGGTCTGGGATTGGGTTGGCTTGACGGTGATGGAAACTCCATAATCGGCAATGGTGACAGAAATGGCAATTCATTAAATAATGGAAATAGCGGTTTGGTTAACAATAAGGTTTATGGTAATAATCTTAATTATAGTGAATCGCAAGCACGTAATGGTGTTTTAAATTCAACATATTACACTTATGGTTCTTCAGGTACTGATATTGCCAGTGCTTCTTCATCTTCTGGTTCAGGTGCTGGAAGCAGTAACTCTGAGTCATCTGATGTGAAATCCTATGAAGTAACTAAAAAAATTAATGATAATTTAATTCATATTCCTATTGTTATTATGGCTGTTATTGCATTAATTTTACTAATCATCGGATATAAAAGAAAAGAACACAAAGAATAATAAAAAAATCGATTCAAATTGTTAAAAAAATAATAGATATATACTCTATTGTTTTTTACACTATTTTTTAACACGATATTCATTAAATTTATATTAATTAAACTTCATAAATTAATGATGAGTAAAATAATATTGAAAAAAAATTACTTATTATTGAATTAATTTTTATTTAATATATTTTATTCAAAGTTTATTTTGGTTAAAAGAGTTACTAAACTCATAATAACTATGTTGTTTATTGTATTGACAAAAGACTTAATTATGAGTTAAATGATCTTATTTTAACTAATCCAATATAATTCCGGATAAAACTCTGGAAATTTTTAATTAATATTAATTAGGAGGTTTAATAAAATTGAAACTGAATAAAATAATCGTTTTATCATTATTCCTTGTACTTATCTGTTTTATTGGAGCAGCAAGTGCAACTGAAGATGTCAATGATACAGCAATTGCTGATTCAGAAATTGATGAAGTAAGTGCTGTAGATATTGAACAATCTGTTGACGATAATGAGATAACAGAAATTCAAAGCAGTGATGAATCAAATAAGGTTCTTGCAAGGGGAACACCTACTACTGCGAAGGATTGGAATACATTAAGAACAAAATGTGAAAAAACAACTGATCAATATATAACATTGACTGGTACTAGTTATCCAATTGGAACTTATATAACTTTTAAAAATAGTGCTACAATTGTTGGTAGTGATGTTAGTTACATTACTGGAGGTTCTACTTCAAATACTCCTTTTGTAAATAATAATTCTGCTTTAACACTACATTTTATTAATGTGAAATTTTTAAATGTTAATGCTAAGAATTTGTTAGAGCTTGATGGTACTGTTTATTTGGATAATTGTACTTTTGATAATGTTCAAACTGCAACCGGACACAATTCTGTAATTTATAATACTAATAATTTGATGTATTTGACTGGTTGTAATATTACTAATTGTCATACTGGTTATGGTGCTGTTAGTAATTATAACTCTGGAAGTACAACAAGTCCTGTAATGTATGTTGATGATTGTAGGTTTATTAATAATAGTGCTAGTGTAGAACCGGGTGCTATTAATAATTGTGGAATTTTATATGTAAATAACTCTGAATTTGATGGTAACCATGCAAACTGGTGGGCTGGAGCAATTCATACTCATACAAATGCTCAAACAGAAATTGAAAATACTAATTTTAGAAGAAACACTGCTGGATGGAATGGTGGTGCATTATTCACCTACAGCAAACTTAAAATAAAAAATTGTACTTTTGAAGACAACAACTGTACCACTAACAATGGTGGTGGAGCAATCGGAGCATACAACTATGGATCAGGATACAATATAACAATAGATTCATCTAGATTTAATTATAATACAAACCTTTGCTATGCATACACAAATATTTCAACTACTTCAGTTGGTCGTGGAGGAGCAATCTCTGTACTTAATGGAGGTTATTTAACTGTTTATAATTCAAATTTCACTGGAAACTATGCAAAAATAGGTCAGGCAATTGCAGCTGCAACCTATAATTATGAAAATGGAACTGGTGGAAACCCACACATTAAAATATGCAACAATAAATTTACAGACCACACTGCAACTGGAATTGATACTGTAGTTATTACTGGAAATGATTATATATTCAACAACAATGTATTTATAAATAGTTATCAAAACACCATTTATACAGGAACTGGAAACACATACAATTCTGCAGCTTTGCCGGGTAATCTGAATTCCAAATTGAATTTAAAAACAAAATTAAGAGCAACTAATACTGAAATTTTATCTGATTATCAGGATCATGATGTTGTTTATGTTAATGTTTCTTCAGATAAAGATGCAGAAGATGACAATGTTCATGGTCAAAGTTGGGATGATGCTTATGGTGGTTTGGAGTGTTTTGTAATGGCAATAAATTATCTTCATAATAATGGGATAATTTATATTGCAGATGGGCGTTATAATGAGGACTATGGCTATGAATACTCAATAGCTCATGGAAACTTTACTATGATTGGTCAAGGTCCAAAAACTAATATAGAGAAGATTATAACAACTGTATATGGAGGTAGTGATCAAAATTCTACTCATAATTTTATCAATTTATCTTTCACTGGTAAAGATTTTGGTATAAATGCTAATTTCATTAATTGTACATTTTTAGGTTCAATTTCAATTTCAAAAGGTCTCACATATCATGATCCTAATCATGTTGTGGAATATGGTTATGCTCAAACTTATTTCATGAACTTTAATAACTGTGTTTTCAAGGATGTCAATACTACTAATGCTTTAGTTACTCTTTATAAGTATGGTGCTGTGAACTTTACTAATTGTATTTTTGAAAATATTACTGCTGATTCAATTGTTTATCGTAATGATATTAATTATTTTGAAGAGGATGGAATTTCATTTAAAAACTGCACTTTCACTAACTGTAAATATAATGGTATTGCTGATTCCTTAGCTAATTTTGATGATGCTGTTGTTATTGAGGATTGTACTTATGATAGTGAAGTTGCTTTAGGAACAACTGAAGTTAATGGTCATTATTATATAAATGCTACTAAACTTAAAGTTACTGCTGTTGGCACAAGTATTTCAATTAAATCTAATGAAAATAATGTAATTGTTAATTTAACTGATGTTAACGGTAATCCTGTTGCTAATGCAGGTATAATTTATAGTATTGCCGGAACCAATGCCAGTGCAACTACTGGCGCTGACGGTACTTTCACTCTTTCTAATTTAAAAGGTATTGTAAACATCACTGTTTACTATTCAGGCAATGAATCTTATTTAGCTTCTAATAAATCTGATAATTTCATATTTAAATACAATACTGCTGTTTCCAGTGCGGTTAATGGTGATGATATTCTAATCATTTTAAAAGATGATGAGAACAATCCAATTGCAAACGCTAATGTAATTTATACAGTCAACGGCATTGACTACAATGCAACCACAGATGAAAATGGAACAGTAACTGTTTCCAATTTAAAAGGTAAATTTGCATTCAACGTATTATATAAAGGAGACACACTACACACAGCTTCCAATGCTTCAAACACATTCATCTTCAAATATGGTACAAAAATTACAGCAAAAAAAGTAACAGCCACTTACAATGTTGCTAAAAACTTAGTTATCACATTAAAAGATGAAAACGGAATTGCTATTGCAGGTAAAAAAGTAACCGTTAAAGTCGGATCTATCCGCAAGACTTTAACTACTAATGCTAAAGGTCAGGCTACTTTAAAAGTCAGCAATCTTTTGCCTAAAACATACTCTGCAACCGTAACTTATGCTGGTGATGATACACACATTAAATCCTCAGTTAAAGTTAAGGTTGTTGTTAAAAAAGCAACACTTAAAGTATCTGCTAAGGCTAAAAAATTCAAAAAATCATTAAAAACCAAGAAATATTCTATTGTTTTGAAAAATAATGTGGGCAAAGTCCTGAAAAAGACTAAAGTTACATTAAAAATAAAAGGAAAAACATTCAAAGCATACACCAACAGCAAAGGCATTGCCACATTTAAAATTACCAAGTTAACTAAAAAAGGTAAATACAATGCTTACATTAAGTTTGCTGGAAGCAAATACTACAACAGCTTAAACAAAAAAGTCAAAATAACCTTAAAATAGATGAATTCAATATTCATCTATAATTTTTCTTTTTTTAGGGTGTCTGCCAAAATTTGATTTTTTTGCTGAATAATTTTAGGTTTAATTTTTTCTTATTTTCATCATATTTTATTTGATTTTTCTTAAATTCTATTTTTATATTGTTAAAATTATTATTTTTTAATATAGTTTTGTACAAAAATTTTTTAGTTAATCATGATGAATTTATTGATCCAATTTTTATAGTAGGAATCTCTATTTATGATTCTATAGAATTCTTTTTCGAATAATTCTTCCATAAATTCTATTGTATCAAATAAATAATATGCCATATACTTTTTTATTGATTTCCAAACTTGTTCTATTGGATTTAAGTGGGGGATGGGGAGGTAAATGAATTAATTTTATATTTAATATTTCGCATGCTTGAATCACTAAATTAGCTTTATAAAGTGAGTGATTATCCAATATTAGTACAAATTTTCTTTTTTTGTAAATTATTGATTATATTGTCTTTATTTAGTAATTTAATGATTATTTCTTTTTGAATATTTTCTATGTTTGTGTGTTTTTCAGGGTTTAATTTATTTGCTTTATTCTTTATTTTTACTAAAAATTGTTTTTCAGAACTATTGCTGTTTGATATGAATTCATTAAATTCATTTTTTAATGTTTCTAATGTATTTTCTTCTTTTAATTTATTGTAAATCTTATTTTCATCTAGTTTATCATCGGTCAAAATATTTTTAAGTTCTGATTTTAACTCGTTATTTGTGCAATTAACAATTCTAAGATTGATTAATGATTTTATTTTCCTCAAATATACAAGTATTTTGTTGAAATAGTATTAATGAATTGCCGTTTACTGCTTAATAGCCATTTGCATTTAATTTTATTCTTGTAGTTATTTTTGTCTGTCTATTTTTTGTTCCTAATTCATAGTATATTCTGCTAAAAATACAACGGAAAATTTAGAAGATTTCTGCGAAATTACATCCATTAAAAACCAATTAAACCTCGTTGTGTCAATATTTTAAAAATCAATAAAACAGCCAAAAGTCAATTTTGGTGACCTTTAATAATAAAAAAGAAGAAATATTTTAAGTTTCTAGAAATGATGGTTTTTTTCATAAAATTTATATATCTATTATAAGAGAATACAACATAATTAATGTGTTATTTATATTTTTTAAATAAAACTTGAATTTATGGTGTGAAATAATTTTGAAGGTGGTGAAAAAATCAATAAGAAATTATGCATTGGCCTTATTATTTGTTTTATTTTATTCTCATTAAACACGGCATTTGCATCAAATGAAACACAGAATAATGTTGATTGTTTGAAAAACTCAGATGATGTTTTAAATATCGATGTTTTAAACCAAAATTCTACTGTTAATTATCCAAGGAGCCATAAAACAATTGAAATTACACAGGATAATTATGAAAATTATTTTAATATTAGAACAGGAAAGATTATTGATGCCTCATGTATTTCTAAGGGAGATACTTTAAAAATTGGCAATATTTCAAATAGGGCTTTTGTTATAGATCGTCAACTTATATTAATGCCAATCTCTTCTAATGATAAGATTAGTAATGGTTTTATCCATCTTATTAAAGGAAGTGATGGTTCTACTGTAACAAATCTTACTATTAATAATACAAAAGATAGATTAAATATTTTAGGTGGAAATGTAGGTCAATTACATGGTATTTGGTTATCAAATTCTAATAATAATCTTATTTCATATAATACAATAAGGATTGCAAATGCTGCAGGCGTTTATGCCATGCCTATGGGTTGGTCAAGCAATAATAGAATTATTTACAATAATATGAAAACATATATCACATGTAATATGGTTATGGGACAATGTCATTATAATTTAATTTCACATAATAGTTTAGAATTGTTAAGTTATTCCGATACATCTGTTACAAATTTAATTTATTTTAATCCTTTTGGGCATGCCGATTATAGTGGTTCTGGATTATGTAAATATAATATGATTTCATTCAATGATTTTAAAGGTTTTTCTAATGGGCCTATGTCCATTTTATTACAAAGTGTTTATGAAAATCATGATGGCACTGTTATTGCAAATAACACTTTTTCTAAAGGCTCATATGCTATTCATTTATTTGGTAACAATATTTCTGTTTATGGTAATGTAGTACTCAATAGTGGTATTGGTATTTCTGTTTTTGGACGTAATTTTTCTGTTCATAATAATGCTGTAATTGGTGACAGTCAAGGTTATGGTATTATGGCAGAAGCGAATGGTGGTTCGCTGTGTAATGTTTATAATAATAATATTACTTTTATAGATGTTTATAATGCAATATTTATTGGTAATCATGTCAAAGCTTATAATAATTATATAAATATCAAAGAATATGGGGTGAGTATATTTATTAAAGGTAACTGCTCCAATATTCATGATAATAGGATTAATAACAAACATGATGCTGGTATATCAGTATTAGGTAATAATAACACTATAAATAACAATATTATTAATACCAAAAATATAGGTATTACACTACCTGCTAGATCTACTAACTGCCGTTATTATAATAATACATTTACCAATAATAAAATTAATAGTGAAAGTTATGGTATTTATATTGATGGTTTAGTTTATAATTGTATAATATTGGATAATATTATTGAAACTAATAGTACTATGGGCATTTTTAAAGACATAACTGATGAATTATCCAATATTGAAGAAAATAACATGGTTAATGGTGTTATTTTAGATTCAACATATATTATTGTCAATAATACTAACTATCATAAATATTTTGATAAATATGGGCATTTAACATTTAAATTCGAAAAAAATAAAACTAAAATAATATTTTTAACATTTTTAACAAATAAAAATTTAATTTTTCAGGAAAAAATAAATGTAATTAGTAATAAAATGAACAATTTACTAATTAATGTTACAATTACTTTTGAAACCAATGCCAGTGGTTCATTAATACGTGATTTTAATTTTATTAATCATGATAAAGAAGCTATTATTCTAAATGGTGTTAATGATGTTACAGTCACTAGGAATAATATTACAAATTTATTTAGAAATGGCAGTTTATCTAATTCAGCTGTATTGATTCAAGATGTTTGTGAAAATCTTATAATATCCTATAATAATATATATGTAAATTCAAGAACACATTGTTATACTTATGCAATCAATGCTCCTTCAATTAATCCAGCTACTCATAAAATGAATAACAAATTATCTAAAAGAGTTAATATTTTAGATAATACAATAATCATGATTTCTTCAGGTATTACAGAAGCTATTTACACTGATACTCTATCTGAAAGTAATTTTATTTCTAATAAAATTAATATTATTTCTAAAAATTATGGATATGGTATTGCAGTTTCTAATATGATTGGAAGGTTATCTGATATTAATGTTTCAAATAATGAAATTGTTATCCATAGTGAGCAAATGGCATATTTAATCGAACTTCTCCAAGTGGATAATTCAACAATTGAAAATAATAAGTTATATGGTAAAAGTAATGGAGTCTATGCTATTGGTATATATTGGTCTGATAATATTTCTGTTAATAATAATGCCATTTCTGTATTTGGTGGAAATTTATCTAAAATTTTAGAAATATCTGATGTATTAGGTATCGGAAATTCAGCTATAGCAATACTTAGGAATTCATCTAAAATTATTATTTCCGAAAATATTATTTATGCTAATCTTTCAAAAACAATATTTGACAATACTACTGATGGGATTATAAATGCATCTTTTAATTCATTTATTATTGATAATGAGAACTATAACTGTTATTTTAATGAGGTTGGAGAATTATATTCTAATGTTGTAATAAAAAATAGTACTTTGCTAATTCATAATTTAACAAAAAATCAATTATTGATTATAAATGATCTAGTTAAAATCTCATCTTATGATTTAAATTCACCCTCTTCAATTTCAATAATTTTTAAAAATAATGCATCAAATTCAATTATTTCCAATGCATCTTTTATTAATTCTTCAATTGATTTAATCAATGTTTCAAATATTAATATTATAAATAACACTTTTAACTCTTCAAATAGTTGTATATTAAATATTAATGGTGGAGAAAAAAATTTATTTGTTAATAATGAGCTATTTATTAATTCTACTGATATTTCAGTGATTAATCTCAATAAAACTTTATTAAATATTATAAAAAATAATAATATTAAATTCAATACATCTAATTCTAAAATTATAACTATTAATAATTCTAATTTCACATTGATTAGTAATAATGTAATAATAGGCATATCCGATTCATTAATTTTTATTTGTTCTAAGGGTTCAAGTTATGATAATATTTATAAAAATATATTAAATGCTAATGCTTCGTCAATATGCGGATATTTAGCTTCTAATGCAAAATGGAGTAGTATTAGTTATAATAATATTTTAATTAATAAATCAACCAATCAGTCAGCTATATATTATTGTAATAACTCATCTAATAATACAATTAATGAAAACTATATTATTTCATATTCACTAAATGCTAATGACTATGCAGTTTCAGTAATTTCAAATGAAAGTTTATCAAATTTAATAATTAAAAACTATTTAATAAGTTCTAATGGATTTAAACGAGCTAATTTTGCAGTATACGCTCCATTTGATTTGGTTAAAGATAATTCTCCATTTGACATTTATGTTTCATGTAATGGAAGTGATGTTGTAGGAGATGGTAGTATTGATAATCCTTATGCTACAATCAAAAAAGCTATTGAAAATAGTTTAAATTTGTATGTTATACATGTATTTGATGGAAATTATACTGAGTCTAATATTATTATTGATAAGAATTTAACACTTGTTGCTGTTAATTTAGGTAAAGTTTTCATTGATGTTCAAATTAATCAATTATTTGATATACTTGAAGATAATACTTTATCAATTTCTGGCTTTTTAATTGGAAATGCTCATAATGTTGATGGAGGATCCGTATTTATTAACAATGGTAAGTTGTTCATTAATAATGTAGTTATATTTAATTCCTCATCTTATTTTGATAATTCTCATCCAATATTTGACCAAAATATAACTTATCATGAAGATAATTTAATTGATAAAGCACATACAGTTGATTGTTCTAATACAGGTAAAGGCGGAGCAATTCTCAATAACGGTGAATTAATTATTAATTCATCTATCTTTTTTAATAATTTTGGGCATCGTGGTGGTGTAATAGCTGATTATGGCAAAACTATTATAAATTCATCTATTTTTTATAATAATCGGGGAATTCATGGAGGATGTATTTATTCAGATTCAAAAAATAATTTGTTTGTAATTAACTCTATTTTTAATAATAACACAGCAGTAACTTCAATAGACTTTTGTAAAATCATGTTACATTCCATTGGTTGGTCAATTGGAGAGAATTATATTTATAATTATAAATCTGAATGTGATTCACCAATTGGTGCTGGTGGAGTAATTTATACTAAAAATACTTCAGTATTAATTAAAAATTCATCTTTTATTTATAATTCTGCTCGTATTGGTGGTGTAATAGCCACACAATGTGATATTTTTACACAACTATCAAATTTTATTTCTGATGTTAATTTATATATTGATAATTGTTATTTTAATAGTAATAAGGCTAATGATACTAGATTTAAAGATGATCCACTTTATTTAAAGAACTATGATTATTTTAACGATTATAATGGAGGAGTTGTTTATGGAACATACAATAAACTATATATAAATGCTTCTAATTTTTATTATAATCAGGTTATTAATAATGGAGGAGTTTTATATGCTAAAGCTAATGATGGTAAGATAATAGACTCTATTTTCAATAATAATCGTGCAGGAAGTAATGGTGGTGCTTTAGATATTTCAAAAAATTTCCTTATCATGAGATCAATTATTTCAAATAATTCAGCTAGATATGGTGGAGCTATTGAATATGATTCTTATACCTATTATGGGCATATTCAAGACAACTTTAACATTTATAATTCCACCATATCTAATAATAAAGCTTTAAATGCTGGTGGTGCATTTAACATAGGTTCTGGAAATGTTTCTGTTCATGATTCAAATATTGTAAATAATTTTGCACCTTCTGGTACTACAATAAATTCTCATGGAATCAAATACGCTATTGATATGAGATATAACTATTGGGGTGTATTGCCAAATGGTCATATTGGACCTGATGACTCAGTTTGGAATGTGAATCATAATTTATTTAAACCATGGTACAAACAATGGGTAGAATGGAAGCCAAAAGTCATTGAATCAAATAATTCTGGTTTTAACTCTAATTCTAGTAATCATAATCCTTATATCAATCCTAATTCCAACTCTGGTGGAAATAATCATAATAATCCAATATCTACAGGATCTAGTTCTTCCACTACAACTTCAATTGGTGGAGCTAATGGGAATAATCATGGATACGGTAATGGGAAATACTTTGGTTCAGGTGATGGAAATAATTTGGGTCCGAGTAGTGGAAATGGAGGTTTTTATTTAGCTATTCCAGGTTATAATAAATATAATGGGCAAAATGTGAATTCAAATACCTCATCAAATTCACATAAGTCTCAAAATCGTGGAAATGTTGATTCAGATAGCCTCAGTAAATCAAATAGTTCAAAATATAATCCTGATTTAGTTTCTGCTGGTTTTACTGTTAATGCTGCTTCATCTCCATCAAGTTCTCAAAGAGGAATAGAACGTGCTAGTAAGGAATCAGGTTCTTTAAGTGATTCAGCATCTTATGAAATTACTAAAAAAATTAAAGAAGTCTTTTATGATGAGAACCATATAACTACGTTTATTTTATTTATAATTATTATATTGTTTTTAATAATTTTAGGATACAAATATGGAGTTGGTAAATTTGATGAATGATAATCATTATTCTTTTTTTATTATTAAAATAGGGTGTTTCAATGTCATATACTAAATTTATTTTAATATTATCAATAATATTCCTACTGTTTGCTTCAATAGCTTTTGTTAGTGCTGCTGATACTAATACGAGCATTGTAGAAGAACCAATGGATGTTAAACATAATTTATGTGATATTAATAATTCTTTAGAAAATCAAGAAATTTATGTCAGTCCATTAGGTGATGATGATGCTAATGGAAGTTTTCAAAATCCTGTTTCCTCCATTCATCATGCTGTTGCAATGGCAAAAAATAATTCTAAAGTTATTTTAATGGAGGGGGAATATAAAGGTGCAAATAATACATTTATTTTAATTAATAAAAATTTAACAATTGAATCTTTTTCAAATAATGTTGTTATTAATGGAGAGAATAAACATGCATTTTTTAAAATAACCCCCTCTTCTTCTTTAATACTTAATAATATTAAATTTATTAATGGATATACAGATTCTTATTCTCAATTAGGTATTATTAATAATCTTGGAACATTAGTGATAAACAATTCTTCATTTAATAATATGAACTCTATTATGGGAACATTTTTTAATGAAGGAACTTTAAAAATTGAAAATACCAAGGTTACTAATGCAGTTTCTTTAACAATGGCTCAAATATTAACTAATATTGGGAATACTACTATATTAAATTCCCAATTAATTGAAAACAATGAATATTCTTCAATTGATGTTGTTGTTTATAATTATAATAGGATTAGTATTGTTAATTCTCAAGTTAATAATTTATTTTCAAATAAGAAATATTCTGAAGATTCATATAATTTAGCTTCAATTCTTATTAATAATTCTAAGTTAGATAACATTGATCTTGAAGATGCATTTGTTTGTATTCACAACTCTCAAATCACATTTAAATCTATTTTTAATGGTTGTAATGTTTCTGTTGATGAGAGTACATTTCTTTATAATAAGTCTCTTTTTTCAATAATTAATGTAATGAATTCAAATTTTACAGCGATTCATTCAGTTTTTAATTCTCCTATTTCAACTAAACGTTCGCATGTTAATATAACATATTCTGCAATTTTAAGATCAATATCTGGAAATGCCTATAAATGTTATCTTTATGCTCCTTATAATTGGTGGGGTATTAATTCAGGTCCATCTTATCAATACTTTACAGATGTTAATGTTAGTTATTGGGCAATATCTACTTTCGAATATGAATCTGACTATATTCCAATTAATCCTAATTCCACTTTTACAACAACATTAAATAAATGGAGTGATGGGAATTCTACATTTGAATTTAAAACAGAAGAATATTTACCGTTTAGACATTTGAAATTTGAATCTCAAAATGGTAAATTTTTATATTCATCTGCAAATATCGAAAAAGTTTTTTCAAATTATTTAATTGGAAACAATCTTGATTGTCAAGTTCATGTTATTATAGACTTTCAAAGGTTGACTCTTAGAATTGGAGAAGGTTTAACTAACTATAATTATTTTGTCTCAACAGAAGGGCATGACGGTTTAGGAAATGGTACTTTCGAACATCCATTTAAGACAATAAATTATGCTGTTTCCAAAGTAGGAAATGGAAACACTATTTGTTTATTAGAAGGGATTTATAAAGGCAATTGGAATTCTAATGTTACAATTACGAAGAATATAACTATTGTTGGATTAGGAAATGTAAATTTACTAAGATCTAATGATTATAGTATCTTCAATATTAAAGAATGGGGAAGTTTGTCTTTAAAAAACATTAATTTCTCTGTTGATATAATTGATTATGCACATCCATTAATTATTTTAAATGGTGGGAATTTATCTATTATCAATTGTTCTTTTTCAAATATAACTTCTACAAATGTTATCCACACATCTAATGGGATAGAACATAATGGAATTGTTAATATATCTGATTCTTATTTTGCAGATATTTCAGGCTCAATATTAATAGGGTCTGCTAAAGTAAGTGTTTCAAATTCTTTATTTGAAAAAATTAAATGCTATAGGATAATTCAAGGATATGAATATTATAATGTACTATTTGCAATTTCATCTTCCATAGAAATTTATAGTTCCTGTTTTCAAAATAATTTAATGGGTATTGTAAATTTACATCCATTTTTTTATTCATCATCAAAACTTAGATATTCTCAATATAGTAATGCATATTCAAGATATGCTTATATTAAAAACACAAAATTTGAAAATAATGTATTTTTCGATAAGAATTCTTATTATTCAAGTAATGGAATTGGATTGGATATTTATAATGAAAATGAACATTTTTATGGAATTATAGATAACTGTTCATTCATTAATAATAAAGGTCAATTAGCCATCGCCACCAGTGTTAATTCATCAATATTTATGAATAATTTTGAATCCCGTTATGGTTATAGTATGGTTTATGCTGATTTAATTAATAATTCAGTTTTTATTAATAATAAAAATCTGTATGAAGATTATAATAATGTATTTATCGGTAATGGCATAGCTAGTGCTGGATGTATATTGGAGTCTATTTTTATGTATAATGAAGCTGCTTTTGGTGGAGCTATTGCAGATACAAAAGAAGCCCATTATTGTGTTTTTGTAAATAACACTTCTAAATATGGTGGTAACGATATTTATTCTTATTCAGGAGATGTAGATTATTCTAGTAATTGGTGGGGTGATAATCAAAAACCAAACTCTGATAAAGTTTTTATTTTCCTTGGAACTTTAACTTTGAATAATTGGGTCATAATGACATTTGAGTCTGTTTCAAATTCTATTATTAAAGCTTCATTAAATGCTCTTAATAATGGGGAAGGTAATATTTGTAAAATTAACCACAACATGCCTTCTCGCATGGTTTATTTCAAAATTAATCATGGAAGTCTTTCTCCAGAGAATACTTTACTTATAAATAATTCTGCTTATACAAACATGACTTATAATTTAAATTTAGATTTTAAAGTCTATGCAAGAATTGATAATCAACTATTAGAGTTAGATATTAGAAATACAAAAACTCTCTTAATAATGGAAGATGTTATTTTTAAAGGTAAAAGTAATAATTTTGCTGTTGATTTAATCAATATTAATGGTTATAAAATATTTAATCAAACATTAGTTGTTGAAATTATTGATGAGAATAATACACAGAATATATTTACAATTCAAACTGATGATAATGGTCATGCAGAATTTAATGTAGATTATCCAGTTGGTATTTATCAGGTAAATATTAATTATTTAGGTAATGGATATTTTGATAAATGCAATTCTACTTCTATAATGAAAATAATAAAATCTAATACTTATTTAATTAGTTATAATCAAACATATTACGGCAAAAATAACTTGTTTAAATCTGTATTATTTGGTGAAGGAAATAAGAAATTAAGCAACATGACTATAAAATTCACGATTATAGATTCTAAAGGTAATTTAAGGGAAATCTATTCTTTAACAAATCAAGACGCCACTAGTGAAATTATTATCAATTTGGATGTAGGTGAGTATACAATAAGGTCTGAATTTTTAGGTGATTTATGGTATTCTTATTCAAGCAGTATTTCTCATATATTGGTCAATCCTGTTAGTTCCACACTAATTGTTTCTAATGTTACATTATATGGTGTGGGTGATGTTTATAATATTACTTTAAAAGATATTCATGGATCATTGATACGTGGTGAAAATATTATTGTCACAATAACTCAAGGAGCATCATGTGATAAATTTACATTAAAAACAGATAATAATGGTGTTGCAAAATTAACTATAAACTATTTACCTGGAGTTTATAATGTTAAAGCTCAGTTTTTAGGAGATAGTATATATGCCCCTACTAGTGGTGAGGGAGTTATTAAAGTTGAAAAAATTTTTACTATAATTTCAGGGTTCCATCATTGTATTTTACCATTAAATGGGATATACACAGTTGTTTTAAGTGATATGTATGGGCGACGTGTCAATAATGAATCTGTAACATTATCCTTATATAAAGGCAATCTAATAAAGAAATACACAATTAATACTGATGCTAATGGAGAAGCTGATTTTGTTATAAACCTTGAAGAAGGAACTTATCTAACAACTTTTGAATATGGTGGAAATAAATGGTATTGTGATGCAACTAATGCTGCAACTATTGTTATTAGTAAAAAAGTTAATTTATCCAACATTAATATAAATTCAACAGATTTGGTTCAGTATTATGGGGAAAATAAATATTTCATAATAAAATTTAATGATCCTAATGCATATAGCCAATATGGCAAAAAAATTGGAGTTACAATATCTTCTGGCTCATGGTCACAATCTTATGAAGTTTTCACTGATATTTTTGGTCTTGCACGTTTAAAAATCAATTTGAATCCTGGAGAATATAATATTACTTACAAATATTCAAATAGTCATTATAATATATTTGGCACATCTTCAAATACTATACATGTTTATAAAATGCCTGCTGTTTTAATAGCGAATAATATTGTGATGAAAAGTAATGAACAACAATTATATGAAATAAATCTCAGAGATATTAATAATAATCCTATCAAAAACATGCTTGTAAATATTGATATTGATGGTGTGAAATATAATTCCACTACAAATGATGAGGGTATAGCTAAAATATTACTTAGTTTGGGTGTTGGAAAGCATATTATTAGTTATAATTTTATCAATCCAAATTATTTGTCCTCAAACTCATCATCTGTTATTCTAGTTGTTGATAGTGATAAAATACCTTCAAATTTATATTCACAAGATATTAATGCATTTGATAATCAAATATTAAATTTCACTATACGATTGTCAGACATGTTAAATAATAGCATATCAAGTTCTGAAGTAATACTTGAGCTTTTTACATTTTATGGAGAGTCAATTATTAATATTACTGGTATCACAGATTCCAACGGAAGAATTAGCTTTGATTTAAATTTAGATTATGGAAAATATATAGCTAATTTACATTATAATGGAAATGCTTTGTATTTAGCTAGCTATTCAACTAATACGATTAATATTGAATCAGCTGATAATCGTACAAAAACCATTTTATTTAATGTAGAGACAAAATTAACTAATTCTAAATATTATGTTATTTTGTCCGATATTAATGGAACTTTGCTTGTTAATAAAGAAATTAAATTTATCATTGGAAATAAAACAATTACTTCCATAACTGATGAAAAAGGAAGAGCTTACTTGGAATTAAACCTAAATCCTAATTATTATATTATAAAAGCTATTTTTAATGGGGATAAGGATTACAAATCAGTTTCTAGTTTGAAAAAGATATTTATTTCAGGTGAACTAACGCATTTATATGCTATACCATTAGTTAAATATTATAGGAATGGAACTCAATTTCATGCAAGACTTGTGAATTCTAAAGGAGTTCCTTTAATTAATAAAATATTATCTATTTTATTGGAAGGGAATTATTATAATTGTACAACTGATGAAAATGGATGGATTACATTAAATATTGACTTAAAACCAGGATTTTATGATGTGGAATGTTACTATTATTCAAATAATACTGATGAAAATTCTTTTGATAAAACCAATATCACAGTATTATCTACTGTTTTAGGTCAAAGTGAAGTGAAATATTATGGAGATTATCCTTATTTAACAATTAAATTTTTAGATGGTGCGGGAAATCTAATTAAAAACACAAGTTTTGTTATTGATATTGATGGTAAGAAATACTCTGCACAAACTAATGATGAGGGTATTTTTAATTTTAATCTTAATTTAAATTCAGGAAGTCATCTTATTTCAGTTAACAATCCTTATGATGGGTTATTTGTGACGTATAAATTAGATATTTTAACAACTATTTGCTCAAATAATCTAGTTAAAGTTTTTAACAATGGAGTTTCATATACTGCGCAATTACTTGATAGCTTTGGAAATCCATTAAAAAATAAAAACGTAAAAATAATTATTAATGGTGTTTTATATTATAAAAAAACAGATGTTAAGGGTATTTTAGAATTAAATATGGATTTTAATCCTAAAATTTATCTTGTGACAGTTTTTAATCCAGTTACTAAAGAATATATTGAAAATACAGTTAAAATATTGCCAACACTTATTAATAACAAGAATATAAATATGTATTTCTCGAATTGTGCTTTTTATAAAGTTCGTGCCATTGGAAGTGATGGTAAAATTGTTGAATCGGGGGTAATTGTTAAAATTAAAGTTAATGGAAAATCTTACAAAATTAAAACAAATAAAGATGGTTATGCTTTGTTTAAAATAAACTTAAAACCTGGAAAATATATAATTACTGCAGAATACAATTCATACATTGTATCAAATAAAATTAATGTAAAATCATTACTAACAGCTAAAAACATTTTTCATAAAAAAGCTAAAAAGATTAAATTTTCATCTAAATTAGTTGATATTAAAGGAAAAGCATTAAAAGGTAAAAAAATAACTTTTAAATTTAAAGGAAAAGTCTATAAAGTTAAAACTAATAAAAATGGAATAGCCACACTTACGATTAAGAATTTAAAAGTTGGAAAATATACTATAATGTCAATATGGAATAAATTCAGGATAAAAAACACTATTAAAATTAAAAAATAATGGGTGTTATAAAAAAAGTATTTGAGTTAATCAGTCATAATATTATAATTAATTAATCTTTTGTTTATTTTATATTTTGATTGATAACTATTGTTTTATTTTAATCTTATTTTGGTTTTAATTGTTGTTATATTTTTATTACAATATTTTGCACATATAATCTTATAAAATTAATTATCAAATAATTAAAAAAATAGTAATAGAGGTTTCAAACCTCTATCTTTTAACTTTTACGGATCCTGTGATTATGTCTTTTACATAGGTCACTTTTACTGTATATTTTTTACCTGCCTTGAGTTTTTTAATAACATTCTTTTTAATGATAATTTTAGCTATTCCTTTATTGTTTGTTTTAGTGGTGTAGGTTTTACCTTTAAATTTGAATGTTATTTTTTTGTTTTTAAGTGGTTTTTTGTTGGATTTTTTTAATGTTGCTTTTAAAGTTAATTTTTTTGCAGATTTTCTGATATTAATTTTTTTCGCTGTTTTAAGTATTTGTTTAACGGTTATTTTGTTCTTAACACTTTGACCTTTGTATGTTGCAGTAATTTGATATGTTTTTGGAGTTAATGTTATTTTTAAACTTGCATAACCGTTTTTATCTGTTTTGATATTGTAAGTTTTTTTGTTAATTTTAAATTTAACAATTTCTCTAGCTCCTACGGATTTACCATTATCACCAATGATGCGAACTTTATAGCTAAATCCAGATAAATAATCACCAATTATGTTTTTATTATTATTTATTCTAGAAACAATCTTTAAAGTAGCTGTTTGTGTTTCAAAATTAGATGGATTTGTAATTAATACAGTGTATGTTCCAATTGCTAATTTTTTGTTTAATTTAACAACTCCATTTGCATTACTTCTAACTTCATATATACTATTTCCGATTTTGAGTTTTACAAGTGTATTGTCTAATGGTGTTCCATCATCATTTAATAAAGTTGCTTGATAATCTAATCCACTATTATATCCTCTGATCATATTAAATCCTTGGATTGTGGATTTGATAGTTATTTCTGTGTTAATTTTTTTATCATTAACTAAAATTGTTGCAGAATATTTTCCAACATTTAAGTCAAGATTTACACTTACAATCCCTTCCTGGTTGGTGATTTCTGTGTAATTTACATTATTAAGTTTAATTTGAACACTTTGACCAACAATTGCATTTCCTTCACTATCTATTACGATAACTCGTAGTTTTTCAGAACCTTTGTAGTATTTTTCAACATTCGGTGCTGAAATATTAATTTCAAGTACTTTAATGTTTAATGTTGTATTTTTAGCTAAGTATTTTTCGTCTCCAGAATAGATAACATTTGCTAAGTAATTTCCTTGTGCTAAATTAGGAATGATTGCAATAGCTTTATTATCATGTATTTCTGCCACATATGTTTTATTATTTAAGATAACATTTATTGTTCCTGTTAAGTCAGAAGGTATTGTTATTGTTACTGTCACATTATTTCCAACCAGCACTGCTTTAGAACTTGCATTAATATTTGGATCTATTCCGTTTACAATTAGTGTGGATGAATTTATTACATTGTCATGTAATTCAGTAGCATTTATACTGTAGTTTAATGTATATGTTCCACGAACTAATGTGTCAATATTAAAGATAGCTATACCATTATTGATTTTAGTAGAATACTCTTTATTATTAACTTTTAAAGTAATAATTTCATCATCTGCAGATAAGTTGTCGAATAAAACATTCACAGTAATTGTTTTAGTTCCATAATCAAATTCTATATCATTAGCAATGATAGTAACATTATGGGTTATATTACTTGTTAAATTAACTGTTTGGTTATCTATTTTAGCTTCTATATAATAACTAGTTGCATTTTTCGCCATATTGATTTGATTGATAAGATGATTAATAATATTTCCATTGGCATATTCTAATGTAGCGTTTATAGCAGACATTGTAAATGGTCTAGGATATAAATATCCTGTATAATCTGTTATGTTTTCACCATCAGTAACTTTAAAAGATAAAATAATGTCTTTTAATAAACTTTCTTTATTACTTTGATTTAATGTTAGTATTAACCAGGTTTCAGGAGTTGTATCAACATTATCTACTTTATAAGTAGGTTTAGAATTACTTCCCCACCAATTATTATTTAAGTAAATATTGGATATATCGTATTTTTCAGTGGATATTGTTCCATCTGCAAAGTAAGAGTTTATTACAGTTAGATTATAATTGCTTGTTGACATAATCAGGTTGGATACATTTTTAATAAATGATGACTTTATTATTAAATTTCCCATTTGATTATTTAGAATGTTATTTAAATTTAAGAAACTGGAATTGTGAATTTTAATATTTGTAGAGACAGACCAACTTATAGCAGCATTATTTGTAATATAAAAATTAGGTCCAGTATATTTGGCATCATGACCATCTATTGTTGTATTTATTAATGTTATACTTCCAATTGTTCCAATACTTATAGTAAATGCTGGATTATCAGCATATGTATCGTCTGGATCAATGAGTTCTAAAGGCATTTTACCTGTCCTAAATATTTTGGAATTAATAATGCTTATATTGCCAAGGCCTCCAATTACAAGGGTGTTTCCTGTCCAACCATTGGTACGCATAGAATCTTGAATATTTGAATTGTAAATATTTAAAATACCCTCATTAAACATATCAGAACAATATTTAGCATGATTTGCAATAAATGATGAATTGTCAATGATTGTTATACCTTTGTTATATATAGATCCACCATAACTTGAATCACCATTATTATAAAAAATAGAGTTAATAATGTTTAATGTACCTTGATTATTGATTGCACCGCCGTTGTATCCACGATTTTTAGTAAATTTAACACTATCAATAAATACATTAGCACCTTTTTCAATAACAACCGCAGATTTTTGACTATTCATGTTTTTATAATTATAATTAATTTCACTAATGGTCATATTTATTAATTTTAAAAATCCATTACCTGCATGTAATACGGTTATAAACCAGTTGTTTTTAGTATTATTTCCTGTGATGATTGTTTTATCAATTCCTTCACCAATAATTGTGATATTTAAAGAATCATAAATTGTAATATTATTATTGAATTTACCGGTATAGTTACCTTCCAATACTTTGATAAAAATTACTTTAGATTGTTTATAACCTTCGTTTAATGCATTTTCAATGGTTTTGTAAGGATTTTCATATGAACCATTTCCATTTTCATCATCTCCTCTACTATCAGAAACATATGAAGTAATATTTTCTTTTAATGGATTAAGAATTACATTAACAACAGCACTATTATAAATGGTGGTGTTTGATTCATAGTTATATGAACCACTTAAAGTATAATTGCCGTTTTTTGTAAATCCTAAATAATTTAATTTAGCTACACCATTAATAACTTCTGCAACTCCCATATATGAGCCATTTAAATCAAATTCAATCATTCCACCACCAATAACAGCTCCACTAACATGACTAATATTTGCAATCACAATATCTTGTAAATTATGTGTAATTAAGCTATTAAAAGTTACTGTAATGTTGTCTAATTGTCCGTTTTCATAACCGATATTGGCCTTTTCAATAAATATGTCTTTACCATTATTTGCACTATTATTTTCAAAAAATACATTTTCAAGAATGCATTTCGGAACTTGACTGCCGGTATAATGAGGTAAGATAATAATAGCTCCGCCATTATTTAAAGCAGTATTATTAATAAATTTTGCACCTTTAATTCTTCCGGTCTTAATAGCTAACCCGGATCCATCGGTTTTTACATAATTATTTTTAAAAGTAATATTTTCAATTATTATTTCAACGTTATTTCCATTAATATCATAATATGCTATATAACTGGACACATTGTTTCCTATGAAAGTTTCGTTTACAGATATTAATTTATTAGAATAACTTTGAAAAATATACTTCGAATTTTCACTAATAACAGTATTATTAATGTAATCGTTATTTATTAATACACTATTTCCAGAGATACTAACAATAGAAGAACCATGTCGTCCGTTAACGGTATTGTTGATTATAGTAGTGTTTTCAATATGTATTATATTATTTCCAAGAGAACCTATCCGTAAAAGGCAATTATTTTTAGTATTGTTACAATTTTTAAATTTGGAATTGTAAATTTCTGCATTGTATATGTATATTCCACCACTGTTAGTGTAAGTTAGATTATTAAAAATTATTTTAGATGTATCACTATATTCTCCATTTAAAGAATCAGCATGTTCAATAACAGAATCATAGATTTTTAGAATATAAGCAGAAATGACATTTCCACTTGTATTTCTTAGGGTCAGGTTTGCTAATGTCACATTTAGATATTCACCAAAATTAAAAATCTTTTTTGTGTTTTCTGCATCAATTATGGTATTTCTATAAGATTCACCAAAAATAGTTAATTTACCAACATTAGAGTAAGATAAATCTTTATTGTCACTTCCAGTATAAACTCCATCTTTCATGTGAATAGTTAAATCTATTGTATTTTCAAATCCATAATTTAATGCATGTTTAAGTGTTTTAAATGGATTATTTTCACTTCCATTACCAGTTGTATCATTACCATCATTTGATACCCATAATTCTAGGGGGTCATGATTAAAATCAACATGGAGTGTTGCATTTTTCACATTAACTTCAAATGGATTTTCATAATAGTAATAAGTTCCACTAAGTGTGTAATCACCATTATCTAATAATTTAATCACAGATATTGAAGCAGTACCATTATTGGATCTGCTGGACTTTATTTTTTCATCATTAATAAAGAAATGAACTTCTCCATAAGTACTTACACTATTGTTTAAATCATCTGTTACTTCACAATATAATTTAAATTCAGTTCCATTAATTGTCGCATTTTTAAATTTGAGATATGCATTAAATTCAGTTAAAGAATAGATTAAAGCTTTTTTTGAAGTACAGTTTATAAATTGATTATTTTTAAGATAGGTATTTGAAATATAAATTATGCCTCCATCGTTATTTCCAGTATAATTACAATTAATAAATGTATTATTAATTACTTTACGTTTACCATATCCATATTTTAATTCAAATGTTCCAGAATGATATACTCCAGTTATATTTTCAAATTTATTTCCAATAATATTTGCATTTGAATATTGGATTAAAAAAGAGGGTAAACTATATAAATATGGTGTTGTTGAATTTATAAATGTAGAATTGATAATATCTATTATTGTTGATTCACTGCCTTCACAATAAAAATCTGCACATCCTTCATGTCCATAATTATTTTTAAATACTGAATTTGTAATTTTTATATCTTCTGTATTTTCTGCATAAATTGCTGCAGAACTAGTAGCATAATTATTATCAAAAATACAATTATCTATGGTTAAATTTCCAGAAGTAGTCATAACTGAACCAATTTCAGATTTTCCATGTGTAAATGTAATATTTATTAAAGTTACAATAGAATCAGCACTAATTGATGTGAAAATGGCTGATTCATCATTTCCATCGAGTATAGTTTGACCATTACCTGCTCCAATAATAGTTAAACTACTGTTATAATTCCTATGAGCTAAATTAATACTTAAATCCGTATTATTTTCACCACTAAATCTTCCAGCACTTAAATATACAACTGCATTATCAGAATCATTTACATTAGATATGGCTTTATTTAATGTAGCATATGGGCTGTTTTGACTGCCTGATCCTGAGTCATCTCCAGTGTAATTTACATAAATTGTTTTATTATAACTTGCTGAAGCAAGAATATTATTATCATT
Source organism: Methanobrevibacter gottschalkii DSM 11977 (assembly GCF_003814835.1). Lineage (NCBI taxonomy): Archaea > Methanobacteriati > Methanobacteriota > Methanobacteria > Methanobacteriales > Methanobacteriaceae > Methanobrevibacter > Methanobrevibacter gottschalkii. The sequence goes on from NZ_RKRG01000003.1 coordinate 173,813, forward strand.
AAAAGAGTCTGCACTAAGTATTTCCTCATAATTTTCCGAAGAAAGATACTCTTCAGTGTTATTTGAATTATCATATGCACTAACTGCATTTAATGATAAAATAGTCAATAAAACAATACCAACTAATATTATTTTATTTATTTTCAGAATTTTACTCACCTTTTCAATTAATTAATTAATTAAAAAACATATTCAAGTTCAATTGAATATATGTCAATATATAATTGAAGGCATATTTAAAGGTTATTAAGAATTACATAATTTTTATTAACATTGATTATTTTAAATTATAATGTGCGTTAGTTAAAATTTAATTTCATAACTTTAAATTAAAAACATGGAATTATCATTTTAAAATCAAAAAACATGAAAAAATAATACTAAAATTCAAAAATAACTAAATTGACTAAAAGGAAAATACACTGCCATTATTAAGTTTGTAGGTAACAGATACTGCATAACAGTCAGCAAAAAGTTTAAATAACAACTTTACAAATAGCCATTCATATAAAAGAATTTCTCTAAACGAAATTCTATTTTGTTTTTTTTTAGGAATTTAATTCATGCTTTAATTAATCCTTTTTTTATTAATATTCTTCAGTATTTGGTCTTGTTGGTAATGTTATCATTGTATACAATGTTGATAACTATATATTCTTTCAATAATAAAAGTTACAAACACTGATGAAATGAAAACTAAAGTATAAAGGGTTAGTTTATTATCATGAAATATTAGAGGATATTGGGCATAAAAATGATTCTTTTAATGATATCGTCTCTAAAGTTATGGAGAATATCAAGAAATTAATGGTTTAATTAACAGATAAATGATTTGAAAAAGGAGAAGGAATTCATTTTTCATTTTTTTATTTAGAAATCTTCATTTATTGGATTGTTTTAATTTAATGATTTTATAGATATGATCATAATAATGTTTTGAGGGAAATATTAATGAAATACAGAAAGTTAGGAAATACTGGTGTTGAAGTATCTGAAATAGCTTTTGGTGCTGAATTTTTAGTAGAAAGGCCTTATAGGGATACTGAAGTTTTAATTAAAGCATGTGAGGAACACGGGATTAATTTTGTTGATTGCTGGATGAGTGAACCTGATGTACGTTCACATTTAGGTAAAGCTATTAAACCTAATCGTGAAAAATGGGTAATTCAAGGCCACATTGGAGCTACTTGGCAAAATAATCAATATGTAAGAACTCGTGAAATGGATAAGGTAATTCCTGCTTTTGAAGATTTTATGGAAAGATTTCAAATTGACACACTTGACTTTGGAATGATTCACTATGTTGATCAAATTGATGATTATAATGAAATAATTAATGGTCAATTCATTGAATATGTTCGTAAGTTAAAAGAAGAAGGAACAATCGCTCATATTGGATTAAGTACTCATAATCCTGATATTGGACTTTTAGCTGCTCAAAATCCTGAAATTGAATTATTAATGTTTTCTATTAATCCTGCATTTGACATGTTTGGTCCAATGGAGGATATTGAGGAATATAGGAAAGAGGATGCATATGGTGATGAAAAATTATCTTCTATTAACCCCCAAAGAGCAGAATTATATGAATCATGTGAGAAGAGTGGGACTGCTTTAACAGTAATGAAGGGTTTTGCCGGTGGAAATTTATTAAGTGCTGAAACATCACCATTTGGTGTTGTATTAACTCCAGTTCAATGTATTCATTATGCTTTAGAGCAAAAAGGGGTTTCAAGTATTTTTGTTGGTGTGAAAACCGTTGATGAACTTTTAGAATCCTTAAAATACTGTGAAGCAACAGAAAATGAAAAAGATTATGCAGAAATTTTAAGAACAGCTCCAAAACACTCGTTTGAGGGACAATGCACCTATTGTGGGCATTGCACTCCATGCACCTCGGAAATAGATATATCAATGGTAATAAAATTATTTGACCTTGCAAAAAATCATGATGAGGTTCCGGCAAGTATTAGGGAACATTATAATAATTTAAAATATGATGCAACAGATTGCAGTGCATGCGGGGACTGTGAAGAAAGATGTCCATTTGATGTAGCTATTGTGGATGTGATGGAAAACATTCAATGCTTATTCTCTCAATGAGGTAAACTTGTCCACAATCATTGAATTAGGGAGTTATTCAACCATTTTAATAATCGGTTATAAAGTAAAAATGGAATATTAATGTTAAAGTAGGTATGAAAATTTCAAGAATCCTGATTGATTAAAAAAATAGGAAAATTAGGAAACAATATTATTTCCCAATCATGCCTTTAAAACTGTTGATATCAGCCATGATTCTCTTCAGTTCACTTTTAAGTTCGTTTTTATCATTTTCAATCTTGACGAACTCTGGTGATTTGACATGAAGCTTTTTGACTTCAGTATTTATTTTTTCGGAAGTTGATATTATAAACATATGCTGGTCAGTTATTTGACCACACATTTATATATAATGTGGTCAAATATTTAACCAAATAGATTAAATATTTTTTTTCATGGTGTGATATTAAATGTATGAAAAAGAAGAAATTATCAGCGATTACATTAAAGAGGAATTATCCGATGTACCTAATATTTTAGATAATGAATTAACATTGGATGGCAGAAGTTTTGAACATAGAAAAGAGTTTGAATTTATTAAACATCATATTGATGAGTTTTTAGAAAAAACAACCAATAACCGTTATTTCGCACTTCCCGGCTTAAGAGGTGTCGGGAAAACAACACTACTATACCAAACCTATGAGTACCTGTTTAAATCCAAAAACATCAACCCAAATCAAATACTGTTCATTTCATGCGAAAACCTAAATGACATAGTGGATTTTAAAATCATAGATGTTGTAAAACAGTTTTTAGAAACCTACCACAACACCACCCTAAGAAGACTGGACAAAAAGATATTCCTGCTCATCGACGAATCACAACATGACAAAAAATGGGCATTGTCCGGAAAGAGGATATATGACAAAACCAAAAATATATTCATGATTTTCACAGGTTCATCAGCATTGAATCTTGAATACGATGCAGATTCAGCAAGAAGACTGCTCAAAGAAAACATCACTCCACTAAACTACAATCAGCACCTGAAACTAAAATACAACTACAATGCCGCCAACGTTTCAGCATCCCTCAAAAAATTAATTTTCGAAGGAGACATAACCGATGCAGTCAGCTGCGAACAACAGATAAATCAGGATTTAATCAACATCAATGGCTATTCAACAACCGACTGGAATGAATTTTTAAAATATGGAGGATTTCCAACATCACTCTTTGAAAACAACCCCCATATAATCTGCAAAAACATAACTGGAATGATAAATAAAGTAATATCACATGATATGGGAACAATATCCTCAATAACCTCAACCAGCCAAACACATGCCAACCGCTTACTGAGATTTCTGGCACTCCAAAAGCCAGGAGACATTTCACAGGAAAAAATGGGAACATACCTTGGAACCTCAAAGGGCAATGTTAGAAACATTCTAGACATTCTTGAAAAAACCCAACTCATATTTCACTGCGAACCCCATATCGCATCACCTAAAAGATCCATCAAGTCATGGGAGTATTTTTTTGCAACATCAAGCATAAAACATATCCTGACATCATCAATAGGCAATCTTAATTCAAATAAAAATGCATATCTTGGAGTTCTTTTGGAAAATCTTGTTGCATCAACATTATTCTATCTGAGCAATGAAGAAGGAAACTATTTCACATTATACTATGATCCTGAAGACAGAGTCAATGTCGATTTTGTAATTCAGGGCGAGTTCCAAAAGGCAATACCTATTGAAGTGAGCATGGGCAAAAAGAAGAAAAGGCAAATAGCGACTGCAATTGAGCGTTACAATGCGGATTATGGAATAATAATTTCAAATACAACTAAAACAATAGCGAAAAAAGATAATATTATTTATCTGCCTCCAAAAACATTCTCATTTTTATAAAAAAATGAGCACAATATATGTTTTTAAATAGGAGATTGGGAAAAGTACTTATTTCCCAATCATGCCTTTAAGACTTCCAATATCAGCCCGTAGCCTGTCCAATTCACTTTTAAGTTCGTTTTTCTCGTTTTAAATTTTAACGAATTCAGGTGATTTGACATGGGGCTTTTTGACTTCAGTGCTGATGGTAATGGCCGGCAAATGTTCAATATACTCATATTTCAAATCTTCAGTGTTTATCATGAAATATACCTTATTAGTCCTGCTTTTGGATTTGCCCTGCAAATTATTGACATCATCCAAGCTCATGTCGTCATTGTACAGTGATGATGTATGGAATTTCCTAAGTATATGGCTTCTGAAACGGTTGTAATTGCCGACTTTTCCAAGTCCCAAATCATCATTGATTTTTTGAAAATTAATTGAAAAATAACCCACAACCATTTTAAAAAGCTTTGACTCGTTGGTAACATTATCGGTACGGGATAAGATGTGGGTATTGATGGTCTTGACAGCTTCGGGACTGCAGTAGGTCGTATAGTGCTTGTTGGTCTTTTTTCGGCGAATATTGAATGTGGGGACTATGTGTCGTTATCCTCAATCAAATCGATTATCTCAAAGGTATCCATATTCTTGTTTGGAATATACTTGGACAGGGCATCTATGTAGTCCTGTATTTCAGGCTCAAGGTTTCTGCTTTTGCACAGCCGCTAGAGCAGATAAAAAGTATCGCCGCCTTCATCACAGGCGTTGCAATATTAACCACCTCACGGATTATCTCCTTGTCCGGCAGATCGCTGTAATGGATTGGTTGCATTTTCTGTATTGATTATTGGTTGATTTTCAGCAGGGAATAGATTTCAATGTCATAGAACTTGTAGAACTTGATGACACACATCATAACAGACTTTGTTGTATTTAGGGCATAGTTGTTTAGATAATGTTGGTGGAATTCCAGCAGTCTGCTTTTGATTTTTCTGTGCTTCCATTTGATTTCCTTGTTTTCTTCATCTTCCGCTTCCTTAAAAACTCATGAAGCTCCATGCCAAAATACTGGCAATACTGCTTAAACACATATGCATAGGCCTTTTTGGTACCTTCAGAGTTGTTGTATATCATAAATATATTTTTTAATAGCTCATTTGTTTTCATATTCGCACCTCTCATTTTCGGTTGTAAAAAAATTTCAAAGAGCAATAAAAAGTGATATTCACGATAAGTATACAATAATTTGAATCTGATATAATTAATGCATCATTCTATATGGATGGATAAAAAACAAATAATAAAAGAGTATAATTATATATATAGGTGATTTTGAAGTTTCAGCTTTTCTTATTGAAATTGGAAGGTTCGAAAGATTTTATAAATAAATTAAAACAGCGAACTTGAAAAAAACTTCTAAAAAAGAGGATAAATGAGAATAAAAACGAAAAATTTATATGGATATTTTCAGATAAAATGTTTGATGAACAAAATTTTTATTTATAGGCGGTAGTATGCAATTTTTAATTTTAAACAATGGAATTAAAATGCCGATTTTGGGATTTGGAACATACCAAATACCTCCAGAAGAAACAAAACAGGCTGTACTTGATGCAATTGATGTAGGTTATAGATTAATTGATACAGCACAATTCTATAAAAATGAAAAAGAAGTTGGTGAAGCGATTAAAGAGTGTGGTGTTGACCGTGAAGAGTTATTCATTACAACAAAAGTATGGATAAATAATTATGGTTATGAAAACTGTCTTGATTCTATTAAAGAATCCTTGGAAAAATTAGGTCTGGATTATATTGATTTGGTCTTAATTCATCAACCTTTCTCTGATTATTATGGTGCTTATAGTGCTTTGGAAGATTTATACGAAGCAGGCATTATCAAAGCGATTGGGGTATCTAACTTTTATCCAGATAGATTAACTGATATCTGCTTATTTAATCGCAGAATCATCCCTCAAATCAATCAGGTTGAGGTAAATCCATTTAATGGGCAATATGCTGCACAAGCAAACATGGAGAAAAATGGAGTTCAAATGCAGGCTTGGGCACCATTTGGACAAGGTAGGCATGGCATGTTTGAAAATGAAACATTAAAAAAAATTGGTGAGAAAAATGGTGGCAGGACACCAGCTCAAGTAATTTTAAGATGGTTGGTTGAAAGAAGCATTGTTGTTTTAGCAAAATCAACTCACAAAGAAAGAATGGCTGAAAACATTGATATTTTTGACTTTGCACTTGATGAGGAGGACATGATGGAAATAATGAATTTGGATAATGGTGAAACCCTGTTTTTCAACCACCAAAATCCGGAAGTTGTTGAAAGGTTTGAGGATATAAGTTAATATTTAAGAAAGACAAATAATTTAGTGATTATTATGGCATATGAAATTAAAAACAAGAAGAATATTTCAACAATTGGAGTGCATGCAGGCCAAGAGGAAGTTGATGAAACAGGTTCACGTGTAACTCCAATTTATCAGACAACATCTTATGTATTTGACTCACCAGAACAGGCCGCAAATAGATTTGCACTTAAAGAAGGAGGAAACATTTACTCAAGACTTACAAACCCTACTACTGAAGCATTTGAAAGGAGAATGGCAGCTGTTGAAGGTGGAACATCTGCATATGCAACTGCAACTGGAATGTCTGCAATCTTTTATGCAATTATCAACATAACCTCTGTTGGAGATAACATTGTATCTGCAGATAATTTGTATGGCGGAACCTATGAATTATTTGAAAATACATTAGAAGATTTGGGACGTAGTGTAACTTTTGTTGATTCACAGTCTCCTGAATTATTCGAGGAAGCTATTGATGATAAAACAAAAGCAATTTATGTGGAATCTATTGGAAATCCAAAATTGGACATCCCAGATTTTGATAGGTTAGCTGAAATTGCACATTCACATGGAATTCCATTAATTGCAGACAATACTGTTGGAATCGGGTCTGTAAGACCATTTGACCATGGAACAGACATTATTGCATCCTCCGCTACAAAATACATTGGCGGTCATGGAACTACTCTTGGCGGGATTATCATTGAAAAGGGTGACTTTGACTGGATGAGTGGAAAATTCCCATCATTGTCCGAACCTGATGCAACATATAATGGATTAGTATTTGGAGAAGCATTCAAAGATTCTGCTTTTACAACAAGAATCAGAACAGTCGTTGGAAGAGACACTGGTGCTGTACCTTCTCCATTCGGATCATTTTTACTTTTACAAGGTTTAGAAACACTAGGACTTAGAATTGAAAGGCATGCTTCAAACGCAATGGCTGTTGCAGAACATTTGGAGGCACATCCTAAAGTAGCTTGGGTAACATATTCCGGTTTGGAATCATCTCCTAACCATAAGATAGCTAAAAAATATGCTGAAAAAGGATATGGTGGAATAGTATCATTTGGTCTTAAAGCAGGTTATGATGGGGCTTTAAAATTCATTGAAAATGTTGAGTTAATCTCATTTTTAGCGAATATTGGTGATGCAAAATCATTAGTTACTCATCCGGCTTCCACTACTCATTCCCAATTGTCTGAAGAACAACAGTTATCTACTGGGGTAACACCGGATTTAATTAGATTTTCTGTTGGTATTGAAGATTTGGAAGATATTTTGGCTGATGTGGATCAAGCTTTAGATAAAATTTAAACTGAAAGCCTTTCAAAATCTCTTTTCAGATCTCTATGCAGACTAATAGGAACATTGAATCAATAATTGGAAATCCTCGAAAAGCTATTAATAAATTGGCTTTTCCAACTATATTTTCATTGCTTTTAATGTTTTTTAATAATTTAATTGACAGTTTTTGGGTTGCAGGAATCAATGCTGATGCTCTTGCAGCTCTGGGTTTTATTTCTCCCCTTTACCTTGTTATCATTGGTCTTGGAACTGGTGTTGGTGCAGGCACTAATTCTTTAATCTCCAGATATCTCGGAGCGCAAAGAATTGATGATGCAAATAATGCGATTATTCATTCAATAATTTTAACGGTTATTATTTCAATCATTGTTTTAATTATAGGTATTTTCTTTTTAGATGATTTGATTATATCGCTTGGGGCAAGTGGTGTAATTTCATACTGCTTGAGTTATGGTGAAATCATATTTTTACTGAACATTGTATTTTTACTACCCAATGTAATAGCCAGTATTTTCAGAGCCGAAGGTGATGTTGGGTGAGCGACAAATCCATTAATCCTAACGGCTATTTTAAACATGATTTTGGATCCAATTTTAATTTATGTACTTGATTTAGGCATTTTTGGAGCAGGATTTGCAACTGTTATTGCTTCATTTATCGGATTAATATGGATGATTTACTGGATTTACATTAAAAAAGATACATATTTCAGATTTAATTTCTCAAATTATAAAGCTGAATTTGGAATATATAAGGAAATCCTTCTTGTTTCACTTCCTGCAGGTACTGAAGAGATTATATTTTCTTTAGTTGCAATAATCTTAAATTACTTAATTATTACAACATCCGGTGTTGGTGAGGTTTCAGCTTTTACAATAGCTTGGAGATTTATCGCAATGGCATTTCTACCATGTATGGCAATTGGTATTGCTACAATCACTGTATCAGGTGTTGCTTATGGAGCTTGCAACTGGCAGAACTTCAATGAAACAATCAAATACTCAACATTAATTAGTTTGACTATTACATTAGTTTTTACTGTGGTGTTTTTCTTCTTTGCTTATCCAATTTGTGAGGTATTTAATTTCACTTCAAATAATCTGGAATTAGTTACTCGTTCTGCTGAAATTCTACAACTGTTGGTATTTTATAATTTCATGATTCCATTTGGAGCAACAGCAGCTTATGTTTATCAGGGAGTAGGTTCCGGATTTAAATCACTTTCTTTGACAATACTTCGGGAATTAATTTTAAGCATGGGATTCGCTTATTTGATGGGAATTACTTTCAATATGGGAATTTTTGGAGTGTATCTTGGTGCAATAGTTGGAATGAATATCGGTTCATTTATTGGATTTATTTGTATTTGGATTTTTAATCTTAACTTTAAAAAAGAAATTCATTGCTAATCAGTATTATTTTTTTATTAATTTAAAGAGTTTTGTAATACTTTTGATATAGTATTACTTTTATTTTAATTATTTAAATATTGAATATTATTAGTCATGAATTTAAACAATGATTATTACTTTTTACTTAATTTAAAGCATTTTGGTAATACTTTTTTTAGAAAAATTTATATTTATTTTTTTATAAAATTACTCATGGTAGTAATATTTTTTTAAAATTATTTACTACTTGAAATTTTTTGCCTTTAATTTTAAAGGAGAAATTTAAAATGAAATTTTTTAGAAAAAAACCAAGAATATTTTTGATACTTTTAATTGTAATGATATGCTTTTGTTTATTCTCACAACTGGCTTTCGCCGAAAATATCAATGAAAGTGAAGTTGTTGGAAATGCAGAAATTGAAAATAATTTAAGCAGTACTAATGATAATTTTGAAGTTTCAAAAGATATAGGTTATAACGTCTCTAAAAAGATTTCAACGGATAATTCAAATGAAAATTTAAGAAATTCTCAACACATGACTTTATTTATAATTAGTGATAATCCGGGAACAAATATTCTGGATAAAGCTATTTTAGAACTTTCCAATGAAAATAAGATAAATGGTGTAAATTTAATTATTAGAAATGGAAATCAAGTAAAATCAATGAATGAAAATGAATTAAGTTATTTATTATCTGATTGTGATGCTTTTATAGGTGAATGGATTAGTAGTGATGTCGATTCTGTATTGACAAGTGTTTTAGTAAAAAATCCTGATTTGTCTAATAAAAAATTATTTCTTGTATTGGAACCTCCTTCAGGCAATTTAAACTCGGGGTCCAGTTCATTGAATCTAATTAGGAATAATACCTTGAATTATAATAAGATATTTACAAATTATTCCAATGAAGAGTTAATTAATTATTTTAAGAATACTAAAAGGGGCAACTCATATTCTAACATTAATAATTATTTAACAAATGGAAACGGAAAAAATTTCGATTCAATTTTTAATCGATTAGTTCTTTATAAGGATTTGAATGATAAAAATAATTTGAAAAATCAAATATTGTTTATTTTAAATTATTTGGGCGTTGATGTTAGTTATGAACAGCCAACATTTACCGGTGTTAAAAACTATGGTATTTATAGGGATAGATGGTACTCCTTGGATGAGTATATTTCTACTTTTTTTAAAGCAACTAATAATAGGACGGTTGGGATTTTAGAAAGTAAAATGTATATTGAATCTCAGCAGTTAAACACTTGCTATTCAATTATAAACTCATTGGAATCAAGAAATTATAATGTAATTCCTGTCTTTGCTGATGGAGGATCTGCTGAACAATTGAAGGTCATGGTTGAATCCTGGACAAGTGCGGGAGATGATATTTCAGGATTTTTATCTAATTCTTCTAATTTTGATGTTTATATTGATGCGATTGTATCGATGGTGGCATATGGTGTTGGTGGGGAAAACTTCACAAAAGCAACATCTTTTTTTGAAGAAGCTGGTGTTCAGGTATTTAGGGCGGTTCACTCGGATCATGTTTCAAATGAACAGTGGGAATTAGGTTCTACTGGTTTAACTACAGAAAAAAGTGATAAATGGTGGCACATTACTATTGCTGAAGCGCAAGGAATAATTGATGCCACATTCATTGGAGGTAATTCAAGTTATATATCAAATTTAACCGGAGCTCAAATTACCACTTATATTCCGCATGAAGGGAACATAGGGTTACTTGCTGACAGAATCGATTCTTGGGTGGATTTAAAATACACCTTAAATGAGGATAAACTGATATCTATAATTTATTATAACTATCCACCGGGAAAACAAAACATCGGTTCCAGTTATTTAGATACAATAAAAAGCATTTATAATATACTTTATACTTTAAAAGCTGCAGGATACACTGTTGGAAGTTTGCCAGTTGATGTTAGTGAACTTGAATATCTAATGCTTACATGCGGTATAAATGTAGCTACATGGGCACCGGGAGAACTTGAAAAAATAGCTAATAGATCTTGCATAACTTTACTTCCGGTAAGTGAATATAACTCCTGGTTTAATTCATTAGATGAAATTGTAAGAATACAAGTTTCTAACGGTACTGTTGCATATATTGGTGAGTTAACTAAAAGAGCCGTTGAATTAGATTATACCAAAACAATTGGAAGCACAATTGACGACTGGTATAATCAAGTTGTTTCCTTACTTCCAGATGAAAAATCAGTTGAAGCAAAAGAAGTTTTAAGTAATATTGTCAGGGCTTTAAAAGATTATGCTAATACTCATTCACAAGACTATTATAGATTATATTTAAAATATTTTGATGAATTTAAGGAATTAAACATTCAAGGATTAAATGGATGGGGTGAAACTCCAGGAAATGTCATGGTAGTTAATAAAAATGGTACAGATTACTTTGTAATTCCCGGATTGACATTTGGAAATATATTCGTGGCTCCGGAACCTCAAAGAGGATGGGAGTCTGATATTAAAAATCTTTACCATTGTACTGCTGTTGCTCCAACACATCAGTATTTGGCTGCATATTATTATATGCAAACTAGAAATCCAAATGCCATGATTTTCACTGGAAGGCATGCAACACATGAATGGTTGCCAGGCAAAGAAATTCTTTTATCTGCAACTGATTATGGATCAGTTGTTGTTGGTGATGTACCTCAATTATATTTTTACATTAGTGATGGCTTAGGTGAAGCTATTCAAGCTAAACGAAGAGGATTTGCAGTTATTATCTCTCACTTAACTTCTCCAATGTCCTATACTCATTTGTATGGTAATTTAACTTTTCTTGCTAATCTGATAAATGATTATCAAAAAGCAGGGAGCAGTTCAGAAAAAAATAAAATTGGAGAAAAAATACAAGATTTGATAATTAGCAATGATTATTCAACCAATTTAGGACTCAATAAGAGTCAAATAAAAAGCATTTCTATTGATTCATTAATAGAAAAAATTAATATATTTTTAAAATCAACTCAGGATACTTTACATCCGTTAGGCCTTCATGCATTAGGAGAATATTGGAGTGAAGAGGATATTGCTAGTACAGTTTCTGCAATGCTTTCTCATGATTTTGTTTTAGAGAATAATCAGGGAACACTTAATTTATTTACAGAACTTTCTAATTATTACTATTCAAAATCATATGGTGATTTAACTCCATTTGAAAGGGAATTTGTATTGAATAAATCTTATGATATATGTAAAGCATTGATTTATTGGGATGTTAATTCTGTAAGTAATGTATTAATTAATGGCAATGTTAAATTTAACAATTCTAACTTCTATGCTTGTTTAAATTTGGCTAAAAGCTACATAAATCTTATTAATCAAAGTATTTCAAATGAACTAAATGCCATGCTTGATGGTTTAAATGGCAGATATATTCCTACAGGAGAAGGTGGGGAAATTGTTGTAAAACCAAGTATTTTACCAACAGGTACAAACATTTTCCAAGATCAATCATCTGAACTACCAACACAGGATGCATGGAATTATGCAAAAATTCTTGCATTATTAACTTTAGCTGATTTAAATGACACTACTGAAAAAATTATCATGGGGATATGGTGTGTTGAAACAGCAAGGGATGATGGTGCTTTGGTTTCAACTGTTCTTTATTTGTTGGGCATGAAACCTGTTTGGACAAATTCTTCAAGCGCCGGCTTTGATGATGAAGGAAATCCTACTGGAAAAAAAGTTGGTGCAATGCCTGAAGTCATTAAATTAAATGATTTAACTCGTCCTGAGGGTTGGAATAAAAAAAGAATAGATGTTACCATAATTACTAGCGGATTATTCAGAGATTTATACTCTTCTCAGTCTGTTTTAATGGATAATGCATTTAGAGTAGCATTGGCAAGGTCATATTTAACATTAATTAATAATAAAACTTTAATGAATGGAAAATATGGCAAGGAATTAAGACAGGCATTGGACTGTGTCATGGAGGGTATAAATTATTATAGGGCTTCTAATGAAGCTTTAAAAGATAATTATGTTGCTCAGCATTGGATTAAAGATTGCCTATATTATTTGAGTATTGGTTATAATGCATCTTATGCAGGGGAATGTGCAATTACCCGTATATTCGCACCACCTAATGGAGATTATGGTGCAGGAATATCAAAATTGGTGTCAATGTCATGGACTTGGAACAACACAGACGAATTAGCTCAGTTTTACTTAGGTCGAATGGGAAATATGTATTCTAAAAATTACTGGGGAGATACAAATCCATTAGTATTTCTAAAAGCATTATCTAACTCAGACACAATAATAACAAGCCGCAATACAAATCAGTATGGTGTAATGGATAATGATGACTTCTTTGATTATTGGGGTGGTTTATCAATGGCTGTTGAACATGTTTCAGGTAAATCTCCAAAAATGAATGTTTTAATGTATGCTGATAAGGATAATGCATATATTTCTTCGCTTGAAGAAGTCATGTATCGTGAAATTGCTTCAAGGTATGACAATCCCGAATGGATTAAAGGAATGATGAAAGAAGGATACAGTGGGGCTCGTTATATGTCCAATAAATTTGTTAGCAATCTATTGGGTTGGCAAGTGACAAGACCGGATTCAGTTTCAGATGATTTATGGAATAGGGTGTATAATACCTATTATAAAGACAAATACAATCTGGGTGTTAAGGATTGGTTAATGAGTGGAAATAATGCCTATTCCCTTATTTCAATGAGTGGAACAATGTTGAGTTCAATTCATAAGGGATATTGGAATGCTGATGATGCAACAATAAGAGATATTGCAAATACTTGGGCGCAGGCAACAGTTAAAAATGGTGTTGCATGTTGTGATTGCAGCTGTGGTAATGTGGCTATGATGCAGTGGGCAGTTCAGTATGTAAATCCTGATATTTTAGCACAATTATTGCCGAAATTATATGATGCAACTGAAAATCCAGTATTCTTAAACAATACTCATAATCCAAATACTAAACCTGAAAACAATAATGATCCTCAAGTAGAACCTTCAACTCCAAATCCTACTGATGGTTCTTCTTCTAGTTCAACTATTTCTAATAATGCAACTTCCACAAATTCTAATCAGCATTCATTAAGCAATAGTCAAAATTCACAAGGAAATGCGGTTTCTGATGTGGGAGACAGTAGTTCCAGTGATTCAGGTACTTTTAGTTCTGAAGGTGCTGATGTTAAAAAAGCAATTGAAATTAATCCTATCACCCAACAATCTGCAAGTGAAGTTGGTATGAGTTTACTTGCAGTTTTAGGAGTCATATGTTTGATCCTTATAGTTGGAGTCGGTTATTTTAGAGATAATGGAAAAGAGAAAAAAGGCAGTAATTTAGATGAGCTTTTTAATGAAAAATTATAAAACTCATTTTTTTATTTTTTAAAGAGGGAAAAAATGGATGTAATAAATATATTGTGGCAATTAGGAATTTTGTCTGCTGTATTGATATTTGGAATTAAATTAGGATTAGCTACAGGATTAGCTAATATGTCGAAAAAGTATTTGGCATTAGTCTCAATAGGTTATGGTGGTGGTGTTTTAATATTAACAGAGATATCATCATTTTTCACAGAACAGATTACAGGTTTAATTTATTCTTATAATTTCGAATTCTTTTTAATCATGGCCATTATAATGATTCTAGCGGGAATTTTCACTATTAGGGAATATAAGGTCTTTGAAAAAAATACTGCTGCAGCTACTTGTATGGCAGTTGTAGCTCCTTGTCCATGTTGTTTTGGATCAATAATTGTAAGCATTATGTTAGTAGCTCCTGCTGTAGGTTTGGGTCTTTTAAATTTAAGTGTTTATGTTGCTGCTGCACTGGTTTTAACTATTGTTTTAACATACTTTGCATCAAACTATCTTATTAAATTTATAAATAAACCATATCCCATTGTTTTGGGAAATTTTATGTTATTTTTAGGAATTTACTTCCTGTTGTCAGCATTATTTTTACCAAACATCACGTCTATGATACAAAATCCTATGGATGCAATTGAAATAGCATCTCCGGAATATCTGGTTGCTGTATTGGTATTAATGATTATTATGATGTTTTTAGGCGGATTTTACTTTAAGAATAATAGTTATTTGGATTAAGGTGTTTATTATGGTTACAACAATTCCTGGAAGTGAAATATTAACTTCTGGTTTAAATATGATTTCTCAAAGTTTACAAGTTCCTGTAATTATATTTTTAGTAATTTTTGCATTTTTTGCAGTTGTTACTTTAGGAAGTCTTATTGCAGAGTATACATCACGTAAAAAAGTCTCTCCTGACCTACTTGAGAAATTAATTTATTCAATATCCAGAGCAGATTCTGTTGAGGAGTTGATGAGTATTATTAAAAATGCTGGAATATATGAGAATCAAAAAGTAATTTTAGTTAAAATATTGCGTGCAGATTCATTACCTAATAAAACAAGAGAAACATTAGCTAGGAAGTTAATTGAATTTGAAGAAACTGAACTTGGAAAAACAATTGAAAAAACAGATATTATTACTCGTATTGGTCCAACTTTAGGATTGATGGGAACTTTAATTCCAATGGGTCCTGGACTTGCTGCTTTAGGTGCCGGTGATGTAAATACTCTGGCTAATGCCATTATTGTTGCGTTTGACACAACGGTTGTAGGTATTGGTGCTGGGGCGGTGGGATATTTTGTATCTAAAATTAGACGCAGGTGGTATGAAGAAGATTTATCAAATTCAGATGCTTTGGCTGATGCATTACTTGACAAATTAAACCGCTAAATGGAGTTTTTACCATGGCTAGACGAAAATGTAAAAAAAGATTTAGTGATAATGAAGAAGATCCCATGACTGGAACTTCAAATCTTGTAGATGCAATGCTTGTTATTGCAGTAGGATTTTTAATTTTTGTTGTAATAAGTTGGAACATGCAGAGTATAGTGTTTTCAGACACATCGCATGATCAATCTCAAAGCGTTCAGGATTCTCATATGAATGTTACTGAGGTAAGTGAAGGTCAAGAATTAAATGACACTTTGGATTCTGTTGAAAGTTCGGGTCAAGGTTATATGGAAATGGGAAAGGTGTATAAAGATCCATCAACGGGAAAATTAATAATGGTTGAAGGATAATATATATTTCTTATATAGTATTACTTTTCGCTTTCTACTTTTTTTTATTTATATTACCTTTTTCGTTTTTAATATCATTTTTTATTACTTTTAACCAAAAGTAATACTTTTTTGAGTATTATCTGTCGAATAGTAATAAGATAAGTTTTATATTATTATTACTCCTTCATTTTAATTAAGGTTAGTTTATTTGAAGAGTATTGGGAGTATATTTTAATATATATTTTCCACAAACTTCAAATCAACGCCTTAAAAACTTAATTGTGGGATATTATGGGAAATAAATCATTTATTTTTTTATTTGTATTGATTTTCATGATAGTTTTATCAATTAGTTCTGTTTCTGCTGATGATTTACAAACAAAATATGCTGGTGAAGTTTCAGGGGATGTTAATGTAGTTACGGTTAATCCATGGACCACTAGCGGCAGTTTAACATATGATATTCCTTCAGAAGCTAAGGATATTAGGAGTGCAGATGTTTATGTAAATGTTTATGGGGGCAGTGCTAAGAATACTTACGGAGCAAATGCTAATGTAAGTTTAAAAACTGCAAATGGTGAAAATCAAATAGCTAATGAATCGTTATGGATTGAAGAAGGAAGTAGTGATGGAACTATTTATGCTGTGAATGATCATATCAATAAATGTTATTCTGATTATCAGATGCATTATGATATTACTAATTCTATAAAAGGGCTTAATGGTTCGTCAATTACAATTAAAGTGGATACTTTCAAAATGGAAAATAAATCGTTTGATGGTAAAATTAAATTAATTGCTTTAATTTTAGCATATGATGATGGGGACAGTGATGTAATTAATTATTGGGTAGATGCAACCCAAAAATGGACAAAAACTAATGTTACAACAATATTCAATACAGAAAAATTATCAAACATTAATGGTGCTAATTTAATCAATGTTGCTCTTTCAAGTGGTGATGGAAGTTTTAAAGTTAATGGTGAAATAATAGGAGATCCTATTGTCCATGATTCTGGTAATTATTATCAGTATAATTCATGGGATATTTCTGATAAAATGAAAAAAGGTCAAAATACTGAATTATTATCCATGAATGTGGGGTCTGGTTCTTATGCATCTCTTAAAAATGTTTTGTCTGTTTTAAAAGTTAATCCTATTAAAGCGAATGTTTCCCTAGCAACTGAGTATGCTGATACTTGCTATGCAGGTACTAATAATACAATTTCAATTAATGTTATCTCCGATAAGAAAGAGAAATATTCAATCGAATTATTAGCTGATGGTAATGTTGTAAATAGTACGGAAATTGAGTTAGATGGTGAAAATCAAACAATTTTATTCTTAACTGATCCTACTGTTCGTGAAGTTGATGATTCAACTGTTAATGGGGCAGATAATGTTAAAGTAAATTATATGGTAAATGTCAGATTTAATGATGTTGTTGTTTCAAGTGCAAATAAAACTGTGCCTGTTTTATACAACGGTAATCTTGGAAAAGATTTGTCTTATCCATCAAGCGGATTTGCATCATTTGAAAATATTTCATTTACTGGTGATATTGTAATTGATATTAAAAATGAAAGTTCATATAAATCTGGTTCTACTGGTACAATTGAAATTTTCAATGTTAACTTAGGTAAAGATTCCACTATTGTAAAAGGATTTATTTATGTTCCATACAACTGGTTTAATGGAAAGAAATATGTTGAAAATGAAACCATGTTTAATGTAACATTCAATAATCAGACTATCTGTCCAGCTGGATTCCATAGGGATCAAAGTAACTTAGGAAATTATGGCAAATATGGATATGGGGTAGTGGTTTATGATGTAACAAATTCAATTAAAAATGGTAATAACACATTTGTCTTAAATAAAATTAACCCAACACCAACTATATATCCAAGTACTTTAATTTACATGTACAACACAACCGGTAGTGAAGTAATTAAAAATATTTACATTATTAATGGTGCGGATCTACTTTCAAACACAAGTAACAATGCTGGAAGAGTAGTTCAAGCAAATTCAAATATTAATATTAATTCTAAAGATATTCTTGATGCAAAATTATATGTATTTGCTTCTGGTGCTCAAACTAATGAGGGAAATATAATTATAAATAATAATGTATTTGAAAATGTTTGGAATGGAACTAGTAAAACTACAGACTTATTTGCTACAGATATAACTGATATTGTAAAAGATTCAAACGATATTCGTTTTGTTGCTACTGGTTCTACAATTTTAGCTTTACAGCAATTTATTGTAACCACTAAAGATGCTCCAATCAAAACTAGTGTAAAACCAACAAAATTATCCACTACTTATGATTCAGGTAAATATTTTAATATTAAAGTTTTAGATAATCATAAAAAATCAGTTAAAGGTTTAAAACTTAAATTAAAAGTTTTCACTGGTAAAAGGTATGCAAATTATTATGTAACAACTGGTTCAAATGGTGTTGCTAGCTTTAAAAAAGCTTCTAAATTATCTATTGGAACTCATAAGGTGGAAATTACAACAAATAATAAAAATTATGTTGTTAAAAAAACTATTTCTTATATTAAAGTATATAAAGCTAAAACAATCGTTAAAGCACCTAAAATAACTGTAAAATTTAAAAAATCTAAGTATTTTAAAGTAAATGTTAAAAACAAAGCAACTAAAAAAGCGGTTAAAAATATTGCAGTTAAACTAAAAGTCTTCACAGGTAAAAAGTACAAAATCTACAAGATTAAAACCAATAAATACGGTACCGCCTATTTAAAAACTAAATACTTGAAAGTTGGTAGCCATAAAGTTATTGTATATTCTGGTAATTCTAAATATTCAATTGGTGCAAAAAGTTCAATTAAAGTAAGATGGTAGGGTTTGATTTTCAGCCCTGATTTTTTCTTTTTTTATTTTTAATATTTGATAATTTATATGCATGTTTTTGTAGAAACTATCGTTTTTATTGATATGTTCTGTTATTATTTTATTCCGTCTGTTTTTAAAGTTAGAATTTAATTTAGTCATAGGGAATAATTTTTAAATTTTTATTCATCTGGTAATTATAAAATCTTTTTGATATTATTGTCGAATTTTAATTGATTTTTGTTGAATGTTGGAATATTAAATGTTATTTGTTTAGATTAGGTTATTTTAAATTATACACTGAATATTTATTAAATTTAAATTCATATAATTGAATATTATTTATTAAATTTTTATTTAAATGTATATTATAGATTAATTTCAATAAATATATAAACATTTGATTATATATTCATAATTACTAATAATTGAGGTGAGTATAATGGCAAAAAATGCGATAATTACTGGCGGATCTAGAGGAATTGGTAAAGCAATGGCATTAAAACTTGGTGAACTTGGATATAATGTAGCAATCAACTACAGAAGTGACTCATCTAAGCAGTTAACAGAAGATTTAATTGAAGAAATTAAATCAGAATATGGTGTGGATGCTATTGCTGTTCAAGCAGATGTAAGTAAATTTGAGGATTGTAAAAAATTGGTTGAAGCTGCTGTTGATGCATTCGGTGATGAAATCGATGCATTAGTAAACAATGCAGGAATTACTAACAATTCTAACTTCATTGACTTGGAACCAGAAAAATATGGGGCTGTAATCAACACAAACCTCGTTAGTATGATGCACATGTGTCATTTATGTCTTCCTTACATGGTTGACCGTGATACTGCAATTGTATGCACTGCATCTGTAGGAGGTTTGACTGGTGTAATTAACCAAGCAGATTACTGTGCTGCTAAAACTGGTGTAATCGGTTTATGTCGAGCATTAGCATTAGAATTTGCACCAAGAAAAGTAAGGGTAAATTCTATTGCTCCGGGTATGATTATGACTGATATGCTTAGGGGAGTAAATCAAGACGAATTAAATGCACTTGCTGCAACAATTCCTCTTGGACACATCGGTGAAGTAGAAGAAATAGCAGGGGCTTTAGAATACATTTTAACCGCAGGATATTTAACTGGGCAAGTTATTTCCCCTAATGGTGGATTTGTATTGCAATAAGGATTTAAAACCTTATTTTTTTATTTTTTTTATATTGGGCTGTCTTCAGATTGGGTATTTAAAGTATTATAGTAATATCCTTTTAATCTAAGAAGTTCTTCGTGACTGCCCTTTTCGATTATCCTGCCATTTTCAATTACAATAATTTTATCAGCATTTTTAATTGTTGATAATCTGTGGGCAATAATAAAACTGGTTTTATTCTCCATTAATTTATCCATTGCTTTTTGAATTAATTTTTCTGTTCTTGTATCAACACTTGAAGTTGCTTCATCTAAAATTAATACTTCTTTTGACGAAAGAATTGTTCTGGCTATTGTGATTAACTGTTTTTGACCATGTGAAATATTATCTGAATCTTCATTTAAAATGGTTTTATAACCATCTGAGAGCTTTCTTACAAAGTTATCAACATAAACCTGTTTTGAAGCTTTAATAATTTCATGATCACTGACATCTAAGTTTCCATAACGTATATTGCTTTCAATTGTATCTGAAAATAGCCAGGAATCTTGTAAAACCATTCCTATGTGTGATCTAAGTGAATGTTTGTCATATTCTTCGATGTCAACACCGTCTATTTTTATTGAACCTGAGTCAATTTCATAAAATCTCATAAGTAATTTAACAATAGTTGTTTTTCCAGCTCCAGTTTCTCCAACAATAGCTATTTTCTGACCTTTTTTAATGTCAAATGTCATATTTTTGATTATTTTCTCGTTAGGTGTGTAGCTAAAACTCACATTTTCAAATGCAATTCCTTCTTTTATTTCAGTTAACTGTTTGTCTGATGGATTTTCCTCATCATCATAATCTAAAAACTCAAATATACGTTCGCTTGCTGCCATTGCAGTTTGTATTTGATTCATAACTCTTGTAATCTGCTGAATTGGTCTTGTGAAACTTTGTGTGTACTGAAAAAATGCAAGAATATCTCCAACAGCTATTGCTTTTTGAAGAACAAATATGGCGCCTAAAACAGCTATTATAACATATGTAAAGTTTGAAATAAAGTTCATTAAAGGTCCATTTAAGCTGGAATAAAATTGGGATTTCCATTCCTGATCAAACCAATTTTCATTGTCACTTTCAAATTTATTCATTGAGATTTCTTCTTGGTTGAATATACGAATGATATCATGGCCAGTAAATGTCTCTTCAATCTGACCATTAAGGGAACCTTTAAAGACTAATTGTTTTAAGAAATAACTTTGAGAGAATTTAGTAATAGATCTAATTACTAAAAATGCAATTGGGATGAGGATGACTGTTGCAAGAGTCATCCAGATGTTAATAGTTAACATCATGACAAATACGCCAATAAGGGTAATTACTGCTGTAGTTAATTGTAAAAATGACTGTGTAATTCCGTGCTGGAGAGAATCGACATCATTAGTAATTCTTGATAGGATATCGCCTCTTTTATTTTCATCAACACTTTCCATTGGCAGACTTAAAATTTTATCCATTAATCTTTCTCTTAATTCATAACTTATTTTTGTAGATACTTCAACTAAAAAGAAGCTCTGTAAGTATGAAAACAATGAACTAATGATGTACAATATCACAACAA
Source organism: Methanobrevibacter gottschalkii DSM 11977 (assembly GCF_003814835.1). NCBI lineage: Archaea > Methanobacteriati > Methanobacteriota > Methanobacteria > Methanobacteriales > Methanobacteriaceae > Methanobrevibacter > Methanobrevibacter gottschalkii. Next base: position 195,570 of record NZ_RKRG01000003.1, read on the forward strand.
TAGTTAAAAGATTAAATAATGTGTTAAAATCCATTGTGCCTGTGTGTTTTGAAATGCTATTGATTCCATTAAAAATTGTTGTTGTGGCTTTACCAATAATCAGAGGGGCTATTATTGTAAATGCAGTTGAGATCACAGCACAAACTATTGTTAATGCTAATTTGAATTTGTGGCATTTTAAAATACTTAATATATTCATAATAGCTTTTTTATTATCAACAGCTTTTTCAGGAGGTCTTCTTTTAATTGGTCTTGGACTCATGATAATGCCTCCATACTGTCAATTTGGGTATTAACGATTTCGGTATATATCTCACAACTTCCAACTAATTCAGAATGTGTTCCCCTATCAATAATCTCCCCATTATCAATTACAAGAATTTCATCAGCATCAATGATGGTTGAAATCCTTTGAGATACAATTAAAATGGATGAATCTTTTAAATTCTTTAAATTGTTTTTTATTAATCTCTCCGTATTCATATCAAGTGCTGAAAAGCAATCATCAAACAAGTAAAAGTCATGTTTTCCAATAATCGCCCTTGCAATTGATAGACGTTGCTTTTGGCCTCCAGAATAATTGGACCCTCCCTGGCTTACTTCCTCTTTGAGATTGGATACAAAATCAACTTGGGCCATCTTAAGTGCATTTTCAATTTCTTCATCTGTTGCATCATTTTTTCCAGTCAACATATTTGATTTAATATCCCCTTGAAATAAAATAGCCTTTTGAGGAGTAAAACTGATTTTATCTCTTAAACCTTTTAATTTAAAGAGTTTAATATTTTTACCATCGATTAAGATTTCACCAGAACTCGGATCTTGAAGACGGGGAATTAAATTAAGTATTGTTGATTTTCCACTACCTGTTCCACCAATAATTGCAGTGGTTTTACTGGGCTTTAAGGAAAAACTAATGTCTTTAATAGTTTCTTTTTCACTATTCGGGTATTTGTATGAAACATTCTTAAATTCAATTGTAGGATTTTCTGAAATGTCTGTAAGTTCACCATCAGTTATTGTTAAATCAGTAGTTAATACTTCATTCACACGCCTTCCAGAAACAAGTAACCTTGGAAGAATAATGAAAAATGCACCAATCATTAGAAATGATGTTACAACTTGGGTTGAATACTGAATGAATGCTATAATATCTCCGGTTAGGATAGAACCTCTCATTGCATCATAGGCTCCGAAATATAGGATCAGAACAATCATCAAATTCATAAGAAGAGTCATTAATGGAAGCATTATAAGCATATTTCTAAAAACATATATGTTGACATCATAGAATTCTTCATTGATTTTCCTGAATTTCTCTTCTTCGTAATCCTGTCTTACAAATGCTTTAATAACAGGTATTCCTATTAAAATTTCCCTTGATGTTCTATTGATCTTATCCATAATTTCCTGAATTACCTTAAAGTAAGGAAGCACTCTTACAATAACAATAACTAAAAGAATTACAACACCAATAAAAGTTACAAAAATGATCCAAGATAAATTTGTTCCAAGCTCAAATGCTTTTATGATACTTCCAACTCCAAGGAGAGGTGCAAATAATATTGTTGTAAAAATCATTGCAAGCACACTTTGGAGCTGGTTAATGTCATTGGTTGATCTTGTAATCAGAGAAGATCTTGAAATCTTGTTTAGTTCATGATTTGAGAATTTTAAAACTTTGCTGTAAACTATTTTTCTTAAATCTTTAGCATAACCTGAGGAAACTCTGCTTGAAAAATATGAAACTCCGACAGTTGCAAGAGCAGATATTGCAACCATTAAAAGCATCATCATACCAGTATCAATAATAAACTGGAAATTTGCATTTTGAATACCTATATCCACAATATCTGATGTGTATTGTGGTAATGTCAAGTCACAATAAACTTGAACCACTAAAAACAGGAATATTGCAAAGATTTGTCCGATTTTGTTTTTTAGGGGTGCTATTAATTTTTTCATCAGTATTTAATATTAATAAATGTTTTATTTAATACATTGTTTTAATTAATGAAACAACATAAATTAATTCATGAAAAAACTTGCAATTTTTGATTTTGACGGCACCATATTTAATTCAATAACTGATGTAATAATCTGCTTTAATAAAGCATTATCAACTAATGATTTTCCTACATTAACTTATGATGAATATGTTGAAATTTTAGGTGGAAACATAGATGAGCTTGTTTCATCATGTTTAAAAGATAACAATACTCCTCAAAATATGGAACTCGTTAAAAATACATATAATACTATTTATGGCAAATCAAATAAGGAGAATTCTCTTCCTTTTGATGGAATGCATGATGTTTTATTAAAATTACAAGAAAAAGGAATATTGCTTACAATTAATTCAAATAGAAATAATGATTCAATTAGAACTTTTGTTGATAAATATTATTCAGACATTGATTTTCAAGCTATTGAAGGTCATAATCCTGTTTATCCATCAAAACCAAGTCCTTTTGGAATTAATAAAATATTGAATCAATTAAATGTATCAAAAAAAGAAGCGTTATACATTGGGGATTCTTCAACTGATATTAAAACAACTCAAAATGCAGAAGTTGACTGTATAATTGTTAAATGGGGTTATGGGAATCAAAATGATTATGGAAATGAATATGTACTGAATGTAATTGAAAAACCATATGATATACTTAATTATTTTTAAGAGAATTAACATAATAATATTAAAATTCACAGAAAAAGGAGATAATAATCATGTTATTCGTACAATATCCAAAATGCTCAACTTGCAGGAAAGCTAAAAACTGGTTAGATGAACACAATATAGAATATGAATCAAAACACATCGTAGAAGATAATCCCACTGCTTCTGAATTACGTGAATGGTGGAAAATATCTGATTTGCCACTTAAAAGATTTTTCAACACAAGTGGTATGAAATACCGTGAATTAAAATTAAAAGATAAACTTCCTGAAATGTCAGAAGAGGAACAATTAAATCTTTTAGCTACTGATGGGATGCTTGTTAAAAGGCCGATAGTTGTAACTGATAATTTTGTTTTAGTTGGTTTTAAAGTTAAAGAATGGGAAGAAAAATTATTATGATAAAAAATAAAAAATAGAGATGGTGTTTTTAATAATTTATGTAAGGAAAATTTTTTTTGAGGTTGATTTTAGCTTAATGCTATTTCAAAAAATTATTTTTAAAATCCCATGACTATTTCTTTTCTCTATTGTGTGTTATAATGGAGGAAAAAATGGTGTTTCATGTTCATTTTATTTTAATTTCTTGATTGATTCGCCATCTCTGAAAGATACAAATTTTGCACTTTCAATTAAAACATAAGTGGATAATATTTAAAAGCTTTTGGTAACCTTTTACTCACCATATCGTTAAATTTATATGTGAAAAAGAATCAATTATATTAATAATAATTTTATTGGAGGTTTTATTATGAATGCAAATGCTCAATTAATGAATTTCCCAATAGATAATGTAATTCAATTAATTAGGAAAAAATGGGTTGTACAAATTATAAATGATTTGTTCTTTGGTAAAACCCGTTTCCATGAATTTAAAGAAAACAAACCTAAATTATCCAACAGAGTTTTAAGCAGTTGCCTTAAAGATATGGAAGATAATGGTTTAATTCAACGTATTGTAGATAAATACGATAAAAAGAATGTTAGATATTACCTAACAGAAAAAGGCCAATCGTTAAATAAAATTATTTATGAAATGGCAATTTTTAGTGTAGATTCAGAAAACTATACTGATAAAACTAAAACTGAACTCAAAACAGTTTTTAAAGAAAAATTATTATAAATTTTTCTAAATTTTTGAGGATTTTTTATCCTCTTTTTTACTTATTTTTCAATTATTAACAATTTTTAGTTAAAATTTTCCTTATTTAAGCATTAAATTTAAAAAACAAAAAAACCATATTATATTATGATTAAAGAATTAGGGGACAAAAATTGTTAGATATAAAATTATTCAGAGAAAATCCAGAAATAATTATTGACTCTGAAAAAAAGAGATTTAGAGACACAATAAATGTCGAAAAAGTAATTGAATATGATAATTTATGGAGAGAAGGTGAAAGAAAACTTAATTCCCTTAGATCTGAGAAAAATAAATTATCCAAATCATTTAAAAAAGCAAAAGAAGAAGGCAATTTTGAAGAAGTAATAGCCAAATCCAAACAGGTAGCTAGTGATATTAAAGAACTAAGTGCTAAAAATGTGGAATATCTTAAACTTAGGGATGATTATAGATATAAAGTTGGAAACCTACTTGATGAAGATGTTCCTATTTCTGATACTGAAGATGATAATGTTGTAGTTAGAACTTACGGTGAGATTCCGGAACATGATTTCGAATTATTAAATCATGTAGACTTAATTAAAAAAATCGATGGTGCAGATCTTGAAACTGCAGCAGATATTGCCGGGGCTCGTTTTTACTATTTAAAAAGAGATATTTTACATTTGAATTTGGCATTAATTCAATTTGCATTATCAGAACTTGAAGCTGAAGGGTATATTCCAATGCAAACCCCATTCTTTGTAAAAGGTGAGGTTGCAGCAGAGACATCAGAGCTTGGTGAATTTGAAGAAACATTATACAAGGTAGAAAATGAAGACATGTACTTAATTGCAACTGCTGAGCAAACCTTGGCAGCTCTTCACAGAAATGAAATAATATCACCTGAAGATTTGCCATTAAGGTACTGCGCCCTTTCAACTTGCTTTAGAAAAGAAGCGGGATCTCATGGAAAAGATACTTTAGGAATATTTAGAGTTCACCAGTTTGAAAAAATTGAACAATTCATTTACTCCACTCCTGAAGATTCAAGAAATCAGCATGATCATTTAATGGAAGTAACCGAAGGAATATATCAAAAATTAGGCATTCCATATCAAGTAATAGCTATCGTATCATCTGCTTTAAATGATAATGCCGCTATTAAGTATGATTTGGAGGCATGGTTTCCGGGTTCTAAAGCATTTAGGGAATTAGTGTCCTGTACAAACTGTAAAGACTACCAAGCACGTAAAACAAAAACACGTTATGGAAGAGCAGGTTCTGGAGATGCTCAGGTTTTACATACATTAAACAGTACAGCTATTGCTACTGAAAGAACTATGTGCTGTATTCTAGAAAACTATCAGCAGGCTGATGGCAGTGTTAAAATTCCTGAAGTGTTAGTCCCTTACATGAATGGAAAGACTGTCATTGAAGCTAAATATTAGCTTCTTTTCTTATTTTTATTAATTTTTTATAAACTTGTTTTATGGATGGCAATCATGATATTTTATTTTTCTGCAACTGGAAACTCCTTGTATACTGCAAAGACTATTACTCAAAATATTAATGAAGATTATATCCAAATGTTGAAGTTGGTGAGTTGAAAATATTTAAGGGAATTTGGACATATTGTTATTTGGGTGTATTTTATGAAAACAATCATTGTTAATGCAAGTCCAAGAAAAAAATGGAACACTGCTGAGATAATGCAATCCGCTCAAAAAGGAGCAGAATCTGTTGGAGCTGAAACTGAATATTTTAATTTATATGATTTAGTATTTACAGGTTGTCGAAGTTGTCTTGCTTGCAAACTCAAAGAAAAAACTAAAGGAAAATGTTACTGGAGAGATGATTTAACAGAAGTCATTGAAAAGATTTTAGATGCTGATGCACTGCTTATTGGTTCTCCGATTTACTTTGGCCAACCTACAAGTGAATTCAGGGCATTGGTTGAAAGATTAATATTCTGTATAATGTCTTATGATGATGGATCAAGCTATTTTACAGGCAATGTAAATGTGGGTATTTTTTACACTATGAATGCCCCTTTGGATTTTTATGAACAAGCTATGAAAGAAAGTTTATCCAGTACTGAGTTTTTATTCTCATTTTTAAACGGAGAAATTGTTGCTTATCCTGTTTGTGATACAATTCAGGTAAGTGATTATTCTAAATTTAATATGGCTGGTTTTTCACAAGAAGCTAAAGAAAAACAGTGGATTTTACAATTTCCAAAAGATTTGGAAAAAGCTTTTGAAATTGGTGCCAATTTAAGTAAATAATGGATTTTAATTTTAATTGATATAATTGATGAAGTCTGTAATGGAAAATTGAATTGAGGTAATTTTTTCCAGATTTCTTGATGTATACATTTTATAAAAATGAATACATTTATATATCATGTCATTACAATATTGTATTGTATACAAAAATATATTTTGTAATACAAGATGGATGTGATATTGTGACAAACCAAAAAAGAACTAGAAAATTTGCATTCGGAAACGAAAGATTTGGAGGATCATATACTCCAGGTGAATTTGAATTCAATTTCCCGGAAGATATGACACGTGAAGAATTTGAAAAAATATTTACCTCAAGAATGCAAGCTTTACACAAAAAAGGTAATGATTTAGCAGAGGAGATGTTTGATCATAAATCAAGAAAAGAAAACTTAAAACCTCTAAGTATTCGTGTAAAACAGCACACAAAAGAATTTTTCAAAAGCCAGTCTATTTTATCTCCAAGAGATGTGCTTGAAATGTATGAAGAATACAATAATGGCAGTGAAGCTTTTATTAATTCATTAATTGAGGATCAAAAAGAACTTGAAAATGAATTAACTGAAATTCAAGAAAAACTACATAATGCAAAGCTATTCAGAGATAAACTGTCTGAAATGAAACCTCCAAGCGAGATTTCAACTGATGAAGATAATATAATTAAATTACAAAATAAATATCAAAATAGTGAAATTAAATCTATTGGTAATGAAACTTCGGTTGGAAAAGCTGAAAGCGATATTATAAGGGATATTCAAATGTATAATACTCTTGATGTTCATATCCGGAATAATCAGTATTTAATTATCACTGTTTATACCAATGCTCAACCAATTCTATATTATTTCAAAAATGAATATTGTGAAGAAGATATTTTAAATGTTATTTCACGCATTGAAGAGTATTGCGAAAGCAATGGCATTGATTTTAGTAGAAGTGAAAATGAGGAAATTTAAATATTCTGGATGTATGGAAACATGTTTTTCATACTTCAATAATTTTCATCTATTCTTTAAAATAAAACTTTTTGGTATTTGTGGATTGGATTGCTAATTTTTAATAAGTCTATGAAAAAGATAATAAACTCATTTAAGATGATATAAATTAATATTCTAAAAGCAAGTAGATGGAAAATTCTAAAAAATTCCAAATAAGTTTGCCATACTTGAAAAAAACTCAAAAGAGTTCATAAGGTGTAAATAGTATCAGATGCTCCATGTTTCAGATTTATAAAGAATAAGAAATATGGGTCTAATTACAAAGGATAAATCACAGTAGACGAACAATTGAATAATACTTGCAACATACTTTTTTTTAACAACCCGGCATATCATTACTAAATTATCCCTTTATAAAACAAATAAAAATCAGTTCATGTTAAAGTATTAGTGAACAATCAATTGATTTGCAATTTAGCCTTGATAATGGATGTTTAAAAGACATTAACCTATTTTGAATAAAACTAATTCTGATGGTTGGAATATCATCATGAAAATTCTTAAAACAAACAAAAGGCATGATTAATCTGAAAAATTAGTTTTAAAAGACAATTTCAAAGTGTGATGTGAGTAGAATACAAAATAGATAATGTGGAATGAAAATAACTAAAATGAAATAAACAAATTTCTTTTAAAGAGTAAAATCAGTTAAAAAAATAATTTTCAGTTATCTTACATATGAAAAATAGTTAAAATAAATTGTTTTTTACTAAAATATATATCATACTTTAAATAAAAATATAAATTGTATTTTAATATTTATTAAAATAACTTAAATATATTAAAATTTTAAAAGAGGTGAGAAAATTAAGCAATTCAACGAAAGTATTATTATTAATATTGGTAACGTTCCTTTCACTGACCGTTGTTTCAGCTCATGATGCAAATGCAACAGAGCTGATAAGTGATAATTCAAACGGAACGTGTATTGTATCATCAGCTGCTGTTGCTGAGGATAATCAAATATTAGGTGAAGTTGATAAACCTGATCTGGTGGTAAATATTACTTCGGATAATATTGATGATTATTTTATAAGGGGGCGATTAAAATCCATTTACGCATATGCTACATTATGCATATCTGAAGATATTGATGATTTGGGCATATTAACAATAAAATCAAATAATGTTACAATTAATGGGAATAATCACACATTAAAAAATACGGTTTTCAGTATTGAAGCAAATGGCGTAACATTAAACAACATCATTTTAAATATAACTGAAAAATTTGAAGACAATGAAAACTCAGCAATTTTAATATGGAGAGCAAATAATGTGAATATTTATAATACAAATATTAATTATATTCCTCCACAAGATACTACCGCATATGGAATTTATTCTGAAGGAACAAAACGTAGTTTAAATAGTAATTTAAAAATTATTAACAACACTATTAACTTTGAAGGAAACAACCCATCTGAAGGTAGGGATTATGCTGTTTGTCTGGAATACTCCCCAAATTGCATATTTGAAAACAATACTGTTAATGCCAGACTGCCATTAAGAACAATAGCATTCGATTTAACAACAGCATATTTATATTCAGAATTTGCACTGGCAATGGGGATAAGCAACTGCAATAATTCAACATTTAAAGGTAACATTATTAATTGTGATGTTAATGAAAGACCTGAATGCAGCTTTCCAACATTGGATGCAATATTCATTTGTGATTCAAAAGACTGTGAATTCATCGGTAATCAATTGACGTTAACTGATTTCAAATCATATAAAAATCAACCAAATTACTTGTATGGTTTAGATATTTATCGAGCTGATAATCTACTTGTTGAAGGGAATAATATTCATGTTGAAACAAGTGGAGGAACTTTTGCTGCAGGAACTGCTTATCCAATACAATTAACAGGGCCTGCAAGTGGAATAATCATTAAATATAATGAAATATTTTCAAAATGTAATGGTCCAAATATTGGTATATACTCACAAAACTTCAATGGTGAAAATTATATTACTATCCTGAACAATCATATAAATGTTACTGGACTTGCAGGAAATCATAGTTGGGCACTGGTAGCGGGAATTGAAGCACAAGACGATAATGATATTATAATGAATAATATTATAGAAATTCATAATATTCGCAAAACCACCAAAGAGGATAACTTATATGGAATATCATATTCACAAGAAACAAAAGGGACACACTCTTATAAAGTAGTTAATAATACTGTAATAAGCGACGGATACTACTTATCTCATATGTTAGATGCAGACAATACAACAGTAACTAATAATACATTAGTTCGTACATATAAATATGCAGATACCAATTATGATCCATTCAAACGTGGGGATGCAATAGGTAAAGACACTGATGAAATCAAAAATAATGATTTTTCAGGAAATCGTGTTATCACAATATTTGAATATGAAATTGAACAACAGGGCGATGAAATTGATGAAGGGGATGAATTCAACTATGAACCACCAACTAATACTGGAAACCATTCCAATATTATTAATGGAAGTGGAATTTCTCCATTAAAACCAGGATTCCCCGGAGGAAACCCATTAATTCCTGGAAGCAATTCTGGAGGAACAATAAACACCGGAGGTAATGGTAATGTTGGAGGATTCACAAATCCTGATGTTGCAGATGGTGATAAGGGGTATATTGGTCTTCCTGACTTAAGTGGAGATGATGGTAAAAGTTTATCCCGTAAATTTAATCAGAGAGCTAATGTTAAAACAGTTAATTCATTTAATAATCAAGGAGATGCAAGTAACTCTTATAACAATCTTGTATCAACTGAAAACTCAACATCTAGTGAAAGTCCCAGTGTTAATGGAGTAACCGCTAGTGGAACTATTTCTAAATCAGCATCTTCAGCCGGTGCAGCTGGAAGTAGTGGTGCAGCACAGGAAAGTCTAAAAGCATATGAAATAACTAAAAATATTGTAGAAAATGGTCCTTATGATATGATAAGATTCATAGGATTGGCTATAATATGTGAACTTCTACTTATTGTTGGATACAAACGAAAAGAAACAAAAAATTTAGATTAACTATTCATTAGTTAATCTAATCTTATTTTATTAATATTCCTTAAGCTGTAATTATTTTAATTAAACGTTTAAGTAAATTTAATATCATCTAATTCATGATTAAGAAAACTATAATGCAAAAAGTATATATGAGATTTCGGATTTATAAAATCCGTTATCAGAGTATGATGTGCTTTTTTAGATAAATAACTTTTCACTATCTCTTTTTCAAGGAATTTAAACATAATCTTTCCATCATACATTCTAAATCATTAATATTTCCATTTTATTTTGAAGGCATTCTGTTTTTTTTTTAAAATCCATAATTGACTAATTATTCATAATCAAATTGCCATTTTTTTTTTTTTTTTTTTTTTTTTTTAAGAGAAATAGTTTTTTTTTAATATCCTTCGTTTTTCTTAATACTAAAATTAGGGAATGATTTTGTTTTGTTGAGGTAATCGATTTGCAGTATTTTGGAATTTAATCATTAGTTAAATTTTGATTATTTTATTATGGTTGTGTGTTGGTGATGGTTTTGTAAAATGGTGGTGTGTTGTCTATTTGATTTTTATGGTGTTGGTGTTTTTAACTTTCCCATAGATGCTCTGTATTTTATATTTTCCAACTTTCAGCTTTTTAATTTTAATTTTGGCAATCCCCTTCTTATTAGTTTTAACAATATATTTCTTACCTTTAACCTTAAAGATAACCTTTTTATTTTTAACCTTTTTACCATATTTGTTTAGCAGTTTGGCAGTATAGGTTACTGTTTTACCCTTCTTAACCACCATGTTCTTTGTTATCAGGATAGGTTTCACTGTTACCTTATTTTTAACAGTGACTTTTTTGTAAGAAGCAGTAATGCTATACTTACCGGCCTTTAATTTAAGTTTTAATGTTGCATAACCTTTATTGTCAGTTTTAACTTTAATGTTTTTCTTATTTATTTTAACGGTAATAATTGCTTTTTTAACAGGGACATTATTGTTTAATAAGCGCACTTTATAAGACTTGTATGTGCCATAATACTGAACAATATTTTTATTTCCTGTTATCTTATAGCTATTGCATCTTACATTAAAGGAACCTTTAATGGTGGACATTGAAAACAAATCTGAACCTGTATATGTTGCAGTATAAGTGTATCTGCCGGCTTTAAACTCACCAAGATTTCTTAATCCCACACCATCACTAACAACAACCTTATAGTATTTATCGTTAATCTCAAGAGTAATGTTGCCTGTTATTTTATACTTATTGTCACTGTTTAGTGTTGCATATACCATTAAATCATCATCTGCATTTACATCACCAATATTAACATTCAAGACAGTCTCATTCTGATTCAATACAAGTATTTTGGAAGTTGTTATGGATTCATAATTTCTGTCACCACAGTATGTTACAATCAGATTATATGAACCTTTACTTAATGGACTGATTAGCCATGAACTGACACCATTATTCACTGTTCTGTTTCTTGGTGAATACTGACCCTGAATATGGAAGGTGACATTACCCATGGCATCATTGTTTAGCAAAGCATCAATCCTGATATTTTCATTTAACAGTAAAGGACTTGTATTAACCATTATATTGGGTACTGCTTTTTTAACATTGATTTTAACATCGCAAACAGACCCTTTATATGTCTTATCACCATTATACCTGGTAGTTATAACATAATTTCCTGCAGGAACATTAGTAAATGCAGCATTTGCCTGACTATCAGTTAAATTCACAGTTATTGTTTCATGGTTAAGGACAAATGTCACACTACCGCTTGCGCCTGATGTAACCTTTGAAGTGACAATAACATCCTCACCATATGTGACACCGGATGATGATGCAATGATTTGGGATAGGGAATGTTTGATGCTGAATATTTTTTCTATTTTCTGATCAGTATAATTATTGTCGCCACTATAGAATACTGTTAATTTATGTTCTCCTAAAGTCAAAGCAGAAATATTGACAATCGCAAGACCATTACTCAATCTTTTACTAATTACAGTATTATCTACTTTAAATGTAATGTTTCCAGTTGCATTGTAAGGTAATCTGATTGTGATTGTTTCATTTTCACCTGCAAGAATGTCCTTAATATCAATATCCATTCTGGTTGCATTCACCACAACAGTACTCTTTTTAACTGTATTTTTGTATTTGACTGTTATGTTGTAGGTTCCGGCTCTGCATTGTATAGGCAGTTTTGCAACACCATTCTCATCAGTAGTTAAATGTATTTCTTTATTCTGGAATAAGGCAGTGAAATTTGTATATTCATAAGGGTTATTGTCACTATCAAATATTTTTATAATGTAATAACCTAGTTCCTGCTCATCGATTGTATGGTTGTAGTTTGTGTTGATAATTGCTTTTCCCTCAATAAATCTTGTAGTGTTCCAAGAGGCATAGGAATAATATTTATCACCAATATAATGTATGTAGATGTAATTGTTGCCTCTTTTGAATTTAACAGGGAAATTACAAGACCCGTTAGTCAAATTCATAATCAAAACATTATCATTATTAATATACACTCCCACTTCACCAGTACAATCATTATAATCAGTATTAACATGGATATTGCCGGTTAAATCATCATTATTAGTGATATTTACTGTAAGTTTTGTTGTTTTCATTGAAACAGTAAAAGTAGTGCTGGCATTAGATGGAGCATATTTTTTATCACCCGGATAATAAACACTAACATGATATGTTCCGTTCTGAAGATTACTAATAGTAATAGGTGTTACTGTATTGTTTATAAATATTGTTTGGTTCACACCATTAATAATCAATATCGCATCACCTCGAACATCACCAGGATCAATTGTAATATTGACAATTGCATCCTCACCAGCATTAATATCCTTGCCGGTTAAGGTTAAATTGGTTTTCCATTTGCTTACAATAAAAGTAGTGTTTGCAACACCACCCATATAATACTCATCACTTTCAAAAACCACACTAATATTATACACACCAGGATTCCTATTAATCCTCAAAATCCTATGGCCCTGTGTATCAGCATTTTTAGTGTATATTCCGTTAATGTATAGTTTACCTTTTAATTTCGCCTCACCTGGTGTGATGGTGATTGTTATCAGACCGGTTTGACCATATTTAACTTCGGGAGCAACTACAGTAATATTGGTAGGTATTTTATACACAGCAAAAATAAAATACTGATTTAGTATTTTAAAATATTCATCATCGCCATCATAATCAATCCTCATAGTATAATTGTCAGGTTTTAATATTTCAGGAATGGTGAAGCTGCATTCGGAATCTGTTAGGTTCAATATGATTTTTTCATTGTTGTATCTTAAAGTTATGTTTCCGGTTGGTTGTGTGGTGAGATTTCCCTTAATTTTAATATGGAATGTTATGTTGCCCTCTTTATAGGTTATGTTATTGTAGTTTACTTCCATTTCTGCAAATTCTTTTCCCACATCAACCAAAGCACTACTCTTAAAATTCAAGATATTGCTGTATATTATGTATTCGCCTTTAACATGGGTGTAGTTGAAATTAAATGTGTATTTGTCTTTTAGAAGTGTTGTTATGTTTTTGTATTCACCGTTTTCATCAATTGTTGTAATGGTTGCGTTTAATCCTGGAGTTAATAATTTGTCCCAATCATTGAAGGTCATATAATCAGCACCATTGGTCAGACCTAATGACAAAGTGATATTTCTGGTTTCATTAAGCTTAATCGGAATATACTCACCAAAATAAGGAACAAAATAATAATTATAATTTGCATTTGCAAAAATACTGGATGGTTTTAAACAATAAAAATTATAATTGACATCACATGCACCATTCCCAGTATTAAATAAAAAACTGCTTGGTTTATGAATATTTCCGGTATAATATTGTGTATTTAGCAGGTAATTGTATTTATATGTTAACTTTCCAGTATTGTAAATGTTTATTGAACCATCACCACCCCAAAAAGCAATCCACTCTCTTGGTTTATTACCATCAAGAATACAGCCAGTTATTTTCATTTCCCCATCATTTTTAATGATTCCATAATATGTATCCCAGTTACCATTGCTTTCTTCTGAAATATCATTGTTCTTAATAATTGATTTTGTAATGTTTATTTTAGCATTTTTATAATTATAAATTACACCGGAATATACTTCAACAATATATGAAAATACTTGACCATTAGGCTGCTCTACATATCTCCACTTGGTATCAGCATCTCCATGGTTTTCTATAATTTCACAGTTTTCAATATTTGCAATATTATTATTGTATACTGCTGCACCAACCCCACTACATCTATTAAATAGTGTATTATTGACATTTAATTGGTTATTATTATATATGCCTCCACATTTATTTATTATCGTATTATTTATGGTTAATATTCCATCATTATGTATTCCTGTGGATTTGTTTATTAATATATTGTTTATGTTTAGTGTTCCTATATTGTATAATGCTTTTCCACTGATTGTTTGAAATCTACTATTGGTTATATTTGCATTTTTAGTATATATTGCTTCTCCGCTTATTGTTTGGAAGGTGGAGTTTGATATTGTTAAATCTTCGTTGTTGTATATTGCTCCATTGTTTATTGATTGGAATGTGGTGTTTGTTATGTTTAGTGTTTTTTTATTGTATATTGCACCACTTTTTCCTGTGATTTTTTGAAATGTGGTGTTTGTTATTGTGGAGTGTTTGATGTTGTATATTGCTCCTCCTTCAAGAGATGAGGTTGCCCGTATATATGAAAAATATTTTCCAGTATTATTTAATTGCCGGGTGTATTGTATTGTATGAGAAAAAATGTCTGTTGAGGTTATGTTTTCCATTATTGTGTTTTTTATTTCAAGTATTGCATTATTGTATATTGTTCTATAATTGATGTTTGTAAATTTTGAGTCAGTTACAATGGCTTTACCATAGTTAACGATTATTGCATTCCAATCTAATTTTTTATTATTGTTTGTTAATGGATTCAAATTAATATTATTAAAAGTAGTATTTTTAATGTTTAGTGTTTTTTTATTGTATATTAATCCGTTTTCGGATGTTGTTTTGATATTGTTAAGGAATAATGCATAGTATTTTGTTGTATTTTCAATAATACTGTCTTCTATAGTTAAATTACCATTATTACTTATTAATCTTCCAATATTGTTGTTGAAATTATTGTTCACAATTTTTAAGTTACCATTATTCTGCATTATGTAATTAGTGGAGATGTTGGTGAATGTTAGGTTTATTAAGGTTAGTGTTGCTTGGGAGTTTATTGTAAATATTGTTCCATGATCCAATCCATTTATTATGGTGTTGTTTGCGATTATTGTGATATTCTTATCGATAGTGATCGTTATATCCTCATCATTCAGTATTTCCATATTGTTTAAGTAAATTATACTATTTGTTGGCGCATCATTTATTGCTTTTTTTAAGTATTTGATTTGATTTGTCCAGTTTTCATTTGAAAAATAAGTATTATTGACTATAATATTATTGTTGTTTAAATTAGTTAAGTTAATTTTTTTTATTTCTTCAAAACTTAATGTATTTGATTCAATTTGTAAAATCACGGCTTTCAATTCAGTTCTATCTTTGATTGTATATGGAAATGTTACATCTAGTGTTTGATGGGCATTGTGTTCATATTCAGCATTATTTTGGTCGGATACGTTAAATGCATGGATTTTTGTGTTGTTTTCATATATTCGTATCTGACATGTATCATAATAATCTTTTGACATGTATAAGTCCCAATCTAGATGGACATTCATTGTAGTATTTGCAGTACTGAATGTTGTGAAATTTTCGATTGTTAATATTAATTGTGTATGATAAATTTCACCCTTTTTATTATTATAATAATTATCGTCTGGCGGATGCATAGAGAATGATAATTGATCATTTTCTGTTGTTTGGTGTATTTCATTGATATTTTCTGTTTTTTGTGTTAGGATATTTATTTGTTCATCTGTATTAATATTGGAAATATTCTGACTAACATTTGTTGTAAAAGTATCGTTATCCATAGCAGCGATACAAGTTATATTCACCAGTGTCAATAAAATAAATATTATTAACATGTATTTTTTGATTTTCATTTTTATTATTGCCTCCATCATTTTTTTACATACATGTGTTCACCAAAAATAGTTTTTTTTGATGCAAATTTTTTTGTTTTTGAATTGAAGTAATTTTAATCGGTTTTCAAAAATTAATTTTAGATTTTTTGCGAACATTAATGTAATATATGAAAATTCATATATAATTTAATATAAGTTAAGATAACTTTATATATCTTTTTGTATATATTATAATTCATTAGATAATTATTCAAATATAATTTAAATTATTATATAAAAAATACTTTAGTATTACTATAATAAAAATTTATTTAATTGAAAAAATTATCTGATGAAATAATCTAAAAAAATAGACAAGATTCATTTTTTCTATAAAAAATGCAGTTCCTATTAATTTGGATTAAATATATTATAAAGGATATTAGGAGAATAAAAAAATGAAATACAAAAATATTTTATTTTTTTCAATATTCATCCTGTTTATTGTAGGAATCAGTTGTGTTTCTGCACAAAACATAGATGAAATTGGTAATTCATCATCTGATGACACGATTAGTCTAGATGATGATATAAGTACTATCAATATTGTTGATAATGAGATTTCAACTAATGTTGATGGAGAAGTGATTTGTGATGGTAAATCAACTCGAGATACATATTCTTGGGCTGATTTTAAATCAGAAGTCGAAAATGCGAATATAAATACAATAGAATTAAATAAAGGAAATATTGCTCCATCAAGCGATAGTTCCAATCAGATTAGTATAAACCATGACATAAATATTATTGGAGGTTATGGTTATTATATCGGTGGTGACAGTTGGAGCAGTTCAACAAAATACAACTATATTCCAATTATTACTTCTGGATCTAATCTGAATGTAAAATTTGAAAATGTTACATTCCAATACTTATCTGACAATGTTTTTATGAAATTGATGGGTAACGGAAATTATACATTTAAAAACTGTGTATTTAGCAATATTAATGCAACTGGATCACATCAGTCAGTAATCTGGTTAAATTATGGACATGCATTAATTGAAAACTGTTCTTTTATAAAATGTAACTGTAGTTTCGGTGCGGTAACTAATTATTATTCCTCCTGGGGTACTGCTGTTAACAATGCTAGAATGACAGTTAGGGATTCTACATTTAAAGATAATTATGCTACTACTGAACCGGGAGCAATTAATAATTGCGGACAATTAGTTGTTTATGATTCAACATTTGAAAATAATGAAGCAGTTTGGTGGGCAGGAGCAATCCATACACACAGTAATGCAAATACAACCATTATTCGTTCTAAATTTAAAAATAATTATGCAGGATGGAATGGTGGTGCATTATACACATACAGTTATTTAACTGTCATCAACTCAACTTTCACAGCCAATACTGCAAAAACCAATACTGGTGGAGGTGCTATTGGAGCAAGCAGTTATATGAGCACACCAAAAGTTGTTATTAAAAATTCAGAATTTAAATACAACACTGCACTAACAGGTAATGGTGGAGCAATTGTTATAAGTTCAGGAACATTGAATGTGGAAAGTTCAGAATTCACAAATAATACTGCACTTGAATTAAATGGTGGTGCAATTTCCAGCAGCAGCTGTACTGCAGCAATCTCTAACTGTAAATTCATAAACAATACTCTTAATAAAACAGCAGGAAAAGGAGGTGCAGTTTATGGTACTGGAAAAGGCAGATTAACAGTTGATAAATGTGAATTTATTAACAATGCTGCTAAAGACAATAACTCTGGCCATGCACTTGCATATTATTATACTGGAAATAGCAATACTGCAGCATACTTGACCTATACCAATAATATATTCCGTGGAAAGGATAATGGTACTGGGTCTGTTTTTGTAGCTAATGATAAAGTAAATATTGTTCAATACAATAATAGTATTGATGATATTACTAATTACATTGAACCTGAAAACAATACAAATGGCACTAGCAGTGGAAATATAACAATCCCTATAGGCACTGATATACTTTCATCTAGTTGGGATGTTATATTGGGTGACAATTTAAATGGTACCTCTGTTATTGCAGGTAATTATATTCTAATTCCTGCAAGTCATGATTTGTACTGTTACAATTACATCACCCAAGATCTTGTTTGGAATTTCACAACCGAATTTGGTTATTTCCATGAGTTATTGGTGGATGGAAATATTGTTTATGCACCTGCATCATGGGACGCATTATATATCTTTAACTTGACAAATGGTGAATCTTTAACTTATTCAAACATTTATCAAGGATCCAGCCTCTATAAACCAGTAATTTATAATAATACTCTTTATGTAAGTAGTGAATACGGTTATGGTATTAATTCCAATAATTGGATTTCCATGATTAAGCATGATTCTGATTACTACTACTATGGCAGTATTTTAGAGCTAAATAATGTATCTTATGGCACTCCTGCAATATTGTCCCAACCATATATACACGGCAATACTCTTTATGTTAACACCATACAAGGTTTAATTGCCTATAATTTAGTTGATGGCACTAGCCATAATGTTAGTGGCACTGTAGGTAATCCTATTATTGATGCCAATGGCAATATCTGTATTCTATCAAACAATGGTGCTGCTATTTCATTACTTAATTCCAATTTAGAAGTTGTTGCTTCAACCACACTAGATGGTACATGCAACAAGTTAATTAGTGATGCTAATGGTAATATTTACACTGTTGATAACAATGGCTATATCTATTATGCTACATACACCAGTTCATCAATAACCTGCAGTAAAACTAAATTCAACATTAATCCTGTTTCATCAGCTATGGCATGTTATGATGGTAAACTTTACATAGGAGACAACAACGGAATACTATGGGCATTTAATACTAGTAAACTAGATGAACCCGTACTTAATAATGCTGTATATAGGGTTTTTGATGCTGGTTCTGCAATTGTAGGAAATATTGCTGTTGATAATGATGGCACCATATATATTGGTACAGATAATGGGCATTTTTATGCCATAGAATATTAGAAAAAGTTAATTTATAATGATGAAGGGTTAGGGGGATTTTTTTTGAATAAAAAATCGAAATTCCCTTCATTATTTAATATATTTTTTTTTAAAAATGATTTGGGGATAATTATGAGATTAAATAAAAGTGTTTTATTTGTATTTATGATTATTTTTTTATTGAGTTTGAATTTTATTGTTGCAAAAGATATTAATGAAACTAACTTAAATGCAGATTCTTTTGAAATAGATTATGATGATTCAATTTCTAGTTCATATGATACAAATTTACAAAAATTAAATCAAAATGATATTGAAAAAACTGATGAATCATTAGAAAAATCAGATAATTCATCAAATAGACTATTAAACGAAGACAATAATAATGGGTTGTTGGGTGATGGTGATGGTTTAAAGCATCTTTATGTTGCACCAAATGCTACTGGTAGTGGTTTAGATGAAAATGACCCTGGAGATTTTATAACAATATTAAACAATACTGAAGATAATACTGTTATCCATATGCTTGAAGGAACTTACCTACTTTCAAACATTACTCCAATTTATCAAGATGGTTACTATCACTTTATTTCAATTAAATCAAAGAATAATATAAGTATTGTTGGAGAGAATCCAGATAAAGTAAAAATAATTTCCAATTTAACACCTAAAAAAAGAACTTCGTTTATATTTAGTTTGCATAATACTAATAATTTTAAATTTGAAAATATTACATTCAGTGCTATTAAAAAAGATCCCAAAAAAGAAAAGACGAAGTCTTATTTCCTTTTGAATAAGAATAATTATATTTTTGAAAATTGTAAATTTATAGATGCCTATTCCAAATTTGCTATTATAGAACTGGATGAGGGTACTCATCTAACTATTAATAATTGTTATTTTACATCAACGGATGGACATGTTGGAAGAGAAATATCTCCAAGGTTATTTTGTTCAGTCCTTTTAAATAATACTATTTTTAAAAATTGTTGCAGATATTCTGATTATAAAATAGGTGTTATGGGTAATTATAGTATTTTTAATTCTCAATTTCTAGAATATGATGATAATCCATTATTGTATTTTCAACCATATTGTAATTTGATTTTTGAGAATAATTATGTTGACCACCCATACAATTTTGTTTTTTTCCAACCATCTGATCATTACGAGGGTTCAAATAGAATGTTTTGTTCACATACTACTCTTACTTTTTTAAATGGTGAGGATAGTGTTAATGTTAATTGTGGAGATGTTATTAATCTTAATGCTTCTTTAGTAGATGATTTAGGTAATATTCTTAGTCTTTATAAATTGAAGTTCAATCTTTTTGAAAACGACCTTACATATACTAATGGGGTTTATCAAAAAGAAGTTACTGTTCCTGATGTGCCTGGTGAATATTACATTGATGTTAGTGATGAAATGTTCACTAAATATCTGGGCAATTGTACAGTGAAAGCTCCTATTTTTATTGTTAAAGAAGCTCCTGAATTCCTATTTGATGATAAAAACAGCAGCACTTATGGTGAGGATGTTATTATCAATGTGGATTCACTGGATATTCCAGATGGAAAGTTAACTTTCAGATTCAACAATAGTGAAATAATCAAAAACATCACAGACTACAGATGCAGTATTAATTTGGGAGTATTGCCTGCAGGTGAATACGCAATTACTGCTTATTATGCAGGTGATGAAGTTTATGGAGCTAAATCATACACAAAAACATTTAATGTAACTAAAGCAAAATCAACAATCAGCTTAACTAAAGGCCATGTTGATGCCATTAAAGATAATGGTGATGTTGGTTTCTACTTCAGCACAACTGAAAATGGCAATGAAAACACCATAGGTATTATTTTACCGGATAATGCAACTGGTAAATTAACATTTAAATTGGACACCGATACTTATAGTATTGACATTACCAAAAGAAAAGTACTGCTCGGCAATTTGGACTATGGTAGTTATATTATTGCTGTTAAGTATGATGGTGATAATAATTTCAATGAAAGTGAGGAGTGTACTTTTACCTTAGTTAACAGTAAGCCAAGTGTTGATTTAACCTTAAATTACAGTAATATTAATTACACTAATCCGTTTAATGTTAATGTAACTTTAAATCAGGATGTGGTTAAAGATACAATCATCTTTGAAGTTAGAGATTTAGAGGACAATCTTATTAACTCAACTACTGGAATTATTAGCAATAAATCTGCTAATGCTACTTTCACAGGTCTAAATGCAGGTGAATACAATATCATTGCAATTTATGAAGGTGATGAAACTTATTGTAATTCCATTGCAAGTCAAAGATTTAATGTTAACAAAATTGATTTGGAATACTTTACACTAAAAGCTGACAAAACAATCAGTATTCACGATAATATTAAAGTGGAAGCTTTAATTCCAGTCAATGTAGGTGGCAGCATAACTTTCAGAATAAATGGTCAGGACATGACTGTTGAGATTTTTAATAATCGTGCTGAGGCTATTTTCGATAATCCGGGTTTAGGTAACTATACAGTTTATGCGACGTTTAATGGTGATGATAATTATAATCCTCATGAGGAAAACATTAATATCACTGTCATTAAAGCCGATGCTAATTTAAGTGTTTCTGCAGAAAATGTTGATTGGGGAGAAGAATTAGTTGTTGTTGTTAAAACCGACACTAGATTCACAGGCAATCTTAGTGTTAAAATAGATGGTGTGGAGAAAATAGTTGAAATCACAGAAGGTCAAGGTAATGTTTCATTTTCTAATCTTAAAGCAGGTAAATATAATGTTGCTGTTGAATTCAATGAGAGCGAATTTTTCACTTCATCACAAAAAGACATTAATGTAACTGTCAATAAAATAGATTCAGCATTAACTCTGGATAATGATGAGATGGTCTTTGATTATGGTGGATCTGCTTCAGTTACATTTGGTTATGATGGTGCAGTTAATGTTACAGCTGAAGTAGTTAATCATCCTGAGGCTGTAATTAAGATTAATGAGGATTGTATTGTTGTTTCTGATTTGGATGCTGGGCAATATACCTTGAAAGTCACTACTGTTCCTGATGAAAACCACACTGGTGTAGATAAAGAATTTGAAGTGACTGTCAATAAAATAGATTCAGCATTAACTCTGGATAATGATGAGATGGTCTTTGATTATGGTGGATCTGCTTCAGTTACATTTGATTATGATGGTGCAGTTAATGTTACAGCTGAAGTAGTTAATCATCCTGAGGCTGTAATTAAGATTAATGAGGATTGTATTGTTGTTTCTGATTTGGATGCTGGGCAATATACCTTGAAAGTCACTACTGTTCCTGATGAAAACCACAATAGTGTGGATAAAACAATCAGCATTACAGTAAATAAGGTAAATGCAAACATCAATATTGAGGATATTGTTTTAGACTATGGTTCTCATGACATTACAGTATTTACAGGTGAAGGTATTGAAAGTGTCAATGCAAATATCTTAAATCAAAGTTATGCAAATGTCATTGTTTCAGGCAATAATATTAGCATTTACAATTTAAATGTAGGAGAATATGTTTTACAGTTAATTGTTAATCCAGATGAAAACCACAATAGTGTGAGTAAAAATGTTAAGGTAACTGTTAATAAAATAGATTCTGTTATTGATATTAGAAATGAAGTGGTCTTCACATACGGTGATGCTGGTTATTGTGATGTTTATAGTGAGGGTGCTGTTGACTTTACTGTAAAAGTAATCAATCATCCGGAAGCAGTTATTAACATCAACAAGAATGGTATTGTCAAGGTTTCAGCTTTAAATGCAGGAACATATATTATGGAAGTTACCACTAATCCGGACACTAATCATAATTCAGTTACCGGTAGAGTTAATGTCACTGTAAATAAGGCTGATTCTAAAATCATTATTCCGGATATCATATTTGATTATGGTAATTCAGGTAGTGTGAATATTCTTGTTTACAATGCAACTGGAATTGGCAATGTCAATGTTGTTGGTCATCCTGAAGCCATAACAACCATTAATGGCACTAAAATCAGTGTTGGTGGTTTGAATGCTGGATCATATATTTTAACTGCTACTGCACTTACAGGTGACAATTATAATCCTGTAAACGTCAGTGCCAATGTTATTGTTAATAAATTAACCACCATTATTGGTGTTAAAAAGGTTAATGGTGTTTACGGTAGTTCCGGTAAGCTTATTGTTACTTTAAAAGACAGTAATGGTAATCTTTTAACTGGTAAGTTGTTACGTGTTAAAGTAGGCAGTATTTCAAAGACTTTAACTACTAATCGCCATGGTCAAGTCTCTGTTAATGTTGCATATTTAATTCCTAAAAGCTATAATGCAAAAATCAGCTTTGCTGGTGATAATGATTTAGTCGAATCATCAAATACTGCTAAAGTGGTTATCAAGAAAGCAACTCCTAAATTAACAGCCAAAACTTTAAAAACAAAAGTTAAAACAAAAAATAAAAAGCTTAAAATAACTTTAAAAAACAAAAAAGGAAAAGCTCTTAAAAATACAAAAGTTACTTTAAAACTTAAAGGCAAAACTTATAAAGCAAAAACCAATAAAAAAGGAATTGCCACATTTAAAATAACAAAATTAAATAAAAGAGGAACATTTAAAGGAACAGTTAAATTTGCAGGAAACAAATACTTCAAAGCCATAAACAAAAAAGTAAAAGTTATAGTTAAAAAGTAAAAAAACACAAACAATTTTTTTACTTCTTTTTTTATTTTTTTAGAATATCATATAATTTTTAAAATAAATTACCTTTTCTTTGTTTTAAGTCAGATACTTGTTTAATAATTTGTTCATGATGATGGTTACTTTTTTGATGATTTAAACACTCTTTTTATATAAGTCAAATTTTAATCATTTAAAAGGAAAGATACTCCTTCAATAATTAAAACGATACCAATAATAATTGCAATGTATATTGGTTGGTTGAGAGCAAATATAGCAAGAGCAATTGATACAATACCCATTAATAAAACAAGTATGGATGTAAAAGAAGATATTCTATTTAATTTTGAGATTAATCCGGTTATTCCAAATACAATCATAATAAATCCGACAATATATAATTGGAATCCAACCAAAAATGAAAGAGCATCAAGATAGAATATAAATCCAAATCCTAAAATAACTGCAACAATTCCAATTATTATTGATATTAAAGAATATGGAATTCCATTTCTTCTCATGGTAAAACCCATGAATGCCGCTGACAGACCAAAGAATAGTAAACTTAAACCAACAATTATTGAAATTAGATTTGATGAAAACATTGGGAATAATATGAATATCAAACCGAGAACAATACTAAAAATACCTGATAAGTTTTCACGTTCCATTATCTCACCTCCATTAAAAAATTAATTATTTATATGATTTAGATGCTATTTATAAATATGTCTGATTTTGAAGAAATCATAAACACAAGAAGAAGCGTTCGCCAGTATCAGGATAAGGATATTGCTGAGGAATTAATACTAAAAATCTTAAAAGCTGGAATGCAGGCACCTGGTTCTAGACTCGGAGCAGAACCTTGGGAATTTGTTGTAATTAAAAACAGGGAAATTTTATCGAAACTTGGTGAAATTAAGCCTCGTGTAACTAATGCTCCAGTTGCCATTGTACTTGTTGCCAATATTGGAAGGGCATTTTATAAAACTGTTTGGCAACAGGATATGGGTGCTGCAGCTGAAAACATGCTGCTTGAAGCAGTGAATCTTGGATTGGGTGGTCTTTGGAATGGAGTTGCGCCTGATGAAGAAAAAATGGCTAAAATCGGGAATATAATCGGAATTGATGATATTGCTGATTTAAAACCATTTTGCATTATCACATTAGGATATCCTGCTGAAGGCTTTGAAAATAAATTCATGGATAAATTTGATGAAAGTAGGATTCATTATGAAAAATACTGACTATGATTTTGAAAGTGTCATTGATAGACATAACACTAATTGTGTAAAATGGGATTATTTTGATGATGAGTTGCCTATGTGGGTAGCAGATATGGATTTTAAAGTAGCTCCGGCCATTGAAAATGCTGTTTTAAAAAGAGCGATGCATCCGATATATGGTTATACAATTGTTTCAGATGAACTATTCGAATCATATATTAACTGGTGGGATAGAAGATATGGATTTAAAATGTATCGGGAGGACATGTTATATTCTATTGGTGTAATGCCGTCCATATCTTCAATGATAAGGTGCTTAACAGATATTGGAGATGGGATTTTGATTCAATCTCCAGTTTATCATGTGTTTTATCATGTGATTGAAGAGAATAATCGTAAAGTTGTAGAAAATGAATTGGTCTATGAAAATGGGAGATATAATATTGATTTTGACGATTTGGATAAAAAATTATCAAAAGTAAAAATGATGATTGTTTGCAATCCTCACAATCCAATTGGCAAAATTTGGTCAAGAGAAGAATTAGCTAAAATCGGTTATTTATGCAGTAAATATGATGTTATTTTAGTATCTGATGAGATTCACTGTGATCTAACAGATCCTGATATCAGATACAATCCTTTTGAAATTTCTTCAGGTTATGAAAAAGCAGTAACTTGTTTATCTCCTTCAAAATCATTTAATATTGCCGGTTTTAAAAGTTCCATTGTTCACACAAAAAACACTGAATTGTTTGAGAAAATCAGAACACAGCTGCATATTGATAACTCGGATTCTTGTAATGTATTTGCAGCAAGTGCTGTAATTGCCGCTTATAATGAATCAGAAGAATGGTTAAATCAGCTTAAAGAAGTGTTATTCGAAAATAAACAGATTGTTAAAGAATATCTGGAAAAGGAATTGCCTGTTATAAAATTGGTTGACTGTGATGCAACATATCTATTGTGGCTTGATTGTTCAGCATTAAATGCTC
This sequence comes from Methanobrevibacter gottschalkii DSM 11977, assembly GCF_003814835.1. NCBI lineage: Archaea > Methanobacteriati > Methanobacteriota > Methanobacteria > Methanobacteriales > Methanobacteriaceae > Methanobrevibacter > Methanobrevibacter gottschalkii. Next base: position 221,659 of record NZ_RKRG01000003.1, read on the forward strand.
CCTCAAAAGTTTTATCTGAGTTTTTAAGAACAAATCATGGATTGTTTTTATCTGCAGGTATTGATTTTGGTCAAAATGGTGATAACTTCTTAAGAATGAATATTGCCTGTCCTCAAATACTGTTAAAAGATGGTTTGGAAAGATTAAAAGCTGGAATAACTGCTTTGAGTTATATAAATAATGGATTATAAAAAGTTTTCAAACGGTTTTCAGTCATGGATTGGCTGAATCAATAAAATCTTGAATTAACCAATCGGATATGCTGATGTCAGAATCATATCTAATTATTTCATCTTTTTTAAACCATTTTGCTTTTAGAATTTCATCTCCATCAACTTTTATATCTCCATTTTCATATTCTGCAGTAAATCCCACCATCAAGGAGTTTGGAAATGGCCAGGACTGGCTTCTTTTATATTCTAAATTTTTAATTTCAATTCCAACTTCTTCTGAAACTTCTCTTTTGACCGCTTCTTCAATTGATTCGCCAGGTTCAACAAAACCGGCTATTAGGGCATATCGTATTGTTTCATGATAACTGTGATTTGCCATTAGCAATTCTTCACCTTTTCTAATAGCTACAATAATTGCAGGAGCAATGCGAGGATAATGGTTTTGACCACACTCAGGACATTTTAACATCATGTCTTTTTCATCTATTTGAGTTTTAGTACCGCATCTTCCACAATATTGATGTGATATATACCAATCGTTGACAAGAACAGCTTTTCCACCCATCAAATAAAGACTTTTATTGAATTCATAAACTTCCATAAGTTGATAAAATGAATCTGAAGTATTAACATTTGCTACAAAAGCTTTTTTATTGTTATATTTTCCGATATATAAACAAAAATTAACATCAAAATCATCTAAACTATTCGCTAATTGTTTATCTTTATTTAAGTACAATTCTCGGTCATGATTAAAAATAAAAATATAATCATCATCGGCTGGTGTCATCTCTTCGTTAAAATCGATTTGGTAGTTTTCATAAATGGATTTCTCAATCATGGTTATTGATATGTTTTTAAATTACTTAAAATTTATATTGAACATCAAACAAAAAATATAATGGTGATATTATGGTATCTAAAAATATGGAAAAAGCATTAAATGCTCAATTAAACGCTGAAATTTACTCAGGATATTTATATTTATCCATGGCGGCTTATTTTGAAGATGAAGACTTAGCAGGATTTGCTAACTGGATGAGAGTACAAGCAAACGAAGAATTAGGGCACGGAATGAAATTCTATGATTATATTATTAGAAGAGGATCTTCTGTTACTTTAACTGCAATTGATGCACCTCAAACTGAATGGGACAGTCCACTTGCAGCATTCAAACATGTTTTGGAACATGAACAAATGGTAACTGGTCTTATCAACGATTTAGTAAACATTTCCATTGAAGAAAAAGATCATGCAACAAATAACTTCCTGCAATGGTTTGTTGAAGAACAAGTTGAAGAAGAAGAAAATGCAATGGATTTACTTGCAAAAGCTAAATTGGCTGATGGAGATAATAGATTAATTTACGAATTAAATAAGGAATTGGCTACTCGTGTACCATCTGAATCTCAAGACTAGATCTGTTCTAGTCTAATTTTATTTTTTTTTGGTGTTTTTATGAATTATCCCGATGGTCCCACCAGTGAAGCTCAAGTTGATTCAACTGAATTTGATGCAGATTTATTGCATGAAAATGATTTGGGGTCAGTACACATTCATGGTCATTTTGGCAATGTTGAATCTGAAGTTAAAATAGCTTATTTGATTGGGATGCATCCTCTTGAGAGCAAATCTCACAGAGCATTATTTGAAAAGCTGATCTCAAAAGAAGATTTGAAATATTGTTATTATTTGTATAATATTAATGTTTCAAATAAAAACAGTGAATCTGAAGGAAGAAATGAAGGTCAACTTTTGGCTCAGGAATCTGTTCAAAAAGATATTATTTCTAAAAATTATGACTTATTTTTAGATATTCACTCAAATAGGGGGCCTGATGGTCCTGGAGATTATAAAATAACTAATTTTCTTTTCGCTCCAGGTTTTGATGATAAATCCAGTAAATTCATGAATGAAATACTTGATCAAATTGATGAAATTGTATATTATGCACCTAAATTCAGATCAAGTCCTAGTTATATTACTGAGCCAACAGCAGAAGCAGGAATTCCAACTTTAGTTTATGAATGTTATTCCTCAGAACCAATGGAATATACATTGTATTTGGCTGAAAAATTAATCTCTGTTGTTGATACATTATTTTAATAGAATAATATAACAAAACTTATAATACTTTATTTATATATTTATGTAATATAAATTTTTTAAATTGGTGAAAACATGATAATTAGAGCACCTTCAAGAATACATATGTCCCTTATTGATTTAAATGGATCATATAGGAGAGTTGATGGAGGTATTGGATTAGCATTAGCTGATCCCCAATTCGTTTTAGAAGTTAAACAGATTGAAAATGGAATAGAACTTGAATTTGCAGATAATGTAACAGACGAGGAAGCTATCGAAGAATGTAGGGAAAAAATCCCTGATGCAGCCAGAAAAACTATTGAACACTTTAATATTGATTCCGGTTTTAAATTTATTGTTCATGAAACATACCCTCCACACTCCGGATTTGGAAGCGGAACCCAAATTGCTATTTCAACAGCCCATTTAATAACTGAAACTATGGATATTGAAGTAGAAAGCAGAGTACTTAGCAGTGTTGTTGGAAGAGGAGGAACCTCCGGTATTGGAACATATACACATGATTTGGGTGGATTTATCTTGGATGGCGGACATAGTAAGGAAGAAAAACCATTATTTTTACCTTCAGGCGCATCCCAAGCAAAACCAGCTACTTTAATTGCAAGATATGATTTTCCGGAGGAATGGAATATTTTAATTGCAATTCCGGAAATTGAAAAGCATATGGAGGGGGATGATGAAGTGGATGTTTTCCAGACTTATTGTCCTATTCCAAAGGAAGAAGTGGAGCAAGTGTCTCATCTGATCTTAATGAATCTTGTTCCGTTCATGCTTGAAAAGGATATTAAAAATTTTGGCTGGGCTGTAAGTGAACTTCAAAAAGTTGGATTTAATAAACTGGAGCATTCTCTTGATGCTAGCTATTTGCCAACTATGCAGGCTATTGAAAAAGCTGGAGCTTATGGTGTGGGTATATCTTCATTCGGACCGGTTTTATATACTTTCTTTGATGAATCAAATGAGGATATCGTAGAAAAAACAAAAGAAATTATTGGTGAAAATGGTACTGTCTTTGTAACTAAAGCGCAAAACCATGGTTTCACTATTGAATAGCTGTTTTTCAAGAGGATTTTATCCTCTTAATACTTTTATATCTGCATTGGTTAAATCAAGAATCTTATTTTGAATATATGTTGCTCCAACTGCACATACTACAATAATGATATAACTTAAAATCCAATTTAATTCTCCAAAAATTAATGGTATAACGGTCAGGAATAATATGTGCCATAAATAGATCCATAATGAAGATTTAGAACAAAACTCTATAACTCTGTTTGGCTTCAAATCAATTCTTTTAAATATGCTTAATAGCATGAAAGATACAAACAGCGCATAACTTATGTAATAAACTGTTGGCGGATATTTCATAATCTGTGTTGGCTGGAATATTCCAGTATTCAAATAAATTATGACCGCCTGAATAATAAATGCAATTAAACAGATTATTGAGACATTTCTATCCATTTTTGGACTTGTTTTTGTAGAAATCATTCCAAGCAAATATATTATTCCATAAGGGATAACATAAGCTAATATAAACTCAAAAATGATGTTTGTTTCATTTATTTTTAAGAATATTGATAATTCGTATAATATATAGATTAATAGTAAAATTAAAAATTGAATATAGTCATTTTCAATCTTGTCGAAATAATAGATTACAGGCGTTATGAATGTACAAATAAGAAATATTCTTATGATCCAAACATATGGAAGTCCATCAAGCAATAAGAAACTGTTGAGTATGAAATCGGCATCATAATGATAGATGCCATTTATTGGTAAAAATGCCATTACAATAAAAAATATTATTAGAAATGTCCATGTTGGAAACAATAAACGGCTAATTCTTTTCCAGTAATATCTTAAAAATGATCTGTTTTGTTTAAGATTTCTTTTAAAAGAATTTACTGCAAGAAATCCTGAAATTATTACCATTAATGGAACATCAAAGTTTCTAATCTGCAATATACTTTCATCTGTTGAAATATGGGCTAAGATAATACATAAAAGACCTATTACTTTTAAGTAATCAATAAACACCGTTCTATTATTTTCCATTTATTTCACGTAAAAAAATAAGGATAGATAATTAAAAATTATCTATAAGTTGTAAACTTCATCTGATGGCACGATAACTATATCATTATCTTGTAGGGAAGAAATTAACTTATCTATATCATCAGCATGGAGTAATAAAATAGCTTTCCCCTCTTTATCATGTGTAAATGCATAAAGATATTCTAAATCAATTCCATTATCTTTAATAACTTTCAAAACACTTGTAAGACCCCCTGGTGTATCATTCATTTCAACACCAATTATTTCTGTAATTTTAACAAGGAAATTGTGTTCTTCTAAAACTTCTTTTCCCATTTCAGGATTATCCACTACAAGTCTTAAAATACCGAATTCAGAAGTATCTGCCATACACATTGCTCTGATGTTCACACCATTTTTTGAAAGCACTTCTAATGGTTTTGATAAGCTGCCCATTCTATTTTGTAAAAATATAGATAATTGTTTGATTTTCATATTTATCACCTAGTGTAAGTTTCTCTCGTCAATTACTCTTTTTGCTTTTCCTTCGAATCTTGGTAATGTTTTTGGTTCTACCAATGTAACTTTTACACGAATGCCTGTTTCATTTTCAATTGATTTGCCAATTTTGTTCTGGATTGCCATCATTTCTTTCACGCCATCGAAGAAAATATCTTGTGATGCTTCTACTTTAACTTCAATTTCATCTAAAGTTCCGGGTCTTGTAACTATAATCATGTAATGAGGCTCTACATCACCAACTTTAAGTAATGCTTTTTCGATTTGGGATGGGAAAATAGCTACACCTTTTACTTTAATCATATCATCGGATCTGCCAGTAATTCTACTCATTCTTGCATGAGTTCTGCCGCAACTGCATTTTTCATAAGTAAGTGTGGTTAAATCTTTTGTTCTGAATCTTATGATGGGCATTCCTTCTCTTTCAAGGTTAGTTAAAACTAATTCACCAGGTTTGTCTCCACCAATCACTTTTTCTGTATTCGGATCGATGATTTCAGGATAGTAGATATCTTCTGCAATGTGCAGTCCTTTTTGCGCTTCACATTCCACACCAACACCAGGTCCCATAAGTTCAGTTAATCCGTAAATATTATATGCTTTGGCACCAAATAGCTCTTCCACTCTTTGTCTGATTTCTTCAGTCCACATTTCAGCTCCAAATCCAATAGCTTTAATTCCTAATTTTTTCGGATCAATTCCATCATCAAGAGCAACTTCTCCGATATGTATTCCGTAGGATGGAGTAAAAATTAATCCGGTAGTGCCGAAATCACTCATAATTTCAATTTGTCTTCTGGTCTGGCCGGTTGAAATCGGAATGATTGCCGCACCGATTTTGTGAGATCCATAATGAACTCCAAAACCACCGGTAAACATTCCGTAGCCATGGGTATTTTGGATAATGTCGTTTTCACCAAGACCCATCATTGTAAGTCCACGGGCTGTTGTTTCCGCCCATGTGTCCAAGTCTTTTTCAGTATATCCTGATACTACTGGTTTTCCTGTGGTTCCAGATGAGGAATGTAATTCTTTTATGTCTTTTATATCTACTGCAAAAAGTCCAAATGGATAGCTTTCTCTTAAATCATCTTTTGTGATGAATGGAAGTTTTTCAATATCTTTTAAAGTTTCGATATCTTCTGGATAAACTTCAACTTCTGAATATCTTTTATTATAATAAGGTATCTTATTAAATGCTCTTTTTACAGTCGCTTGAAGTTTCTTTAATTGTAATTCTTCAAGGTCTGGCCTTGACATAGTTTCAATCTCTTCATTCCAAAACATATTTTGCCTCATTTTCTTTTGTTAACATACTATTATGTCATTACAATACTTTAAAAGTTACTAATTTTAATTGTATTCATTATTTAAATAATAAAATTAAATATATCATTGATGTTTATTTCATTACACATCGTTTAAAAATTTATATAGTTTGTTATATTAATAATAAAATGTAATTAATTAAATTAAAATTGATTATGAGGAAATAAATATGGATATGATAAGTGTTTTATGGCAAGTTGGAATCTTTGCTTCAGTCCTTGTTTTTGGAATAAAAATAGGGCTGGCATCAGGTCTGGCTAATTTGCCAAAAAAATTATTTGCAGTAATTTGCATGTCTTATGGTGGTGGAGTGATTCTTATTTCATATATTGCTTCATTTTTCGCTGAACAATTAGTTCAAGCAATATACAGTTATAATACAATATTTTATATTATTATGGCTTCAATCATGATTATTGCAGGTTTATTTACAATAAGGGAATGGAAAATACATGATAAAAATACATCAACTGCTACTTCTCTAGCGATTATTGCACCTTGCCCGTGCTGTTTTGGTTCAATTATTGCAAGTGTTTTAATTGTTGCACCAACTATAGGTATCAGTTCACTTAATCTAAGTTGGTATGCTTCAGCAGCATTAGTCGCTGTTATGGTAGTAACTTATTTTGCATCCAATACAATTATTAGATTTACTAATAAGCCGTATCCTATTGTTTTAGGTAATTTCATGTTATTGCTCGGTGCATATTTCTTGCTTTCAGCTATTGTAATTCCAAATATTGCATCATCATTAACTAAAAATACAAGCCCGATTACTATTGCTTCTCCTCAGAACATACTCATGGTAATTTTAACATTTGTTATTTTACTTGTTGGAGGCATGGTCTTAAATAAAAAAGGGAGAAACATTTTAGATTAAATTTAGGTGAAAAATATGGTTTTAAACATTCCAGGTGGAGAATTTTTAACTGGTTCTCTTGATGTAATCTCACAAAGCTTAACAATTCCTGTACTTGTTATTCTACTTGTAATTGTTATTATTTCAATCATTACATTAGGAGGAATTATAGCGGAATATACTTCAAGAAAAAAAGTTCCGATAGGAACAATTAGAGATTTGATTTATGATATTAATCTTTCAGAATCTATTGATGGATTAAAAAATATAATTTCAAAAGCTAAAATCCCAAATTCACAGAAAAAGGTTTTAATCGAAATTGCATCAGCTGAATCCTTAGGTGTAAATTCACGTGAAGCTTTAGCTCGTAAACTGTTTGAATTCGAAGAAGAAAAGACTATGGAAACATTAAAGAAAACTGATATCATTACTCGTATTGGACCGACATTAGGTTTAATGGGTACTCTAATTCCGATGGGTCCTGGACTTGCGGCACTCGGTGCAGGGGATATTAATACTCTTGCTAATTCCTTAACTGTTGCATTCAACACTACTATTGTAGGTATTGGTTCAGGTGCTTTATGTTATTTCATTGGTAAAATCAGGTCTTCATGGTATGATAGATATTTATCAGATTTGGATGCTTTAATTGATTCAGTATTGGATTATATGGATAAATAGTGGTTTTATGGTAAGAAAAAGTAATAGGCGCAGGTCAAAAAGAGTTGAAGAAGATCCAATGGCAGGTACATCTAACCTTGTAGATGCAATGCTTGTTATTGCTGTTGGGTTTCTTGTTTTTGTTATCATAAGTTGGAATATGCAGGCTATGATAGATCCAGATCAAAGTATACAAGAAAAAATGCAACAACAAAAGACAACCGAAGTGGATCAGGGCCAACAGTTAAATGAAACTCCGGATACTTCAAACAGTTCTGGTCAAGGGTATACTGAAATGGGTAAGGTATACAAAGATCCAGCTACGGGTAAGCTGATTATGGTGGAAGGTTAAATCCTTTCACAAAAAAACTTTTTTTAACTAATTTTTCAAAACATGAATATTTATAAACTACTTTAATTATACTAATATTTACAAATTTTAAATGGTGTTTAATAATATGGAATTCTGTCCTGATTGTGGTGCAATGTTAATGCCTAAAAAAGGTAAAATTAAATGTACATGTGGGTATGAAAAGTCTTTAAGTGATGATGATTTGGTTGAACAATATCATATGAAAGGGGAAACTAATCCTGAAACCAAAGTAATAGTAACAGATAGTAATAATGTTGCATTGCCAACAACAAAAATAACATGTTATAAATGTGGTGGGACAAAAGGATATTGGTGGACAGTACAAACAAGATCAGCAGATGAAGCACCAACTAATTTTATCCGATGTGCTAAATGTGGCAACACTTGGAGAAGTTCTAATTAGCAATTTATTGATAACATAATTTTTCTTTCAAAAACTTATGTGTTTTTTTCTTTTTCATTTTTTATGTTTCAATGATTTAATTTTGTTATGAATATATTTAAAAGGTTTTTGAGTATTAATTGTGCTATTTAAAAGAAAATTCAATAAAATAATAAATTTAAAATCATCATCTAAACTTTAATTAAAAAATAGTTATTTTTATGATTTTTCATTCTTATTTTGGGAACTGTAGGTTTATTTTATATTTTTTTTATTTTATTTTATTCACTTTTTATGAATAATAGTTCATATTTTAGTAAAGTTTATATAATCATAAATTAAACTTCAATTATACATATGAAATTATTTGTATGTACAATAAAATCAAGGAGTTATTACAAAAATGAAAAATACAAAAAAGATTGTTATTGTAGCAATTATTATTGTTATTGTTGCAGGTATTGCACTTCTTTCAGGTGTTGGAAGTTCAGAAAATATAGATATTGTAGGTTCTACATCTGTGCAACCTGTAGCTGAGAAACTTGTCGAAACTTATAAACAAACACACCCTGATGCTAATATTAATGTTCAAGGAGGAGGTTCTAGTGTAGGAATTAAAAGTGCACAAGATGGTAGTGCAGATATTGGAACCAGTTCCAAGGAGTTAAAAGAAGATGAAAAACAAGGATTAACTGAATATAATATTGGTCAGGATGGTATTGTAATAGCTGTTAATAATGAAAATACTGTAAATGATTTATCAAAAGATCAATTAAAAGATATATTCTCAGGAAAAATCACCAATTGGAATCAAGTTGGAGGTCAAGATGGTGAAATCAATATTATCACTCGTGAAGAGGGTTCTGGTACTTTAGATGCATTTGAAAATATTGTAATGGGCAAAGATACTAAAATTAGAAGTGATGCAGTTGTGCAAAGTTCTACAGAAGCTGTGAAACAATCTGTAAAACAAGATTCAAATGCAATAGGTTTTGTATCATTTGCTCACATGTCAAATGATGTAAAGGCATTATCTATTGGTGGTGTAAGCCCAAGTACTGATACTATTGCAGATGGATCATATGAATTACAAAGACCATTTTTATTCCTTGTTAAAGGAACTCCATCAGGTGATTTAAAAGAATTTATTGACTGGGTAAATAGTTCTGAAGGTCAAAAAGTTCTAAATGAAGAAAAAATTATTAAATCAACAAATTAGCTAATTTATATACTTTCAGGTAAACTATCTGAAAGTTAATTTATTACTTTTTTTGAATTAAAAATTATGGGGTTTAAAATGGAAAAATCTAACATGTCAGAACAGTTTATTGAGAAAGGTTTATTAATAACTGCAATGTTCTCAATTTTTATCATATTGATTATTTTAGGATTTATTATAATTGAAGGATTACCTGCTTTTCAAGATTATGGTTTCATTCAATTTTTATTCGGACAAACTTGGTCTCCTAATGAAGGGCAATATGGTCTATTTTCAATGATTATAGGATCCATTTGTGTTACTATATTTGCTTTAATTATTGCAGTTCCATTATCAATTTTATGTTCTATATTTATGGCAGAGGTTGCAAATGAAAATATTAAAAATTTTTTAAAACCTGTTATTCAAACTTTATCAGGAATTCCTTCAGTAGTTTATGGATTTTTTGGGCTTATTGTTCTTGTTCCAATAGTAAGATTCTATTTTGGAGGTACTGGTTTTAGTATTTTTACAGCAGGCATTATTTTATCTGTTATGATTTTACCCACTATTATTTCAGTGTCATTTGACTCTTTATGTGCTGTACCAAATGAATATAAGGAAGCATCTCTTGGTTTAGGTGCTACAAATTGGCAAACTATTAATAAGGTAATATTTCCAGCATCATTGCCAGGTATTGTGACTGCAATTATTTTAGGTATGGGTAGAGCGATTGGAGAAACATTAGCTGTAATTATGGTTGCAGGTAATGTACCTGGAATTCCTAATTCAATATTTTCTCCAGTAAGAACTTTAACTTCAAATATTGCTTTGGAAATGAGTTATGCAACAGGATTACATCACAATGCATTATTTGCCACTGCAACCATATTATTTGTAATTATTTTATTGTTACTGGTAATTGCTAATTATATTCAACGTAAATATAAAATGGATGTTGGAGGTGGCACTTTATGAAATTTAATTATATTTCTCCTAAGAGATCTCAAAAAATAATGAATGGAATATTTATATTTTCAGGAGTTCTTACATTATCTATTTTAATTATTATTTTAGGTTACATTTTGATTAATGCTGTTCCTATATTAAGTTTTGATTTTATCTTTGGTCAAGTTATTGACGCAGGTAAATCTGGTGGAATTTCCCCAATGATTGTATCCAGTTTATATGTTACATTTATTTCAATTTTAATAGCTACTCCTTTAGGTGTAGGTGCAGCTATTTATGTTACAGAATATTCTAAAAATGGATTATTAATAAGATTAATCCGTTTTGGTGCTGAAACTTTAGCTTCGATTCCTTCAATTGTATTTGGATTATTTGGATTGACATTTTTTGTAGTTTTTTTAAATTTAGGATGGTCAATTCTATCAGGTGGGCTTGTACTTGCAATAATGGCAATTCCAACAATTTTTCAAGTTACAGAAGTTTCTTTATCATCAGTTCCAAGTTCATATAAAGAAGGAAGTTTTGGTCTAGGAGCCACTAAATGGCAAACAATTTGTCATGTTATTTTACCTGCAGCTATTCCAGGTATTGTTACTGGAATTATTTTGGGATTAACTCGTTCTATATCTGAAGCAGCAGCTGTTATGTATGCAGTAGGTTCTGCCACTACAATACCAATATCTATGTTTGATCCAGGTAGGCCATTACCATTGCATTTATATGTTTTAGCAACAGAGGGGGTTTCTTTGCCTAATGCATATGGAACTGCAGCAGTTTTAGTTATTATTGTATTAATAATTACATTTTTTACAAATTATATTGTAAATAGATATCAAAAGAAAATAATGGGTAATTAAAAGAGGTTAAAATTATGGATAGAATTATAGTTAAGGATTTGAATACCTATTTTGGTAATTCTCATATTCTTAGAAATATTAATGTTACATTTCCAGAAAATAATGTAACTGCATTGATTGGACCTTCTGGTTGTGGTAAATCAACTTTTTTAAGGTCCATTAATAGGATGAATGATTTAATTTCCACATTTCATCATGATGGTTATATTTATATTGATAATAAAGATATTTACGATTCTGATGTGGATGTTGTTGAATTAAGAAAAAAAGTAGGGATGGTTTTCCAAAAACCAAATCCTTTTCCAAAATCAATATTTGAAAATGTTGCTTATGGTTTAAGAATTCATGGTTATGATGATGAAGATTTTATAAAAGAAAGAGTAATCGAGTCTCTTAAAGCTTCTGCTATTTGGGATGAAGTTAAAGATAAACTTGATCAATCTGCAATGGGTTTATCTGGAGGTCAACAACAAAGATTATGTATTGCTAGAACTATTGCTAATAATCCAGAAGTTATTTTAATGGATGAACCTTGTTCTGCTTTAGATCCTATTTCAACTCTCAAAATCGAAGATTTAATGCATGAACTCAAAAAAGATTATTCAATTATTATTGTTACACATAATATGCAACAAGCTTCAAGAGTTTCAGATTATACTTCATTTTTCTTAAATGGTGAAATAATTGAAAGTGGAAAAACAGAACAGATATTTGTTAATCCAAAAGAAGAAAAAACAGAAGAATATATTACAGGAAGATTCGGATAAAGAGGTAATTAATATGGATAAAGAATACCCAAGTATTTCATTTAAAAATAGATTTAAAAAAATTGAAAGTGATATAGAAGAGCTAAATGATTTAGCTATTAAATCTAACATGGATGTTGTTAAATTATTTGAAGAATTTAATGAAAATTTATATTTTGATATTTTGAATCGTTCTAATGAAATGGATATTAAAACAATTGATTTAGAAAGGGAATGTATTAAATTTATGGCAACAGAACAACCTGTTGCGCATGATTTAATTTTCATGGAATCTGTAATTAGAGTTATAAGCCATATTAAGAGAATTGGTCGTTTATTTTTAAAAATTGCTCAATCAATTAAAAATATTAAAGATGTTGAGATTCCAGAATTAATAATAAAAAAATTATGTTATATGGGTGATTATATTGAAGTCATGTTGAAAAAATCCATTTTTGCATTTTTAAATAAGGATACACAAAAAGCTAAAGAATTATCTCATGATGATGATGAAATTGATGAATTGTATGAGTTTATTTTAAACGATTCTATTGATATGATTGAAGATAGAAAGATTTTAATTGAGATTATTTCAATTGCAAGGCACTTTGAAAGAATTGCAGATAAAACTGTTAATATTGGTTCAAGAATTTTCTTTGTAATGGATTTTAAAAGGCCAGATATAGAATAAAATAATAATTTTTATTATTTTATTACATCTTTTGAGTGAAATTAGTATAATAATCAGTTCTATTATATAGTCAATATATAATTTCTACTGATTCTCTTGTGATAATAATGTATGGTTTATGTTAAGTCTTTATTTGATTGATTTAGAAATATTCTATTTTTCTATTTATTAGTTTGAATTTTTTTCAATTTTTTAATTTTTAAATATAGTTTTTGAACAAAAATGTTTTGATTATATTGTCTTTGTTTTGTAATTCAATAATTATTTCATTTTGAATATTTTTCCATGTTGGTGTGTTTTTCAGGATCCATTTGCGTTTGATTTTATTATTGTGGTTATTTTTTTGTCTATATATTTTTTCCTAATTAGTAGTATATTCTGCTTGTATTGTCTTTATTTTGTACAGCAATCTGATTAAGATGTTTTTTTTAAATTTATTTTTTTGATGTTTTTTTAGTTGTTTTGAAGTATCTTTTAGTACTTCTACAGGTATCAAGCATGATTTTCCATATCCAATCTTAATTTCTTCATTATTCTTCTTAGTTGTCTATCACTATGAATAACATCAAATTCTTATTTGTTTATTTCATGTTTTATTTCACAAACGCTTGTTAATTCTTTTTCATGTTATTTTTTTAGTTTTTTTTTAAATTGTTTTTCTTATAGTTTTGTTTTTCATACAGATAATTCTTTTTCTAAGTAGTCCATTAAATCCTCTTTATTCCAAGCTTTTAACCATGTATGACTAGTTTTAATTGTTTTTCCACGTTTTATAGTATATTTCACCGTTTCACCAGATATAAGTCTTCAATGAATGTAAGTTTTTCATGAAACTCAATATAACGCTTTAATTCATCTTTAATTTCATAAATTTTAGAAATTGGAATTTCTTTTATTAATATAAATATTTATTTGTATGGAATTATGATATAAAAAATTAGTATGAAAATGAGGATACAACACAACCATAAAATTAAAATTTTTGTCTAATTTTTAAATATTAATTTATATATAGTTTAGGACAAAAAATTTTTTAGTTAACCATGATGAATTTACTGATCCAATTTTTATAGTAGGAATCTCTATTTACGATTCTATAAAATTCTTTTTCGAATAATTCTTCCATAAATTTTATTGTATCAAATAAATAATATGCCATATACTTTTTTATTGATTTCCAGACTTGTTCTATTGGATTTAAGTGGGGAGAATGGGGAGGTAAATGAATTAATTTTATATTTAATATTTCACATGCTTGAATCACTAAATTAGCTTTATGAACTGAGTAATTATCCAATACCACTACAAGTTTTCTTTCATTTTGTAAATTATTGATTATATTGTCTTTATTTAGTAATTTAATGATTATTTCTTTTTGAATATTTTCTATGTTTGTGTGTTTTTTAGGGTTTAATTTATTTGCTTTATTCTTTATTTTTACCAAAAATTGCTTTTCAGAACTATTACTGTTTGATATGAATTCATTAAATTCATTTTTTAATGTTTCTAATGTATTTTCATCTTTTAATTTATTGTAAATCTTATTTTCATCTAGTTCATCATCGGTCAAAATATTTTTAAGTTCTGATTTTAACTCTTTATTTATGCAATTAACAATTCTAAGATTGATTAATGATTTTATTTCCTCAAATGTATGGGTATTTTGTTGAAATAGTATTAATGAATTGCCGTTTACTGCTTGATAGCCATTTGCATTTAATTTTATTCTTGTAGTTATTTTTGTCTGTCTATTTTTTGTTCCTAATTCGTAGTATATTCTGTTTGTATTGTCTTTATTTTGAACTGCTGTTTGATCAGTGAATATTAAAATGTCTTTTTTTAAATCTATTTTTTCTGTGTTTTTTTTTAACTGTTCTGAGGCATTTTTTGGAGCTTCTGCAGGTATGACATAAGGTTTTCCATATCCAAAGCCTAATTTTTTCATAATGCGTCGAATTTGTCTATCACTATAACTTACACTAAATTCTTCGAATATTTCATGTTTTACTTCACGAACACTTGTTAATTGTTTTTTTATGATGTTTTCTTTTAGTTGTTTGAACTGATTTTCAGTTAATTTTGTTTTTCGTCCAGATCCTTCTTTTCTGAGTAATCCATCAAATCCTTCCTCATTCCAAGATTTTAACCATGTATGGCCAGTTGGAATTGTTTTTCCACGTTTTTCTATAGCATATTTTACTGTTTCACCAGCATATATATCTTCAATGAATGTTATTTTCTCATAAACTTCTATATAATGCTTTAAATCAGCTTTAACTTCATGAATTTTAGAAAGTGGAATATCTTTATTAATATAAGCATTTCTACTCATATTACTATTTTAGTCACATTTAATATAAATATTTTTTGTCCAAAACCATATTTTTTAAATTTAAACTCTAAATTTAAATATTTTTTATTATTTGATGGTATTATTAAACATTAAATAATTGTGTCTAATCTTCAAAATAAGAAAAATAAAATAAATTAATATTGGCACTGAAAAAATTCAGATCCATAAAAACTATTTTCTAAATGAGCGAGGAGTTGTTGGTCTTGGTATATCTTTATGAAATTCTGCAGCTAATTCAATTATTTCAACTGCAATATCACCCATCCGTTCAAATGATTTAACAACTCTTGAAATATAAATATAATAATTATATTTTTCAATATCCTCAAATGAATTCTCAGCCATTTGACTAGCAACTAAATTTAAAGCATCATGTTGCTTTTCATGCATTTTTTCTTCAATATCCATTAAATCGCCACGTAATTCTAATTTTTCACTAACAAATGCATCAGTTGCATATGAAATAGATTTTTGAGCATATTTGTGCATTTTTTTTAATATGTCTAAGAGTTCTTCATCAACAGGGGTTTTTTCATTTATGACAAATTTAGCAATGTGACCGGAATAGTCTCCAATACGTTCATAATTATATGCTGCTTCGTTAAATAGTAAAATTTTAGAAAGTTTTGAATGAGGATCTATATTAACAACTGTTTCAACAGAAGAACGAACTTTTTCAAACATGTTGTTTGTGGTGAAATCCAGTTCCAAAGCTTCTTCGGCCATTTTTTCATCATTATTCAAAATAGCATCAAAAGACATTTGAACTTCCTTTTTAACATGTTCTGCCATATTTTTTAACATATTTTCAATTAAAAAGTAAGCTGAATGCTGTTTTGAATTAAAAATTGGATTTGAAGAACCATAAATTTCATCGTATTTATTTAAATCAATGACATATGATCTTTTTACAATATCCTCTTCAATTAATGGTTTAAGTAATTGGGTAACATATCTGCGGCTTATTCCTAATGTTTCAGCAATCTCTTCTTGAGTGGATGGTTTGTCATAAAAAATAACATCCAAAATATCTTCTAATGTTTTATTACTTCTTGTCAAAGAAATGACCTCCTATTTCTAATGAGTATATAAATAATAATTGGGATGTATGTATATATAATAGCTATGTAATATTAAAAGTGAATTTGATTTTTAACTTGATGGTATTTTTTCATAAAATTATTTTTCATGTTTTAAATTATTAAACATTTTTCAATTAAAATTAGAAATATTTAAATAATTTTAAAACATAGTTTTAATCACAAGTTGTTTATTTCGATTAATTATTGAAATTCAATCAACTTTCAAATAATTTATAGGAGGATATCAAAAAAATGAAAGGTTTAGCAAGAATAGATCAAGATGTAATGGATTGGGTTGAAAAAGACAAACCAAAATGTGGGCCATATGATGCAATTGTAAGACCAATTGCTCTTGCACCTTGTACTTCTGATGTACATATTGTTTGGGGTAATGCATACATGAGTGATGCACCTAATCGTATCCTTGGGCATGAATCAACTGGTGTTGTTGAAGAAGTGGGGGATTTTGTCACTGATTTCAAACCTGGAGATCGTGTTATTGTCCCAGCAATTACTCCAAATTGGAACAGAGTTCCTTCACAAAAAGGTTTCGGACAACACTGTGATGGAATGGGTACTGGAATGACATTTATTACATTTAAAGATGGAACATTTGCCGAGTACTTTAATGTAAATCATGCAGATGGTAACTTGGCACACTTACCTGACAATGTTTCTCTTGACCAGGCGGTTATGATATCAGACATGATGACTACCGGTTTTTATGGTGCAGAACTTGCTGAAATTAAACCAGGTGAAACAGTTGCGGTATTTGGTATTGGTCCTGTAGGACTCATGGGTGTAGCCGGTGCACATTTCATGGGGGCATCAAGAATCCTTGCTGTTGGAAGCAGGCCTGTATCAGTTAAAGTAGCAAAAGAATATGGTGCAACTGAAATTGTTGACTATCATGAAGGTGATACTGTAGAACAAATAATGGATCTGACTGATGGTGAAGGTGTAGATAAAGTAGTTGTAGCCGGAGGAAACGCAAATACTGTTGGTGAAGCTTTATCAGTTCTGAAAGTTGGAGGTATCCTTGGTAATGTAAACCATTATGATGGTGTTGAATCTATCCCATTACCTGCACTTGCATGGGGTGCGGGACTTGCTGATAAAACAATCCGTGGTGGTGTGTGTCCTGGTGGACGTGCTAGAATGGAGCAGCTTGTTAAACTAGTTGAATATGGTCGTTTCGATTCAAGTAAATTAATTACTCACAGATTTACTAACTTCGATGATTTATATGAAGCTATGATTTTAATGAGGGATAAACCACGTGATTTAATTAAACCTGCTGTTATTTTAGAATAGCTAAATAATTAATACTATAATTTTAAATTATAGTATTTTATTTCATTTTCAGCTGTTTGCCAATTTGATGTAATGCTTTTCTTTCTTCATCTTTTTTTTTATCATGTTAATTTTTATCTTTTAGGTATTCGGCTTGTAAAAATGAAAACAAGTTCAGAATACGGTTCTGATTCAAATCAATGAACTAAAAATATTAAATTATATCTTTTAATATTTTATTTATATTATTGATTTCGTTTATTTAATTTTAAATTATTAATTATATTCATGGAAAATATTGTTTTTATTTGAATATTCATTCATATTTTATCTTAATAATTAGAAATAAAGCAATGAACTATATTTTGGGAACTTTTAATGATAAGGTATTTTTTCATGTAATTTTTTGTAAAAATTATATATGATTTAAAAATAAAATATTATCTCTATGAAGAATCTTGAAAAAACATTAAAATCAGTGACTGAAAATCCAAAATATATTTTCCGTTTAACAGTTCAAGGATTAATGGTTGGTATATTCGCTGGTTTGATGGTATGTTTATATCGATTTTTACTTTATGGTTCGGAACATATTTTAAGAGATTATTTAAATATTATACATGGAAATATATTATATATTATTTTATTTTTCATTGCATTGGCTATAATGGGACTTTTAGTCGATTGGTTAATCAAATGGGAAGTTGATTCGGCTGGAAGTGGAATACCCCAAGTTTATGCTGAGGTAAAAGGGCATATGGAAGCTAACTGGGTTAAAATTCTTTTTTCTAAAATGGTATCAGGTGTTTTAACAGCTCTTGGTGGGTTGTCTCTTGGTCCTGAAGGCCCTTCAGTTCAAATTGGGGGTATGGCAGGAAAGGGTGTTGCCCGTTTATTTAAAGGATCCAAAACAGATGAATTAAGATTAATCTTAGTTGGTTCTGCTGTAGGTATTACAGCCGCATTTAATGCGCCATTGGCAGGAGTATTATTTGTTTTAGAAGAAATCAATCATGGATTTGATAAAACATTAGTATTTATTGCACTGGTATCGGCTATTGTATCTGATTTTATATCAAAAGTTATCTTTGGTCAATCCACTGCTTTAACATTTCCAATTCATAATATTCCATTAGGAAATTATTGGTTACTTCTTGTTTTAGGTGTTTTAATCGGATTATTGGGTTATGTTTATAATATTGGTATGATAAAATCAAGTGATTTCGTAAATCAGCTTAAAATCCCGTCTTGGCTTAAATTTGTATTGGTTTTTATGGTTTCTGGTGTTGTAGCATTGTTAATACCTGAAATAAGTGATGGCGGACACTTTATGATGGACATGTTGGATGTGGCTATGCCATCGCTGGGTGTTTTAGTATTTCTGCTAGTTTTAAAATACTTGTTCTCTTTGTTCTCATTCTCGTCAGGTGCGCCTGGAGGTATATTTTTACCGATTTTAGTATTGGGAGCATATATTGGTGCAGTATTTGGGGTTGTAATCGTTTCTGTATTTGGATTGGAACATACATTAATATATAAATTTGTGGTCATTTCAATGGCAGGATTTTTCGCCGCAACAGTAAGATCTCCGATTACAGGTGTTGTTTTAATTGCTGAGATGTGTGGTTCAACCGAATCATTAATTGCAATGATCATCGTTTCTTTAATAGCCTATGTTGTTCCTACACTTTTGGGTAATGAACCGATTTATGAATCATTATATGATAGGCTGCTTTTAAAGAAAAACAGGGAATTTGTTAAAAAACCTTCAAAGCATGTTTTATCCGAATATTTAGTTCCACTTGACTGTAATTATATAAATTTCAAAGTTAAA
Organism: Methanobrevibacter gottschalkii DSM 11977; assembly: GCF_003814835.1. Classification (NCBI taxonomy): domain Archaea; kingdom Methanobacteriati; phylum Methanobacteriota; class Methanobacteria; order Methanobacteriales; family Methanobacteriaceae; genus Methanobrevibacter; species Methanobrevibacter gottschalkii. Next base: position 241,129 of record NZ_RKRG01000003.1, read on the forward strand.
GATATTCCATTTCCAAAAAATGCTATTGTAGTTTCTGTTATCCGTAATGGTAAATATGTAATTCCGACAGAGGATTTTAAAATTAAATATAGTGATCAGATTCATATTTTAGCTGATGTTAATGATTATCCATTTGTTCGCGAGGAAATTGAAGAGTTGTTTGGTGGTTAGATGAGTTTAATTTTTAAAAGAAAAAGTGTTCGTAAATTTAAGGATGAAAAAGTTAGTGAGGAGGTAATAACTAATCTATTAAAAGCAGGTATGCAAGCACCTTCGTCATGCAATTCTCAACCCTGGGAATTCATTGTTGTATCAAAAAAGGAAGATAAATTAGCCATTTCTCAAATGCATCAATTTGCAAAACCGGCTGCCAATGCATCTCATTTGATAATTACTGTAGGAAATCTTAATGAAGCAAAAGTCATTAGGATGATCGAACAGGACTTAGGGGCTTGTAATGAAAACATTTTACTTCAGGCTACTCATGAGGGTCTTGGTGCTGTATGGTTAGGTTTCCATCCAATCGAAGATAGAACACTAAAATTAAAAGAATATTTGAATATTCCGGATCATTGTATTCCATTTTCAGTAATTTGTGTTGGATATCCTGCCCATGAAAGTGAAATAAAAATTAGATATGATGAATCTAAAGTTCATTTTGATAAATATTAAGCAATTTTTCTAAAATACTGATTTTTTTAATGGTGTTTTATATATTATTAAAATTATATTCATTTTTAGAGGTGGCTTCATGTATAAAAGGATATTTTCAATATTAATTGTCATGGTCTTTTTGATGTTTTCAGTTAGTGCTGTTTTTGCTGAATCTGATGCTGTTCAAGATACGGGTGGGGAGAGTACTTCACGAATCATTAATGTAAAAGTTATCTGGAATGATGATGGCCAAACAAATAATCGTCCTGATTCAGTTACTGTAAGGCTTTTAAATAATGGGAGTGTTGTTGATTCAGTAATATTAAATGAAAGTAATTTTTGGAATGGTACTTTTAAAATACTTGATAATGGAAATTATGACGTTGAAGAGACAGGTGATCTTTCTTCATATTCGATTTCTTTAACTGGCGATATGGATAATGGTTTTGTAATTACAAACACTATTAAGCAAGCTCCAAATAACGGCAGTGATGATATGATTGTTGATGAAAATTCTACAGATAATTCATCAGATGATGTTAATGGTATTATTGATGATTCCAATCATACTGTTGATCAAAATGATGCTAAAGATGAAAATCAAACAGAAAATATTTCCCAAGCAAAAAATACAACTTATAATAATAATGATAAAGAAAAACAGGTAATAAAAAAAGAAAATAAATCTGTTAAAAAGAATAATACAAACATAACGGGGATTAAATTAAAAAACACAGGACTTCCTGTTGTGGTTTTAGTTGTAGTGTTATTTATTATAGTCATTACTCCAATTTCACGTTGGAAAAAATAATCTAGAATATGCGGATGGTTTTTTATCTGCATATAATTTATTTTTTTAAAACTCTTTTAGTTTTGAATTAATTATCTTAGAATTATTTAGGCAAATATAAATAAGAATAGCAATAATATTTTATTTAATAACTTAAAAGTTATAAGTTGATATTTTTTATAGAGGTTAAACTATGGTAAGTGTAAACATTGAAGCAAAAAAAACCGTAGATGTAATGATTGAAAAAGCAGATGCATTAAACATCGCTGTAGAAACCTTAAAAAATGGTGCTACTGTTTTAGATTGTGGTGTAAATGTTGATGGAAGTTTTAAAGCAGGTGAACTTTATACTAAAGTTTGTCTCGGCGGACTTGCAGATGTTGGAATTTCTATTCCAGGAGATTTGTCTGAAAAATTCGCTCTTCCTTCAGTAAAAATTAAAACAGACTCACCATCCATCTCAACATTAGGTTCTCAAAAAGCAGGATGGTCCGTATCTGTTGGAGATTTCTTTGCACTTGGTTCTGGTCCTGCAAGAGCAATTGCATTAAAGCCAGCTGAAACTTATGAGGAAATTGATTATGTTGATAGTGAAGCTGATTTAGCTATTTTAACTTTAGAAGCTGATGTATTGCCTGGTGAAGAAGTTGCTCAATATATTGCTGATGAATGCAAAGTTGATGTTAAAAATGTATACTTACTCGTAGCTCCTACTTCATCTCTCGTTGGATCTATTCAAATATCTGGTAGAGTAGTTGAAAACGGAACTTACAAAATGTTGGAAGCTATCAAATTTGATGTAACCAAAGTAAAACATGCAGCGGGTATTGCACCTATTGCACCAATTGACCCGGATGGACTTAAGGCGATGGGCAAAACTAACGACGCAGTATTGTTTGGTGGAAGAACTTATTACTATGTGGAATCTGATGAAAACGATGATATTTCTGATGTTGCAGCTAAATTGCCATCTTCTGCTGCTGACGGATATGGCAAACCATTCTTTGATGTATTTAAAGAAGCTGAATTCGATTTCTACAAAATTGATAAGGGAATGTTCGCTCCTGCTGAAGTTGTAATCAATGACTTAACTACCGGTAAAATTTACAAAGAAGGATTTGTTAATGTGGAGTTGCTTAAAAAATCCTTCGGATTAGATGAATAATTTTATTCATCTTTTTTCTTTTTTATATTTATTTAATTATTCTTAACTTATTGTCTTCACTTAATTTTAAATATTATTATTTTTAAAAGTAATACTAACTACTCTTTATGAGTGTTTAATCTATGAAGGTGTTTAATATGGAAATAATAGATATTATTAAAGAAGCATTTATTTTCCCATCAAATAATTTAGAAAAACTTGCAATTTATATAGTTTTAACATTTGTAATGGGAATGTTAGTTGTTGGGGGAATATTTTCTTTCGTATTCAGTAGTCAGTCTAGTGCTCTTTTAATTGTTGGTTTAATATTATGTATTGCTGCAATAATTTTAGCATTGATAATATCAGGTTATCAACTTAAAATCATGAAATCTGGTATTGACCAGGATGAAGAGGCTCCTGCATTTGACTGGAAGAATGATGGAATAAATGGTATTAAAGTAATAGTTCTTGGTATTGTATACTTTATTATTCCTGCCATTATTGTTGGAATTGTAGCATTAATTACTAATGTTCCGGGCAATTTAGTGCAAATCATTCAGGAATATTCTACAAGTATAAATGCAACTGCTGCTGTTAACTCTACTGCATCCGCAATGCCTGCTGTATCAAGTGCTAGTTGGGCAGCATTAGGAACTTCATTAGCTATTACCGCTATTATTGCATTTGTTTTATTCATAATATTTGCATTCATTCAAACTATGGGTCAGGCAAGATTAGCAAATACGGGTAGTCTTGGCAATGGACTTAATATTGTTGAAGCAGCAAAAGACATTTCAAGAATTGGTGTAGGTAAGGTAATTGCTGTTATTCTTTTAGTGTTTATAGTTATAATGGTTATTCAAGGAATTTTAGGATATATTTATGGTCAAATCCCACAATTATCAATTATTTCAATTATAATAACTCCTTACTTCGTATTCTTTACACAAAGGGCATATGGGTTATTATATTCTGATATTGCATAAGGAAAGTAATTTTTATTTTCCTTTTTTTTCACTTTTTTTTGTTGATTTTTATTTAATTAGAAAAGTTTTTATTCAATGAAACTTATAACTTGTATTATTAGGAGATGTATATTATGTCTGATTTAAAAGGTACTAAAACTGAAGAAAATTTAAAAGCAGCATTTGCTGGTGAGTCTCAAGCACATACTAAATATCAATACTTCGCAGCTAAAGCTAAAGAAGAAGGTTATGTCCAAATCCATGATATTTTCATGGAAACTTCTAAAAATGAAAGAGAACATGCTAAAATCTGGTTTAAATTATTAAATGATGAAGCTATTCCTGATACAATAGCTAATCTCAATGCTGCTGCTGACGGTGAAAACGAAGAATGGACTTCCATGTACAAAGAATTCGCTGAAACCGCTAAGGAAGAAGGTTTCCCAATGATTGCATTCCTATTTGAAAAAGTAGGTGCAATTGAAAAAGAACATGAAGCAAGATACAGAACATTACTCGATAATGTTGAAAAAGAAACTGTATTCAACAAAGCTGAAGATATTGAATGGAAATGTGAAAACTGCGGATTTATATTTTCAGGTCCTAATGCTCCTGAAAAATGTCCAGTTTGCGGACTTCCAAAAGCACACTTTGAAGAAAGAGCTACTAACTTCAAATAATCTTTCTACTTTTTATTTTTTTAATTTTTAGTTAGTAACTTAATATTAAATATTCATAATTTTATATTTTATTTTACGGAGATGAAAACATGGCAGATTTAAAAGGCACTAAAACTGAAGAAAATTTAAAAGCAGCACTCGCTGGTGAATCTCAAGCACGTGTAAAATATGAATTTTACGCATCCCAAGCTAAAAAAGACGGTTATGTGGAAATCAAAGAGATTTTCCAAGAATCATCTGATAATGAAAAAGAACATGCAAAAATATGGTTTAAACTTTTAAATGGTGGTAAAGTACCTGATACCAAAATTAACCTTGCAGATGCAGCTGCTGGTGAACATGAAGAATGGACTTCAATGTACAAAGGATTTGCTGCAACTGCACGTGAAGAAGGTTTAGATGATATTGCAGACTTATTTGATGCTGCAGCCGCTACTGAAAAAGCTCATGAAGACAGGTATAATGCTTTATCAGATAAGATTAAAGCAGGTAAAGTATTTAAAAAGGATGAAGAAATCGCATGGAAATGTAACAACTGCGGATACATCCATTATGGAAAGGAAGCTCCTGAAGTATGTCCATTATGTGATCACCCACAAGCTCATTTCAGAAAACAAGATACTAGTTATATCTAATTGAAAACTGGAGTTTTTATAACTCCTCTCTTTTTATAATAGCAATTTAGTAATTAGTAATTTGATATTATGATTGAAAATAATATATGTTTATTAACAGATAGCTATAAAGTAACACATCATTATTTTTACCCTAAAGGAACAGAAAAAATCTATTCATACCTTGAAAGCAGATTAGGTTCTGAATTTAATAAAACTATTTTTTATGGACTCCAATATATTATTAAAAAATATTTAGAAGGTTCTGTCGTAAATCAGCAAAAAATTGAAGAAGCTGATAAACTTATTTCCAATCACATTGGTGAAGATATATTCAATAAGGATGGCTGGTATTATATTTTAGACAACTATGATGGTTATCTTCCAATTGAAATAAAAGCAGTACCTGAAGGAACACCTGTTAATGTTAGTAATGTATTGATGAGCGTAGAAAATACTGATAAAAAATCATTCTGGTTAGTTAATTACTTGGAATCTTTATTATTGCAAGTCTGGTATCCTTCGACTGTTGCAACATTATCTGCAGAGGTAAGAAAATTATCAAAATTTTACCTTGAAGTTACTGGTTCTTCAAAAGACAATTTAGATTTCATGTTGCATGATTTCGGATATCGCGGAGCTAGTTCAACAGAATCATCAATGTTAGCTGGTTCAGCTCATTTACTCAGTTTTTCCGGAACTGACACTATTCCTGCTCTATTAATTCCTAAAAATTATTATAATGATTCAAATTTATATGGATTTTCAGTTCAAGCAACGGAACACAGTGTAATGACTTCATTAGGTCCTAAAGGTGAATTTGATCAAATTTTGAATGTAATTGATAATGCTAAAAATGGAATATTGTCTATGGTTATAGATTCATATGATTATAAAAATTTTTTAACCGAAGCTGGAAAATCAGATAGCCAATTAAATAAAGCTATAAATGATTTTTTAGCAGTTGAAGGAAATAAAGTTGTATTTAGACCGGATAGTGGTGAACCTGTATCAACAACAATTGACTGTTTGAATATCCTGGGAAAAGGTTTCGGATCTTATCTAACTGACAAAGGTTATAAGGTATTTGATTCAAATATTGGTCTTTTATGGGGTGATGGTTTAGACTATCATAAAATTAGGGATATATTATTTGCAATGAAATCTAATGGCTGGGCGGCTGAAAACATTATCTTTGGTATGGGTGGAGGCCTTCACACCTATGTAAATCGTGATACTCAGAGAAATGCATTTAAATGTTCAGCACAATTACGTGATGGCAAGTGGTTTGATATTTATAAAAATCCATTGGATTCCAGTAAAAAATCTAAAACAGGTAGGTTTAAATTAATTAATGAAAATAATTCATTTAAAACAATATCAATTGATGGATATGGTGATGATTGTCTCAGAACTGTATTTAAAAATGGAAAATTGCTAATTGAAGATACATTTGCAGATATAAAATCAAAAACGTTAAATTATTCAAATTTTTTGTAATATAATAATTATTGTAAGCTGATACTATTGAAGATAGAAGTTATTGGAAGAGAGTAAATTGTTGTATGAATAGCAAACCAATTTCATTAATTTTTTTAATTTTTACTATTTTTTCTAAAATTTACTAGATTATTTATAAGATGTAGTTTAAAATAATAATATGGTAATATAATTTTATATCGCTTTGCGATTAAATTATTTAAAAAGGAGGAAAATATAATTGCACAAAATTAGAAAAGCTATTATCATATGTTTAATATTATTAATTGTTTTTATTCCAACTGCATATGCTGCGGATAATCAAACAAATTTAGGTTTAAACAGTAATGATGTAATGTTATCTGATTCATATTATTTTGATGCTAATGTTGATGATGATTTGGGGAATGGATCATTGGATTTTCCTTATAAACAGTTAAAGAGTAACAGAGTTATAGATAATTCTACAATCTATTTAAATGATGGAATATATTATGGATTTAATAAAGAATTTAGTAATTTAACTGTAATCGGTAAAAATAGTGAAAAAACTATTATAAAAAATATTCAATTTGATATTAAAGGTTCTTTGATAATTCAAAATGTAACTCTGATTAATTCTAAAATAACCAATAATGCAAATATAACATTGGTTAATTCAATTTTTAAAGATTCTTCATCATTCATTGGAGGAGTTTTAAAGTCAAACCCAAATACTTTTGTAACTATAACTAATTGTACATTTTTAAATAATCATGCAAATAGGTATGCTGGAGTTATTTATTCAAATAATTCTAATTTAAATATCTGTAACTCAAGTTTTGTTGGAAATTATGCTAATTATTATGGTGGAGCTATTTATTGTGAGAAAAATTCAAAGTTAACAATTATAAATACTGATTTCACAAATAATCATGCAAAAAATGATGCTGGAGGAGCAATATATGGTATGGATTCAGATATTCTTGCCAATTATTTAAGTATTTCAAATTCTTCATCCACTTTCGGTGGTGCAATAACTGCACTCAATACAAATTTGAATTTAACTAATTTCAATGCTTGGAATAATAAAGCAAAATATCGTGGCGGGGTTATTTATTCAGTTTATGGTTATTATATTGTTATGAACTCCACATTTGAAAATAACACAGCATCTGATGGAGGTGCGTTATTTATTGACTCACCACATTCAGTGAATGTTTCATCAAACAAATTCATTAAAAACAACGCTTTAAATATTGGTGGAGCTGTTTATATAATTTCTAATAAAAATTATTTCATTCCTGATAATTTATTTTTAAATAACTCTGCAAGTTTTAATAATGATTTTTATAAAACTATGTTGTCTAATTTAACTATTGGAAATAATAATTATGTTTTAATTAATTATAATGGATCCCATATAGGTAATCTTCCAAGCAGTTATGATTTAAGAGAATTAAATCAGACAACTTCTGTAAAAAATCAGGGATCTGGGGGTAATTGTTGGGCATTTGCAGCAATAGCTAGTTTGGAATCCTGTATTTTAAAAGCTACAGGAAATGCATATAACCTTTCTGAAGAAAACATGAAAAATCTAATGACATTATACTCCAATTATGGATGGAAAGTTTCTCCTAATGATGGGGGCTATACTTCAATGGGCATTGGATATCTTACTTCCTGGTTAGGAGCTATAAATGAAAGTGATGATTCATATTATGAGTCATCTGCATTATCACCAGTACTTGACAGTTTTATTCATGTTCAAAATATTCTATTTTTAAAAAGAAATAGTTATACTGATAATGATGAAATAAAAAGAGCTATCATTGAACATGGTGCTGTTTCAACAAGTGTATTTTGGAAAGTAGAGAAATATGCTAATGGTGAAAATTACTATAATTATGAATATGCTTCGGGTTCTAATCATGCAGTAGTTATTGTCGGATGGGATGATAATTATTCTAAAAATAATTTTATTAAAAAGGCTCCAGGAGATGGAGCATGGATAATTAAAAACAGTTGGGGTACTGGTAGTGGTGATGGCGGATATTATTATGTTTCTTATTATGATGCACGTTTAGCACCAATAAATACTTCATCTGTTACTTACACATTTGTTTTAGCAGATTCGATTAAATATGATAAAAATTATCAATATGATATCCCAGGAATGACTGATTATCTATTGAATTCATCGGATCGTGTCTGGTATAAAAATAAGTTTACAGCGACTGACGATGAATATTTAACCGCTGTTTCTACATACTTCCAAAAAGAAACTTCATGGGATTTGTCAATCTATGTAAATAATAAACTGATGTTAACTCAATCAGGTAATTCTAGTGCAAGCTACTCAACAATTGAATTAAACCGATTCATAATTCTTAAAAAAGGTGACATTTTTGAAATTGAATTTAAAATAACTGTTGATGGTGATGCAGGGGTTCCGATATCAGAAATAGCTTCTCTTAATAATCTGTTTTATGGTGAAAATATTTCATATGTTAGTTATGATGGGAAAAAATGGATTGATTTATTTGATGTAAGATGGACATATCCTGGCCATACATATAATGATTCGCAAGTAGCTTGTATTAAAGCATTCACGGTATTGAATAAAATTAACTCCACTATTGTCCTAACAATTACAGATGAGAATAATCCAGTTGAAATAACTGCTAAAGTTTTAAACCAGTATGGAAATCCTATTAAAACGGGTAAAGTCACTTTTAATATTGAAGGAAAAGATTACATTGCTAAAATTAATAATGGATTTGCAAAATTGATTCATATTTTTAATGGAAATGAAAATAAACTAATCATTGCTTCTTTTAGCGGTGCCGGATTTATCGAATCTTTCTCAGATATAACTTTTTGTCCAGAGCAGGTTTCAATTAAAGCAAGTGACATGGTTTCATATTATAATAAAAATTCTTATTCCATAACTTTGCTTGACATATACTCAAAACCGGTTGCAGATAAGGAAGTTAAATTTAAAATCAATAATCTGGAATATGTTGCAATAACTAATGAAAATGGTATTGCCGCAATTACATTTAACTTATATCCTAATGTTTATGATGTTATAATTGGGTTTAATTCTATCAATTTTGATAATTATAATGTTACTAAAAAAATCACTATCAAATCTACAATTTCCATTCCAGAAAATACCGTTTATACCTATAATTCAAAATATCCAATTAAATTGTTAAACAATAATGGAAATCCATTATCCAATTGTAAATTCAAACTTGTTATTAATGGCATAACAAATTATGCACATACTGATTCTAATGGTGCTTTTAAATACAATATTAATTTAAAACCGGGAAAACACACTATAACAGTTATCAATACAAAAACAGGTGAGAAATCTACCCAAAAAATTAAAGTTGTCTCAAGAATAACTCAAAATAAAGATTTTTCAATGTATTATGGTGCTGGTAGAAATTATAAAGTTAAAGTTGCAGATGATTATGGAAAAGTTAAGAAAAATCTTAAAATATCTTTTAGAGTGAATGGCAAGACATATTATAGATATACTAATGAAAAAGGTTATGCATATCTAAAAATTTCTTTAAAACCTGGAAAATACACTATAACTGCCAATTATAAAGGATATAAAGTATCCAATAAAATTCGTGTTAAACCAACAATCATAACTAAAAGTATTGCAGTCAAAAAAGGAAAAACAGGCAAATTCACAGCCAAATTATTGAATAACAAAGGCAAGATTTTAAAATATAAAACAATCAATTTCAAATTCAGAGGCAAAACCTACAAAGTTAAAACCAATAAATATGGAATAGCTACTTTAAAGATTGCTAAAAAATATAAAATTACCAGATATTCAATAATTACTAGTTATCGTAGTGAAAAAATAAAGAATACCATTAAAATTAAAAGATAAGGTTAATAATAACCTTATTTATTTGTTTTTATCAGTTTACGGGCTGCCTTTAAATCAGTATTGTAAATATGGCCTGAGGTTGAATGGTAGTGAACTCCACCGAAGTTCAGCTTTTCACCAACAATTTCTTTGTTTACTTCTTCTTTCATTTTAAGGCCTAAATATGCAATGAAAAACATATTGGAGTAGAATGCACCGAAAATATCATTACTTCTGAATATGCAGTGAATGGTTAGTTCATTGTCACGGACAATACATTGTAAAAATTGGAGACATGGTATATCTTCTCTATCAGCGTCAAGTTCAGGGTCTATTGTAACGGCTACTGCACGATTTGAACCGGTTGCTGTCAATATTCTTTTTTTCATTGTGTTAAACTGATCAACATCAAAATGTGCAAAGATACGATTTGGATAAGTGTATACAAATCCCTGATCATCCGGATTTTCTGCGGATTTTACATATTCATAAAGTGCATCGCTTTTAATAGGACAACCTTCTATGTCAAATTTTCCAGATTTAATGTCATCTAACATCATTTTTGTAGTGTAATGTTGATATTTAGCTCTGAATTTCAAATCTAACGGATCATCAATTATATAAAAATTCCCTAAACTTTCTATTAAATGATGATTAGAGTCTTTATAAGTTTCTTTTCCTTGTTTTAAGATTTTATCCACAAAATCTAAATAACATTGATTAATGGTTAGCATAATAACAGTCCTTTATTAAATTAATTAAATCTATGTTTTTACTTAAATATAAATGTTTAAATTAATAAGTTAAAATTAAAAGCAGGAATGATTTGTTTTATGTTAATGTATATTTTTTTAAAAAATAATTTAAACAATTGCTATAATTCTTATTTTAAAATTAATTTTAGAGATACTTTTTTTGATTATTTTGATGTTTTTGTTAGTGACTAATCATCACTAACATTTTTTATAAATTTTACCGGAACTCCTCCAACAATAGTTTCTGGTTCAACATTTTTAGTTACAACTGCTCCTGCTGCAACAATGGCTCCTTTACCGATAGTCACTCCTGGAAGAATAGTTACATTTGAACCAATCCAAACTTTATCTTCAATGTGTATGGGGGAAGGATACATGTCTGCTCTGTTTTCAGGTTCTTTTGCATGATTTAATGTTAAAAGACATACATTATGACCTATTAAAACCTCATCATCAATGAATATCCCACCTTGATCCTGCATTTTGCATCCTGAATTTATAAAAACATTTTCTCCAATATGGATATTTTTACCGAAATCAGTATTGAAAGGAGGAATTAACCCTAATGTTTTATTTATAGGTTTATTTGTTAATTCAGCAAATAATTTTTGAATTTCTTCAGGAGTATGATATTCACTATTGATTTTATGAGTAATTTTCAATGCATTATTCAAGGATTCATGCATAAATAAATGTTGTGTGGAGCCGGCATAAATTCTTTTTCCGCTATTTACATATTCCAGATATTCTTCAAGTTCCATTTAATCACCTGTTATGCTATTATTTGATGTTTATGATTAATAATTTTAGGGATAATATATAAGGTCAGATGAGCACTGACCTTATTTCTCAAAGACTAATATCATTTTCCATGATTTTTTGCAGAGATGATGAAATCTCCACATTAATTAATTGAATAATATAATATAATTATTTTTTCTTGTTTTAAAGTACAATTATTAATATATTTATTCATTGAATGATTTTAAATCACTTTTAATAAATGGAAAAATATTATTGTTTTTTTAGATTATCTATTCGCTAAAGAAATATTTTTATATTTCCGTGGGTGTCCGCCAAAAATGATTTTTGAGTGTGGATTCTAGTAAATGGTCACATCAAGCTTTAATTGGTGTGTAGTGGATATACTTTCACAAAAATCAACAATATCTTCTTTATTATTTTGTTCTCCTTGAATAAGATTATATAATCTTTTTATATTGTATGCTAGTGCATCTAGGTTGAGTCTTTCTCCGGTTTTTACCATTCCGATTACTATTTCTTGTTCTACATGGTATTGTTCTTTGAATATTCCGAATGGTCCTTCTACACTTGGTCTTTTTTTGAATTCTTCTTTATATTCTTCTTTTTCCATTTTGAAGAACATTGCTCTTTCTAATCTGCCACTGTTTTCTGTGATGGTTTTATGTGTTTGTTTGTCTGTTAAGCAGGATTTTCTGTGAATGCAGTATTTACATGCAGTATAATTGTTGTAGAGTCTTTTTATTTTGTCAGGTTTGTCTGGTTCTTCGCTTGGTTGTGTTTATTTTTTGTAGAAGTACATTGGTTGTCCTGTTGGGCACATAAATAAGTCTAGGTCGGATATGTAGTAAAAGTGGTCTTTATGGAATTGGTTTGGATTTAATTTGCCTATTTTTTCTTTGGATTGTTTTCTTGTTGGTATTAATCCATCTATTCCTTTGTTTACAAAGTATGATAGGCTTATTTAATTTAAATATATTGTATCTTCACTCATGTGTTTTGGTACTTTTCCTATGTTTTTTATTGCTTTGTCAGCTACTTCTGGTAGTTGGTAATGGTCTGTAGGGTTTTGTGTGACGTTTAATGCGCAGATTAGTTTGGTGTCGTAATCGACTGCAGATTGGATATTATAAGCAACCAGGAAGTTTCCTTTTTTGCCTTTCATCATGCGTGCTTCAATATCATTCATTGGTATTTTATCCTGTCCTGTGATTTTGAATTGAGTTCTGATGTCATATAATATTTCTAATTTTTCATCATTGGACATTTCCTTGTCATTTAGTATTTTTTGAGCTGGTTTATTGAGTTTTTCAAGCTTTTTAGAGTCAACTTCCAGTCCTTTGTAGAACTGGATCAGCAAATTGGTTTCTTTTTTGCTGATCATATTTTGGTTAGAATTGAATGCTTTTTTGATGGTCCCATCGACTACAACATGATTAAATTCAGTGAATCCTTTTTTTACGGCCATTTTTAATGTCATTTGAAGCAATACTTCATAATAACGTCCAAATTCATCACGATACCTTTGAATTGAACGTTCAGAGGGTTTAATTCTAACAAACGAATTTATATATGTCATGGTACTTTGTCATTTCTGCAATGACTCTAGCACTTTCAATATGGTCTATTTTTGCATAAACAAGTAATTTTAACATGGAACATGGAGGATATGAAGGCCTACCGCCTTTTTTCTTATTCTCTTTAATTCCCAAAATCGGATAAAATTCTTCAATAAAATCAACCACAAAACGAGAAATATGATTCTCTGGAACATTAAAATCATAAGTCCTAATGCCTAATTCAGCCTGATTCTTAATAACTTTCTTACTAACCATAAATAACCAACACATAATAACTCATATCTAATATAAAATATGTACATCATAGTATATAAATATTACTATTCTAAAAATGACTAAAATCAAATATAAATAAATCATTATAATCCATATTAAAAATTATGAATAATAAATAATTAAAATTAAATTCTAATTAATTTAATGAAAAAAATTAACAAAATAAGAAAATTATAACGCAGTTATAAAAAATTCAAAATAAAAAAAATTAGTTTTGGCGGACACCTCCGTAGAAAATAAAAATTTCATAACGGAATTGATGAAGTTTTGAAGCAATAATTTTTTCTTAAAAATTGAATACTTATTTTAGTTTTACCCTTAAAAATTAATTATTTGTTTAATTTTGAGATAGTTTTATATATTTAATTGAATAAAGTTATAAATACTTAGATTTTTTTAAGTAAATCCAAAATTTAAGATGTGAAAAATATGACAAATGAAAATTTTGCAAAAAAAATTAAAGACATAAGAGCTAGACAGAACATGACTATTGAAGATCTTGCTGAGAGAAGTGGGGTAAAACTTGAAGTTTTAAAAGCTATGGAATCTGGAGAGGTTATTCCATCACTCACTCCATTAACAAAAATGGCAAGGGCACTAGGTGTACGTTTAGGCACATTTTTAGATGATACTCCGGAACTTGGTCCAGTAGTTACAAGAAACGGAAAAACTGAAAATTCTCTTTACTTCTCAGGTAGGGAAGATGTAACTAATGCAACTAATTTAGAATTCCACTCATTAGGTGCAGGTAAAATTGATAGAAACATAGATCCTTTCATAATTGATATTGAATTTGAAGAAGGTGAAAAAGAATTATCTTCTCACGAAGGTGAAGAATTTATTTATGTTTTAGAAGGTGAAATTGAAGTAATTTATGGAAAAGATTCATTTACTATTGGAAAAGGAGATACCATCTTTTATGATTCAGTAGTGCCACACCATCTTCACGCAAGTGGCGAAAATAAAGCAAAAATACTCGCAGTATTATACACTCCATATTAAATTAGATAGAGGGCTTGATAAAATGTTTGAGATAGAATTAAAACAACAAAAAATTAGCAATGGTTTAATCAGATTTTTCACAAGTATTTTGGATTTGCATTCTTTGTTGTTGTGTTTGCAAGAATATTTTACAAGTATGAATAATGTTGAAATTAAAAAAATGGAGGTTTTCCAATGAGTGAATTATTTACTGAACTGCCGTTAGGGAAGTTTTTCGAATCAATGGTTGAAAAGCAGCCTGATCATGAATTTATCATTTATCCGGATAGGAACTTAAGATTTACATATAAAGAATTTGATGAAAGAGTTGACAATTTAGCAAAAGGAATGTTAGCTATTGGAATTGAAAAAGGAGATCATGTTGGCATATGGGCTAAAAATGTACCTGAATGGTTAACTTACATGTTTGCAACTGCAAAAATTGGTGCAACAATTGTTACTGTTAATACTGCTTATCAGTCTCATGAATTGGAATATGTGCTTGGCCAATCTGATATGAGAGCATTAGCTATGACTGATGCATTTAGGGATATTAACTATTTTGATATTATAAGTGAGCTTGTACCTGAACTTAAAACTTGTGCAAGAGGTCATTTGGTATCTGAAAAATTTCCTCACTTAAAATTCGTGTTCCATGTAGGTCAGGAAAAACATCGTGGAATGTATAATACTAATGAGTTATTATTACTGGGCATGAGTTATGATGGAGAAAAATATCAGGAAATTAAAGATTCAGTTTCACAAAATGATGTAATCAATATGCAGTATACATCTGGAACTGAAGGTTTTCCGAAAGGTGTAATGTTAACCAGCCGTAATATTGTAAACGATGGTTATTACATAGGGGAAAATATGAATTATACATCTAATGACAAATTACTTTTACAAGTGCCTCTTTTCCATTGTTTTGGAACTGTACTTGGTGTAATGGCGGTTATTACTCATGGTTCCACTATGGTTGTACTTGAAGAGTATGATCCGCTGCTTGCCATATCCTCCATTCAAAAAGAAAAATGTACAGCTATTTATGGTGTACCTACAATGTTTATTGGTATGATGAACCATCCAATGTTCGATATGTTCGACATGTCTTCATTACGTACAGGTATTATGGCAGGATCAACTTGTCCTGTTGAAACAATGAAAGATGCAATAGAAAAAATGAACATGAAAGAAATTACTAGTGTATATGGACTTACTGAAGCGGCACCGGGTTTCACACAAACAAATGCTGCCGATTCATTTGAGAAAAAAATCAATACTGTGGGACGTAAATTTCCAAATATTGAAGTAAAAATAGTTGATCCTGAGACTGGTGAAGAAGTGGGCGTTGGAGAAACAGGTGAGATAATGTGCAGAGGGTTCAATGTTATGAAAGGATATTATAACATGCCTGAAAAAACAGCAGAAACAATAGAACCTGATGGATGGTTACACTCCGGAGACCTTGCAACAGTAGATGAAGACGGATATTATTCAATTGTCGGTCGTATTAAAGACATGATTATTAGGGGTGGGGAAAACATTTACCCGCGTGAAATTGAAGAATATTTATTCACTAATGAATGTGTGCAAGATGTTCAAGTGGCAGGGATTCCTGATGAAAAATATGGTGAAATCGTTGGGGCATTTATTATTAAAGAGGATGGTTTTGATGATGTTACTGAAGCAGACATTCGTGATTTCTGCATTGGATCTATTGCAAGATATAAAGTGCCTAAATATGTGTTCTTTGTTGATGAATTTCCACTCACCACCAGTGGTAAAATACAAAAATATAAATTGGGAGATTTAGGTCTTAGATTATTAGATGAAAGGCGCCAGAGAGGAGAGTTATAACTTTCCTTATAATTACTTTTTTTATTATTAATTGATTTTGTAAGTTTTTATCAAAAAATAGGGTAATATCATTGATTTTTGAAGATTTTTTAGCATGGATTTGAGTTATTTTGAAATTTAAAGGATTTTTTTAAAAGTCTTTAAAATATATTTTTTTTCAAATGTTTTACTTTTCTAAATCTTAATGTCATGTGTTTTTTTAATTGTTCTTCAGATTTTTTGGCATTTTAGCGTAAATTTGGCATGATTTTGTGTAAGTATAGTCTAATTTTTTTCATTATGGTATATACTTCGAAAACTATAATCAGCATTGAATAATATTTTCATCGTATGTTTAACTTATTGTGTAGTTTTAAATTATTTCTTGATTTGCTTTGTCTAAAATTATGAATTGTTCGTCTATTAATTTGGATTGATCTTTAGAACCTTTTTTTCTTTTTAATACTTTCATTATCCATTCATTTCATTATTTTATTCAATTATATGCTGTTCCTTGATTAATTCCATGTTTATTTATGGTGTTATGTATTTATCCTATAAAATATCTAGAATTGCATATATTTAAACTCGTGTGGTTTTTTAACTTCTTAATTTCCTTTTGAATCTCAAATAATTCCAAATATTTTTCAATTAATTTTTGACTAAATATGGTATAATCATTATTTATAATTTTTAGTGTCAACTACTATGCACATTATAAATTGGATAAAAAAATCAACTAAATATTTGATATTCATGCAAATATATATATATATATATATATAATAAAATGATTTAAATAAAATCTTTTGTTTAAATCTAGTTATGATAGATTGATATTTAGTATTGGTTTATTATAAATTGAAATATTCTCTATTTAAAGTGTTATATTTCATTTGCAATCTGAATAAAATATTAGACAGGGTATTTATTAGCTATTTTGGATATAAATCTGTTAAATAGACCATATTTATATTAAATGGAGTTAAATAAATTGGTTTTGTCTAATAAAATAAGGAGTTAAAAAAATGAGGAAAAATAATTATTTAGTATTTCTATTAATATTTTCATTATTTTTAACTATTTCTTCAGTATCTGCATTAAACGTGGATGATAATGCGACAATAGAAGATACTAATTTGAATTCAATGGATGTTAATTTTGATATTTCCAATGGCGAATTCAATAGTATTAATATTGATAAAACGTTCGATACAAATATAGATGCTGATGCAGGAAAAGACACAAATATTGAGGAAAAAACTATTAGTATTACTAATTCTAATAATTCCATTCTTTCCACTAAAGAGAATAATGTTAAAAATAATTTTAAATTAAATTCCGGTTCATTAAGAGCAGGTAATATAATTTATATTAGTTCTGATGGTACTGGGGATGGTTTGACTAGTAATAATCCAACAAACTGGGCTAATGGATACATTAATGCTCAATCAGGCGATACAATTTCTTTCCTTGATGGAACTTATAATCTTGTAAATGTAAATTTAAATAAAGATTTAGTTTTAAAAGCTTTTAATGAAGGAAATGCAATAATAAATGCAAATAGAGCTGGTAATGTCTTTTCTATTAATAATAATAGAAATATAACCATAAATGGTTTAACATTTATAAATGGGAAATCTACTGGAAATGGTGGAGCAATTTCATTTAATTCAGGAGCCCTAACTGTAATTAATTGTAGATTTATTAATAATACTGCAAGTTCTTATGGTGGAGCAATATATCTTAGAGATGGAAAGTTAACCATAGTCAATACAACTTTCGTAAATAATTCAGCTGATGTTGGTGGAGCAGCAATAGCAGACACCATTAGTATTACTCATTCTGATTTCATTAATAATACTGCAGATGGTTCTGGTGGAGCTATAAGAGCTTATGATAATTTAACAATTGTTGATTCTATTTTTACTAATAATACTTCTATAAATGGTCAAGGTGGAGCTTTATATACTCCAAATGTTGACATAAATAATTCAATTTTTGTTAATAATACTTCATTAAATGGTGGAGGGGCAATATACTCCAGCAATGAATATTTAATTAATAATTCTGTATTCGTTAATAACTCTGCTATTGATGGTGATGGTGGAGCAGTTTCATCATATCGTACTGGCAATATAAACAATTCTAATTTTACCAATAACTCTGCTAAAAAAAGTGGTGGAGCAGCATATGCTAGAGAGAGTATTGAAATTGATAATTCTAGCTTCAATAAAAATTATGCTGGTGCTGGTGGAGCAGTACGTGCTCAATCAGAAGTTAATATTACTAATTCAAATTTTACCAACAATGTTGCTAACAATGAGGGTGGAGCAATATATTCTAATGGAAAAATTGTTGTTAATAATTTAACTTTTATCAACAACTCTGCTATTGAAAGTGATGGTGGAGCAATATTCTCTGTAGAAGATGTTGAAGTAGATAATTCCAATTTTATAAATAATTATGCAGGTGAACTTGGTGGGGCAATAAGTGCTTATAATGAACTTACTGTTAATAATTCTAATTTCACCAACAATAATGCAAAATATTATGGTGGTGGAGTTTATGCTAATGTGTTGAATTCTAATAGAGATAATTTTGTTAATAATACTGCAGAATATAATGGTGGAGGAGCTTATGTATTCTCTAATGCTAATATTAATGGGTCAAATTTTGATTCAAATACTGCAGTGAATGGTGGAGGATTATTCAGCACTGGAAATTCTAGTGTTAATAATTCTAATTTCATTAATAATAATGCTTATGATGGATCTGCAATTATTAGTGGAAATTTACATTTAAATAATAACAATTTAGAAAATAACACATCTAGAGGTTATGGAATTGTATATGCTGAAAATGCAACTATTGAAAATAATAAATTTATAGATAATGATGCATTAGAAGATAAAGAAATCTATGTATTAAATGAATTAAGTCAAAGCAATAATACTTTAAGCCCTAATCAAATAGAAAATATTAATGCTAATACAGTAAAAGTGAATACTATTAATGGTACTACTTATTTGGTTGATTTAGAAGATGGGTTAAAAGGATATTGTTTACAAAGAACATTAAATTTCCCTGATTATGTATATTTATTAAATAATCTTAGTTTAGCACATAACCAATTAACTGGTGAAGATGTTAGTGAATACTTAAAGATTTTAATTTATAAATATTATTTCTCAGATAAAAAAGACAATATAACTTACAGTTTATGGGACTTTACAGACAGTGATTTTAGAAATAGTAATAACAATTTAACTAAAAAAGTAATTGCATTATATAATTCTGGATTCCGTGTACCTGATTCTAATGCTAGTTTAATATTGGATAATGGTACTCAAGTATTATTTGATTTTTATAGTGCTGGAAGTTCAACAACTCAAAATTTATTCCTATTTAATATTACATATATGGGAAACAATTATGACATGAAAGTTGAAAAAATTACATTAAACAAATCTGTAATTAATGGAAATAAAACAAAATTCATAATTAGAGTAACAAACATTGGTGATACAATTCTCCATGGTGTTACTGTATTTGAAAAAGAGTATGATGGTTTAGTTTATGATTCATATATTGATGAAGGAAATAATTGGAATTATAACAATGGTAAATGGATTTACAAAAAACAATTAAACATTAATGAATCTGCAGAATTTACTGTTGTATTTAAAACAATAAAATCCGGTAATTTCACAAATATCATAATTTCATCATCCAATGAAACTACAAATAAAACCACTAACAATACCACTACTGTTTACACTCCTAATCTAACTGTTGAGAAGCTTTCTTTGAATAGAACTGTTTATGTTGGTAATCAGACTGTCTTTACTATTGTTGTCCGTAATACCGGTGATTGTGATTTAGGTGAGGTTTTTGTCGTTGAAAAAGCTCCAGAAGGTCTTGCTTACAGTTCATTTAAAGGCACCGACTGGTCATACAACAATGGCAAATTTACTTATGGTAAAACTTTAAAGGTTGGTGAGTCTGTTAGTTTTGAGATTGTATTCGATGCTGTTAGTTCTGGTAATTGGACTAATGTTGTTGTTGCAGGTTCAAATTTAACAGGTAATAAAACTGGTAATAATACTACTAAGGTTTATAATCCTGGTTTGAAGGTTGAAAAAATCACTTTGGATCCTGTTGTGTCTGTTGGTGAGATTACATCTTTTGAAATTATAGTGACTAATACTGGTGATTGTAAACTTGGTGATGTTTTTGTTCATGAAGATAGTTATGAAGGTTTAAGGTTCCATAGTTTCAGGGGTGATATGTGGAAACAGAAAGGTGATACTTTCTATTATCAGGGTGTTTTAAATCCTGGTGAGTCAGCATCATTTGTAATTTTATTTACTACTTTAAAACCTGGAAATTTCACAAATATTGTTACTGCCGGTTCCAATGTTACTAACAATACCACTACTGAAAACAAAACCAAAGTAATAGAAAATCACACTAACAATAATACTAATGGTATTAATAAAACAGTTAATAATGAAACCAAAGAGGTTAATGTTCATAAGGTTGATACTTCAAGAGCAACTGGTAATCCGTTACTAGCATTACTCATGGTTCTTTTAATGATTAGTGTGACTTCTGTTAGAAAATTCAAAAAATAAATATAAAAATTAAGGATTCATTATTATAAAACTCCTTAATTTTTTTCTTCTTTTTTTAAGTGTTGGCAGAACTTACTGAGTTTTAATTGCTGAATTATTGATTTAGTTCTCATAAATTTTTTAAATCTTCTGTTGAATTATTTATTTCATGAATAATATTGTATAGTCTGATTAAATTGTATGATAATTCATTTAAGTATACTTTTTTTTGTTCATACTATTTCAATGACTAATTCTTTTTCTATTTGAAATTATTCTTTCAATATTCCAAATTATCCTTCAACAATTTATATTTTGGCATTTTTCATTATATTTTAAAATGAATTATTAAAAAATATAAAAATTAAGTCAAAAATTTTCTGATGAAAAGTCAAAAAATTAAATTTGCCAGACCCCAAATTTTTTACGAGTAACTATTTTCATAATCTTTTTATTAAATCAGTTTCATAAGTTTATATAATGACTTTTTTAGATAATATTTCAGATAAAATTAACTATGAAACTTTGAACAATATTATAAAATTTGAATTTGATGGTGTTTCAACTAATTGGATGGATGAAAATGATCCATTCATTGAAAGAATTCAAAAATCTAGTTTGAATAAAGTTTTCTTAAAAGAACATATTCTAAAAGAAATTGAAATTAAAAACATTTTGGATGAAGGTATTGACTTTTTAAATTCACAAAAATATGTTAATGCAATAGAATCTTTTGATGAAGTGCTGTTTTATGATGAAGGGTATGCAGAAGCTTTAATTAATAAATCATATGCTCTTTTTGGTCAGAAACATTTTGTTAAATCTTTAAGATATTATAAACGTGCCATTAAAGTGAATAATGATTTGAAAGATGTTGAATATCATAAATTGCTTTTAAGTTGTTCCAATAAGGAAAGAAGTAATTTTTCAAAATTAAAATTAAATATTTATTCTGGGGATGAACTATTTGCAAAAGGAGAATATAAAAAAGCACTTGAAAGATATGATGGTGCTTTAGCTAATCCATCTCTATTTAAAGATAAAATACTTTTTAAGTTACTCAATAAAAAAGCTACAACATTACTTAAATTAAACGATTTTGAAAATGCATTGGCATGTTTTAAAGAGTCTTTAAATGCAAAGATTAGTGATTATGCATATTATGGCTGTGGCGTATGCCAATATGAATTGAAGTTAGATGGTGCTTCTGAAAGCCTATCTCATGCAAACAATGTTAAAAAAAATCAATTACTGGAAAAAGGATTAATTTTTAATGAAATTGGTTTATATGAAAATGCCTTAAGTACTTTCAATGAAATATTCAATAATCATTTTAAAGTTGATGAACTTTATATCAAATCCTTAAATGGTAAAATGCATGCAATGAGGAGTTTAAAAATGGATATGGATGAAATTGAAGATATTTATTCAATATTGCTAAACTAAATATTTATATTCTTTTAAACTATAGTTATAATCATGAAATTTTCAGGATTCATGAATGTTTACCAATTAGATGACATGAGTTGGGAATATCAGTTTGGAGGCAAATCACTTAAAGCTCAAACATTAAAAGAATTAGAAGTTCTTGTTGGTCTTTATGGTTTAAAATGGGGTGTACTGGATAAAAATCTGGTTGAAAAGTCTCTTGAAATAGATAAAAACAATGTCACTGGTTTTTTAAATGTTTATAAAAAAGAGGGTTTCTGGCACTATAGGGGAACTGATTTGAAATCCCATAGTCTTGAAGTGTTAAAGAAAAAAGTTTTAAGCGAAAACCTCGATTGGGTAGAAACTGACAGGGAACTTGCTTATAAAAATTGGAAACTGGATTTAAGGAAATTTAAAAAATAATAAATTTTAATTATTTTGATTAACAATTAATAATTATGAGTGTTTTTGTTCCGGGTCATGTAACCGGTTTTTTTAATATTGAAAATCATGAGTCCAAATTAAAAAATGGATCTTGTGGAGTTGGATTTTTACTAACAAAAGGTGTTATGACAACTGTTATTGAATCAGATAACTTTGAATTTGAAGTTAATCTTGGTGATGACACTATTGTCTGTGAAGTCTTAAGAATTTTGAATTTGGATAACAGTAATTTTAAAATTATTCAGGATATTCAGCTTCCAATCGGGGCAGGATTTGGAACATCTGCTGCTTCAGCTTTAAGTTTAACACTGGCTTTAAATGATTTTCTTAATCTGGGTTATTCAAAAGAATTATGCGGTCAAATTGCACATATGGCTGAAGTTAATTTAGGTGCGGGTTTAGGTGATGTAATAGCTCAAACAGGCAGTGGTTTAGTTTTAAGAACAAAATCCGGTGCACCTGGTATTGGAGAAATCAAATCATTCAATCAGGATGTTTATATTGCATACAAAACTTTTGGACCAATTGAAACATCAGAGATTATCACGGATGCCAATTATAAAAAGATTATTTCAGAAGTAGGTTTAAAGTATCTGGAATTATTTGAAGAAAAACCTAGTTTGGATAATTTTTTAATCTTTTCGAAAAAATTTTCCTGTGAGACTGGATTAATGTCTCCTGAAGTGAAAAAACAGATTGAATATTTCGAATCTATTGATGATGTATTAGGCAGTTCAATGGCAATGCTTGGAAATACAGTATTTGCATTGTCATATAATGAAGATACATTTAAAAAATTAAACATTGAAGAGTTACATATAGATAAATTAAATAATAATGGTATTGTTTATGATTAAACTTAGCTATGATATAAAGAATTATAGAAAGCAAATCTTAGATTTAACTCAAAATGGAGATACGATAATAGAATTGGGTTGTCATGTGGGCAATACGACAAAAATTCTATTGGATAATTTTAGAGATTCAAAGATAATGGCACTTGATAATTCTCCTGAAGCAACAATAAAAATGAATGAAATTTTGTGTGATAATTTGGAATTTATTAATGCTGATGTACGTCTTCATGAAACATTGCTTGAGGTATTTAAAAGAATTCAAAAGTGTGATATTTTATCCATTGATTTAGGTGGAGGATATCATCCCGATACGGTTTTTAAAGTATTTTATATTTGGTCCTCAACATTTAAACCAAAACATACATTAATTAGAAATAGGGGTATTTTAGAATTTTTTAATTCGGCGGGGAGCAGTGATGAGGATTATGAATCATGTGAGGGATTTCTCGATTCTTATCATGATTCGGGAATTCCCCCACAAATTAAAGAATTTGAATTATGGACACCGAATCTTGGGAAATATTGAAATTATAAACTTTACACTTAAATTTAATTAAATCCTATTTTTCAATAATTCATCATGTAAATATTTATTTTTATTCAATTTTTATAAATCAACTTTAATATTTTATTCAAAAGAGACATTAAATTGTATATTATTGTACAATTAAAATTTATATACTTTAATAAACATATATATTATTCATAAACATGAAAAGGTTATATTATGATAGGTAAAAAGATTCGTTTAGAAAGAATCATAAATAGAAATACTGGCAGAACTGTTATTGCACCAATGGATCATGGTGTATCAAGCGGTCCAATTCCGGGTATAATAAATATGGATGAGACTGTTGAAGAAATCGCTCAGGGAGGAGCTGATGCAATATTAATGCATAAAGGTATTGTGCAACAGGGACACCGTGGTTATGGTAAAGATATTGGATTAATTGTACATTTATCTGCAAGTACTTCTCTTGCACCGGATCCAAATGATAAAGTAACTGTAACAAGTGTTGAAAAAGCAATTCAACTTGGAGCTGATGCGGTATCTATTCATGTCAATCTCGGAAGTGAAACAGAAAGCTTGATGTTGCAGGAATTAGGTCAAGTTGCAGAAACTTGTGATTACTGGGGTATGCCTCTTCTTGCAATGATGTACCCAAGGGGGCAAAAAGTGGAAAATGAACATGATGTGGAATTTGTAAAACACGCTGCACGTGTAGGTTCAGAACTTGGAGTGGATATTGTAAAGACCAACTACACCGGAGATCCTGATACATTCAAGGAAGTTGTTGAAGGTGCTATTGTACCAGTAGTTATTGCCGGCGGTCCAAAAGTAGAAACTGATGAAGAGTTATTGCAGATGGTTAGAGATTCTCTTGATGTTGGCGGGGCAGGTGTTGCATTCGGACGTAATTTATTCCAAGCTGAAAATCCGGGTAAGATTACAAGAGCAATATCTGAAGTTGTTCACCATGATTTGGATGTTGAAGAAGCTTTAGAATTCTTAAAATAGGTGGTTAAATGCAAAATAAATTCGCTTGGATAAGTACTCCTGATGAATTATGGGATGATAAGAAAGAGATGATCACTACTGCATTAGAATCAGGTATTGACTATGTTTTGGATTTTGATGATATTGAAGAGATTAGGAAACTTGGCAATGTGAAAATCATTGCAAATACTGATGATGCAGATATCTATTTGGTAGGTATTAATGGTGAAGGAGATGGCTTTGTTGAATTAAATGATGATTTCACTGATTCAATTGATATTGCTAATGCAAAAAAAGCAAAAAGCGAAGGAAAAACTGTATGCGCCTATATAAAAATAACTGATAAAGCCCATGAGCAATTAGCTGTAAGATTAGGTTCAATTGTTGATTATATTATTTTAATTGGTACCGACTGGACAATTATCCCACTTGAAAATATTATTGCCGATTTACAGAAGTTGGATGTAAAGATTATTGCAGCTGTTCGTGATGTGGATGGTGCTCGTGTTGCCCTTGAAACTTTAGAGCATGGAACTGATGGCATAATATTTGAAGCAAATGACTTCAATAATATTAAAAAAATCGCCCAAAATGTTATTGAAGCATCACAAGTAAAATATGAATTAAAACTAGCTACTGTAACTAAAGTAAAACCCTTAGGTTCAGGCGATAGGGTATGTGTTGATACAACTGACATGATGAAACCTGGAGAAGGGATGTTAATCGGTTCCTATTCAAAATCCATGTTTTTAGTGCATTCAGAATCACTTGAAAGTGAATATGTTGCTTCAAGACCATTCAGAGTAAATGCTGGCCCTGTTCAAGCATATGTGATGGTTCCTGGAAATAAGACAAGATACTTATCTGAACTTGTTGCCGGAGATGAAATATTAATCGTTAATACCGAAGGTGAAACTAGAACTGCATATGTTGGAAGAAGTAAAATTGAAAGAAGGCCTTTATTATTGCTTGAAGCAAAATATGAAGGTAAAACTATCAGAACACTCCTGCAAAATGCAGAAACCATTAGAATAGTTGATGAAAATAACAATCCATTGTCAGTGGCTGATGTTAAACCGGGAGATAAAGTTAAAGTTTATATAGAAACTAATGCACGTCATTTTGGAATTGCTATTGATGAGACAATCATTGAACAATGAGGTTATGGCATGTCACAGCTACGGGCATTTTTAGCTATAGATTTGGATGACGGGTTAAAACCAAAAATTAATAAAATTATTAAACAGTTTAAACAAATTGATGCAAAAATAAGGTATGTAGAATTAAATAATATGCATTTAACCTTAAAATTCTTTGGAGAAATTGACACTGATGGTTTGGAATTGTTGGAAAATAAAATAGCAGATGTTGTATCTGAATTCAAACCTTTTAATATAAAAATTAAAGGA
The DNA here is from genome assembly GCF_003814835.1 of Methanobrevibacter gottschalkii DSM 11977. Classification (NCBI taxonomy): domain Archaea; kingdom Methanobacteriati; phylum Methanobacteriota; class Methanobacteria; order Methanobacteriales; family Methanobacteriaceae; genus Methanobrevibacter; species Methanobrevibacter gottschalkii. The sequence goes on from NZ_RKRG01000003.1 coordinate 267,783, forward strand.
TGTGGCGCATTTCCAAATTATAGTCATATAAAAGTGATTTGGATTGGAATTGATGAAGATTCAATTATCAAAGAATTGCATGATAACCTTGATGGGGAATTTGTTAAATTAGGTTTCGGTAAAGATAAAAACTTTTCAACACATCTGACTATTGGACGTATGAAATCAGCTAAAAATAAAGTTCAAGTCAGATCAACTATCGGGGAATTTAGTGATATTGAAATTGGTGAGATGACAGTAAACAGTATTACTTTAAAAAAATCTACTCTAACTCCTTCCGGACCAATTTATGAAGATTTAAAAGTATTTGAATTGTGATTTCATGGATTATAGTTTAATATTAAATGATATAAAACCAACAACTGATGAAACAAAAGAAATTAATGAAGTTTCATCAAGAATAATTAATTTTTTACAAGTTTTGTGTGATGAAAATAACATAAATGCTAAAGTTAATCTAGTTGGTTCTGTCGCTAAAAACACGGCTCTTAAAGGCAAATCCGACATTGATATTTTTATAGCATTTCCATTAGATACTGATAAATTGTATTTAAAGGAAACTGGTCTTGATTTAGCTCATAAATGTTGCAGGGAATTTAAAAGCGTTCCAGAACATCATTTTGCATCACACCCTTATGTAACTGCAGATATTGAAGGTTATGAGGTGGATATTGTCCCATGCTATGCAATTGAAGACGGAAGCCAGCTAAAATCTGCAGTGGATAGAACAATATTGCACACTCGTTTTGTTAAATCTAATTTGGTTGAAGGACAGGAAGATGAAGTTTTACTATTAAAGCGTTTCATGGCAATGACTGGAACATATGGTTCTGAATTTAAAGTTGGTGGATTTGCAGGTTATTTGTGTGAATTATTAATTATTCATTATGGAACTTTTGAAAATACATTAAAATCAGCTATTAACTGGCAATATGGCCATGTCATTGATTTGGAAAATTATGGAACTTCCAGATTATTCAATGATCCTTTAATTGTTATTGATCCAACTGATATGAATCGCAATGTTGGAGCTGCACTTAGAATTAATAAATTATCTGAATTTATTCAATCTGCTCGTAATTATATATTCTCGGATAATAAAAAAAACTATTTTTATCCAATAAAACGAAATTTAAACAAAAATGAATTAATTAAGGAGTTTAATACTAGAAATAGTGATATTATTGCTATTAAATTCAATGTTCCGAATATTCCTATTGATACTCTTCATCCCCAGCTTAAAAAAACAACGGAAGCTCTTGAACGTAAGTTAAATGATGAGGAATTCAATGTTTTTAAGGCAGATTATTGGAGTGATGAATTGTTTTCTTGTGTAATTTTACTTGAAATGGCATCATCAAACTTAAATGATATTAAAGTTAATGTAGGACCTAAAATATTCTTTAATAAAGCATGTGAAAATTTTGTTAAAAAATACGGTCGTGAAAATTGTTATATTCAAGAGGATTTCTTAGTTCACACACAAAAAAGGGATTTTAATAATGCTTTAAAATTAATCGAACATATTTTTACTTCTGAACACATTGGTCTTATTAAAGTTGGTAAAAACCTTAAAAAGAGCATTATTAACACTTATGAATTCATTGATCTTGATGAAATTTCTAGTGAGGAGTTCTTGGATGATTTTATCCATCCAGGACAACATATAATTAGATGATTCTATGCATGATAATAAACTGAAATAGTTTTAATTGTAAATTCTTCAAAAAAGCAATTAATAGGTTACTTTACCTATCATTATCAGTAACTTATTTTAAAATGCTTAATAATTTGCATGCATGTTTTCAGTTTTTTACCTGAATGATGTCTGCAGTTTTTAGGCTCATATTAGTATTGTTTGTGGAATGGCAGTAGGTTCTATAATAGGATACTTATATATCAATTATTATCTGAACAAACATCGTAATTATTTCAATTAATTTAGAAACTTTTATTATATAAATTATCCAAATTATTAATTATGTCTGAGATTAAAAAGTTAACTGCAGATGTTGATGTCGGGGAATATTTTGAAAAGTATGTTGATTTTGAAAAATTTTCAAAACTTTGCATTGAAGAACAGGAAGAGTTAGGGTATAATTGGAACTATCCTCCCTTTGATTTTGATGTAGAAGAATTATGGAAATCATATAACAAACTTAAAATTATTGCTTTTAAAATTGATTTTTCAAAAGAAGAATTGGACCATACCTTTGAAGAGAAAGAACTGGAATTTGTTTTAAAAAGATTTGAGCGTATAAAAGGCAGATTAATGAATGATGTTTATATGCTTGAAAATGAAGATTCAATGGGATTATATATGGGCAAATGCAATCTCTGCATGAGATGTACAAGGGAATTTGGAATGCCTTGTAAAATGCCAGTTAAAATGAGGTATGCATTTGAAGGATTAGGTGCAGATGTGGATAAAACTATTGAGGACTTATTTGGATATAAGATACTTTATGCTCATAATGGTAAACTGCCTGAATATTTAATATTTGTTGGTGGATTGCTGTATGATAAAAAATAGAAGGTGATAAAATGATTGTAAGTGTTATAGGTGGAACTGGACCACAAGGCCTTGGAATCGCAGAAAGACTAGCTATTGCTGGATTAGAAGTAATTGTTGGTTCAAGAAAAGAAGAAAAAGCATTAGACATAGTTGCAAAAGCTAAAGAAGAATTTGCTGACTATGACTTGAACATGACTGGTATGGCAAATGAAGATGCTGCAAAAGCAGGCGATGTATTGATTATCACCGTCCCATTAGCTGCTCAAAAACCGACTCTTGAGGGAATCAAAGAATTCTGTAATGATAAGATTGTTATGGATGCAACTGTACCTTTAGAAACAGCTATTGGTGGAAAACCATTTAGATTCGTTGATTTGATGGAAGGGTCTGCTGCTGAAAGGACAGCTTCTATATTAAAAGGAACTGGTGCAAAAGTAATATGTGCATTTTGTAATATTTCAAACTCACATCTTGCAAACATTCCAGAGGAAATTGACTGTGACTGTTTAATTGCAGGTGATGATAAGGAATCTAAAGAAATTGCAGCTGAAATTATTGATAAAATACCTGGAGTCAAAACAATTGACTGTGGCATTTTAGAAAAAGCACGTATTATCGAAAAAATCACTCCATTGTTAATAGGATTAAACATTAAATACAAATCCCATTACGGTGGTTTAAGAATTACAGGAATTCCTGCTCTTGATAAGGAATAACTGATTAATGCTGATTTATTTAAGGCATCAATAGTTAGATAATATTGATGTTTCCTTAAATGAATCATCAACTTTTTTTGATTGTTTTTTTAAAATATTCTGCAAGTATTGTGGCAAAAAATCTATTATCTAATTCAAACTTGCAGATATTGGATATTCTATAAAGAGTGTCAGCATAAATCTAAAATTTATCAAACTCTTTTTGAGCATTTTCATAAAAATATCCTAATTCACGTCCATTAACAAAAATATGGCTTACCGTAATGGATATGCTCATTTCATACTTTTCATTAACTTTTCCCCAAGTAATTAATGGCTGAATTTGGTTTCCGGATAAAACACAGTTTGTAATCATATCAAAGTCAACCCAAGGAATGCATGAAAAGTTTGCAATATTTTCCAAATCTCTTTTTTCCATTTCAATAGTAAATCCTTCTTCTTTTCCACTTAAAATATTTTTTGAGTAATCTTTTATATAATCATGCCATTTTAAAATGTCATTAAACTCCTGTGGTGTTTTGACTCTCATTTCTCTATAAATTTTATTTCCTTCATCCATTATTGGACTTACGCCATCAAGATAATCATGTTCAATAGCTTTTCCATTAATTATTCTTCTTTTAAGTTCTGGAACTGAATTTACAGCATTCATTAAACAGCCAAGACTCATGATAAAAAATGATTTATTGTTTTCATGACACCACTTCCATAATTTTTCAACGTTTATTTTAGCACTCATTGAGTATCTTGCTGATAGAAAATTAATAAACGGATTTTCATCTAAATTGAATTTGATTTCTTTCATTGTATAACCTTAATCTTTTTATATTATTTTTTTATATATATTATAATGTATAAATCATATGTGGTTTTGATAAGATGAAAGTTATTATTGTAGGTGGTGGAGCTGGGGGTATATCTACAGCTTCAAATATTCGTAAACTTGATGAAAATATTGAAATTACAGTCATCACAAGAGATAATAAAGTAGCATATTCCCCATGTGCTATTCCTTATGTATTGTCCGGTACAATCGAATCTTTTGATGATATTGTAATGAGAACTCCTGAAGATTATAAAAATAAAAATATTGATGTTATTATTGAAGCAGAAGTTACAGCTGTGGATTCTAATAAAAAAACAGTTACCTATCAAAAAAATGGTAAAGAAACTGTCATGGATTATGATAAATTAGTTCTTGCAACTGGCGGTAATCCTTTTATCCCTCCAATGCAGGGTGTTGATTTGGATGGTGTATTCAGAATTCGCAATATTGATGATGGTATGAAAGTTCAGGAAGCTTTAAAAGATGCTAAATGTGCAATTGTCACTGGTGCAGGCTTAATTGGTATTGAAATTGCATTTGCACTTAAAAAAAGAGGTTTAAATGTTATTTTAAGCGAAATGTTACCTCAAATAGTTCCAAGGTCTCTTGATAAAGATATGTCTGATATTCTGGTGAAATATCTTGAAATGGAAGGAATCCAAGTTGTTTTAGGAAAACCTATTACTAAATTAATTGGTGATGGAAAAGTTGAAAAGGCATGCTTTGGAGATGAAGATATCTATGATGCAGACATGGTTATCATGGCCACTGGTGTTAGAGCTGAATTGGATTTAGCTGAAATGGCCGGCTGTGAAATTGGAAGATGGGCAATTCTTGTCAATGACAGAATGGAAACTTCAGTAGAAGATGTTTATGCTGTTGGAGATTGTGTGGAATCTAAAGATTTAATTTTAGGTTCAAATACTATTTCTCAATTAGGCACTACTGCAGTTCGTGAATCTAAAACATTAGCTCGTACTATTTGTGGTAAAAAATCTAAATTTAATCCGGTTTTAAACTCAATGGTTTCAAAAGTTGGGGATCTGGAATTTGGTGCAGTTGGATATACTACTAGTTTTGCACAACAAAATAGAATCATGCCTGTTGTACAAAAGGTACAAGCACTTACAAGAGCTCGTTATTATCCTAATGCTAAACCAATGGATATTAAAGTTATCTGTGATGGGAACGGAACTATTATTGGTTGTCAAATCATAGCGGAAGAAAGAGTAGCTGAAAGAATTGACACTATGACTTTAGCTATTACTGAAGGTTTAACATGTTTTGATTTAAGTAATATGGAATTTGCTTATGCACCACCTGTTTCAATGGTTACAGACCCATTAATACTTGCTGTTGAAGAAGTAAGTAAAAAATTCAGTTAAATAAAAATTTTGGAGATGATAAAATGGCGGCACATGGACATGGTCATCATGGTCACGGAGGCCAAATGACACCTGAACAGCAAAAACAAATGATAGAACAAGATTTAAGACTGGCTAAAAATTTAGGCCAAATCAAACATAAAATTGTTGTTATGAGTGGGAAGGGTGGAGTAGGAAAATCCACTGTTGCAGCAAATATTGCTGAAACTTTACAAAAATTAGGTTTTAAAACAGGTATTTTAGATGCAGATATTCACGGTCCGAATATTCCTAAAATGTTGGGTGTGGATTTATATGGTGAACAATTCAATGAATACCAATTCAAGGTATTTAAAGAAATTACTGAATCTGGAATGGCAGATAAGGACTTCAAAAATGATGAAGAAAAATTAGCATTCATTGAAGCTAAAAAAGAAGAATATAAACATTCCATGTTTCCAGTAGTAGCTCCAAGTGGTCTTAAAGTAATGTCTATGGCATTCTTGTTGGATGGTATTGACAGACCTATTATTTGGAGAGGACCTCAAAAAACAGGTGCTATTAAACAATTAATTTCAGATGCTCATTGGGGTTCACTTGATTATTTAATCATTGATAACCCGCCAGGAACTGGAGATGAACCATTGACCGTTTTACAGACTATTCCTGATGCAGATGCAGTTATTATGGTAACTACTCCTAATGTTGTATCTCAAGAGGATGTTTTAAAATGTGTAAAAATGGTTGAAATGATGAATATCAAACAAATTGGTCTTATTGAAAACATGGCTTACTATATTTGCCCACATTGTGATGAAAAACTTTACATATTTGGTGAAGGTAATGGTGAAGCATTTGCAGAAGAAATGGAAATCACTTACTTAGGCGATTTGCCGATTGAAGAAAAAGTTTCTGATGCACCAAATAATGAAGGGGCAATTTCTGTAATTGATCCTAATGATGAAGTTTCAAAAAGATTTGTTGAAATTGTTAAAGATATTCAAAAAGAGTTTATAAAAGAGTAGGGTTAATAATATAACTTACTCTTGCAATATTTACAATATATCCTAAGAAATTAGGATCCTTTTTTAATTTTTTAAAGTAATCTAATTTTTCAATTATATATTCCTTATTTTCAGCCATATCATTTAGTGAAAAATAATCCATTGCGATAATGTACTCTTTTTCATCTGTATAAATTGGAACTAAATACTCTCCGTCATTTGCATAAGGAATCCTCACAGGTTTTCCATTTTCAATAGATATTATAAATTCTTTATTTCTGATATAACCTTTAATTTCTTCTTCTGTTTTATTAATTGCAGTTTTATTTTGGTTTTCACCATGCATATAAATCATATTAATATGATTTTTCAATTCAGGATGTTTAATTTCTTTTAATTTCATCATATCATATTTTATTTTTTATAATTAAATAGTTTATTCAATTTCATCTTTTGGTATGAATCTTAAAGCAGATGAATTTATGCAGTATCTGGGACTTCCTCCGGGACCATCATAGAATAGGTGCCCTAAATGGGAGTTAGATTTAGCGCTTCTAATTTCTATACGTGTGGTTCCATGGGAATAATCTCTATTTTTTATAACTGCTTCTTTATTAATCGGTTTTGAAAATGATGGCCAACCGCATCCTGAGTCGAATTTGTCCTGTGAAGAAAATAAAACTTCACCGCTAACAACATCTACATATACACCATCTTCAAAAAAGTTTGTATATTTGCCACTAAATGGCGCTTCTGTCATGGATAGCTGTGTTATTTCATACTCCTCTTTAGTTAAGTGGTTAAATTCTTCATTGTTTATTAGATTTAAATCAACATGACAGTATCCTTGAGGATTTTTCTCAAGATATTTTTGATGATACTCCTCAGCAGCATAAAAACAGTTAATTGGAGATAATTCAATAGATATTCTATTTGATTCTAATTTTTGTTTATCTTTTATAAATTTTAAAATAATATTCTTTTGCGGATTTTCCTGCCAGTAAATTCCTGTTCTGTACTGGGTTCCAATATCATTTCCCTGGCGATTTTCACTAAATGGATCAATTATTTTGTAATAATTTTCTAAAATTTCTTCTAATGTAATTATTTTAGGATTGTATGTTACTTTAACAGTTTCTGCATGCCCAGTTTTTCCGCTACAAACTTTTTCATATGTTGGTGCTAAATCTCTACCATTGGCATATCCAACCTCAGTTTGATTAACTCCTTTTAATCTGGAAATGAATGCCTCGACACCCCAAAAGCATCCCCCAGCCAAGTAAATAACTTTTTGATTTGCAAACATAATATATAATTTTATTTTCAAACATAAAATATTTTTATTATGTAATCTATAATTATTAAATAAAATTGGAGGAAATTCTATGTTTTATAGTACAATAATGAAAATTGATTCAATTGATAGATTGAGGGATATCAGAGATGCATTGCTCGTTGAACAGGGTATTAATCCTACCCGTCAAGGAGAGCAGGCTATAAAAGTCGTTGTTGAAAGAATTGACGAAATTCAAGCTACATTAGATAAGTCTGCAACTAAAAATTTAAACAGAAATAGATAAGTGATTCTTGTGATAAGACGTGTAACAAGTGGCAGACGTTTACTTAGAAAAAGAATGTATAAATCACCACATGCCCGTCATAAAAATGCCACATATCATCGGGAAAATAAAAGCCTTGTTAAAATTCATCAAAATAAGTTTAAAGATATGAACGGTCCTAATATAAAACCTAAAAGAAGGCCTAAACGTGAAGTTCTTGATGGATTTAAAATGTCTTATAGATATAAATATTACAATAGGGATATTGTAGAAGAAACTGAAGAATCAGATGAGAAATCTGATTAGTTCTTTTGTTTCAACTTTTTTTAAAAATAAAATAAGTAATTAATTCAATCTAGTTAAAGAATTTGCCGGATTATTAAATGCTGTTGTTTATACGATTTATTTTATCTTCTTCTTTTGATTTAAGATATTCAAAAATGTGTTTCCCTTCATCTGTTAGGGAATATAATTTTCCTTTGTGAATATTCGGTGTTGCGCAATAAACAATATTCTGTTTTTTTAATTGTGATAATAGATTACTAATATGATTTGTGCGAACGCCAATAGCATCTCCCAATTCTTTTGGAGTATATAAATTATATTCCATATATAATATTATATTTTTCCTGTGTTCTGATCCTTGAACATATGCTATTTTTTCTAATAGTTTTTTATCTCTACACATATGCTATACTTTTGTTTTACTTTAAAGGCATGGATATATATAATATTTAACATAAATAGTACATTAATAGCAAATTCATAATACACTTAAATATTTCATTTAAAAATCATTATTTTATTGGTTTAAGATTTATGTGTAATGTAGTAAATTAAATTAGGGTGTTTTGTTGGATAATTCAGTTAAGTATATTTTAAAATCGTCTTATCGTGTTCGTGTTCTTCAGGCAATCGGTCATGATGTAAAAACACCCTCCCAAATTGCAAAAGATAGTTCCGTGTTAAATAATCATATTAGCAGAACATTAAGACAATTATACGAACATGATTTAATAGAGTTGATTAATCCTGAAATGCATTGTGGCAGATTGTATAGACTTACTGAAAAGGGTCTGGTTGTTTTGAGTATTATTAATAATGAATCTGTCCAATAATTTGATTTTTGAATAGCTTTTTTCAAAAAAGATTTTTTTCGTTTTTGGACAGGGTTGATGGAATTTCAAAATTAGTTTTATACTTAAATTTCACTTTTTAGATATTTTTACTTGTTTTTTAGTGTGGTTTTGCTTAAATTGTTGTTTGTTTATCATGTATTTTTTGTTTAAATAGGTGTTGTGCTTAATTTTTCAGGTATTTTTGGCATATGCTGCTCTGTTTAATTAGGAGTTATAAGTGTTTTTGATTAGTATCAATTGTGATTTGTTTAATTTTGCTCGTTTTGTGGTAGATTTTATTTTCAGGAGACTGTTGGTCTGTTAAGGATATATGTATAAAATCTCTGAAATGAACCAATATGTAAAAATCATTCAAAAATCAGTTTACAAACAAAATTTTTTTGAAAATTAATCATCCAAACATATAACAAAACCCGTCAAAAATACGAATATTAAATCAACAATAATAAAAATGATAATATTGGCTCCGTATTTTTAAAAAATTTTCATGCTAAAACTAAATTACTTAAACATAAAAAATTAAAAACAAAAAATTACACAAGTTTTTGAAAGAGTCAAGAGCCCAAAGTGCCTAGAGTATTTATATTATGAATAATAAAATTTAATAAAGAAAAATAGTATGAATTTATACTTTTTTTCTATTGTAATTTGGAGGTAATTTATGAAATTATTTAACAATAATTTTATATCTGTATTATTAATATTATTCGTTTTAGTTCTTGCTGTTAATTCAGTTAGTGCTACTGATAATAATATTACGGATATAAATAATGTTAATTCTAATTTATCCAATGTATTGAAAAGTTCTTCTAGTTTAAATGATGGAGATGCTATTTCATATGATTTAATGGATAATAAAGATGTTATTTCTCAAAAATTTTCTTCAAATAGTAATACAAATGATAAGTCAAATATGTCTGATGTGGTTGATTCTATTGAATCTGTTGCAGAACCTACTAGTTTGGATAGTCCTATACTCAGGTCTGTTGTTCCTAGCGGCATTACATTTGATGGAGTTTTCCATGTTGGTACTGGACAACAATATTCAAATATACAAGACGCATTAGATCAATGTAGGAGAGGCGGATATAATTATCAAATTATTATACATGAAGGTACATATACTGGATATGGTAATAAAAATTTAGTTATTGAGCCTACTACTTGGTGGAACCCTAATTTTGGTTACTTGGATATTAGAACTGCAAATGATGGTGATGTGGTAATATTAAATGCAGAAAGATCTCCAAGCATTTTAACTATTAATTCTAGAAATGTTCATATTACTGGATTGACATTTATGAATGCTTATAATTATGGTAGTGGTGGAACATCTGGTGCTGGTGTTGCTATAAATATTAGGAAAGGAACTGTATCTATAGATAATTGTTCTTTTATTAATAATGAAGCTAGAAATCTTTGGGGAGGTGCAGTCCATATTGATTCAAGTATAACAAATCGTATTTCTAATATAGATATTACAAACTCTTTATTTGTTAATAATAGTGCTGAGGTAGGTGGAGCATTCCGTTCTGAAAGATATTCTAGTAATATTAATATAATTAATACTACATTTATTAATAATACTGCTACTGAACATGGTGGTGTAGCATGTTTATTTAGTACAGATGTGACATTTGCAAATTGTACTTTTATAAATAACTCTGCTCCTTCATCTGGAGGTATTCATTTTCATGTTGGCGGATCACATATCGATAATTGTACTTTTATAAATAATAGTGCTTATGGTACTGGTTCTTCTGAAGAAGGTTATGGTGGAGCTATTGCGTTAGTTTATAGTACTAGTGATGGTGTTATTATTTCTAATTCTAGTTTTTCCAATAACTTTGCCGGTAAATATGGTGGTGCCATTGATGTAAATGGCAGTGGTAGTAATGCTAAAATATTGAACTGTAATTTTGAAAACAATACTGCCGGTTATGGTGGCGCTATCCGTGTTCAAGGTTCTAACACTGTTATTGATAATAACAGTTTAATTAATAATAAGGCTATTAATACTGATGGTGGTGGAATTCATGTTGAAGGTAGTAATACTCAAATTTCAAATACTATTTTTAGAAATAATTCTGCTGCTGCTAATGGAGGTGCTTTAGCTATTGTTGCTGGTGATAATACATTTGTTTCCAATTCAGTCATTGCTAATAACACTGCTGTGAATGGTGCGGGTGCTTATATTCAAGGAAGAAGAGTAACTATATCCGATTCTATTGTCGCTAACAATACTGCAGACCAAAATGGTGCAGGAGTTTATATTGATGGAAGTTATGCTACTATAAAAGACTCTACTATTTATAATAATAATGCTACTGTTAATGGTGGTGGAGCTTATATAAATGGTAGGGATGCTACTATCTCCAATGTTAACTTTGTGTTAAACAATGCTATTCCTGATGAAGAAGCTTTGGATGATGGTCTTGGTGGAGCTATTTTTATTGCTGGTAGTAATAGTTATATTGAGGATAGTAATTTTACTTATAATACTGCTCGTAATGGTTCTGCTATTTATATAGATCCGACAAGTTCTATAGCAAATAATTATATTTATAACTGTAATTTCACTGAAAATCAAGCTTGGAGTTATTGGTTACCTATTTTCTATAATGATGTAACTAAAACTATTGAATCTAATTTAACTGGTGGAAATAATATATTAAATGCTATTTACAATAATGGAAGTAACTTACATATTTTCATTGATGGCGTAAATCCTGTTTTGGGATGGGAAAACTCTCAAAATGGTACAATAATGTATCAAGATAACCGTGAGTTTAATCAAACTATTGTAACTCTTGTTTGGGATAGGCATGGTAATTTAGTATTTAATGAAACTGCAGTTACTGATTTAGCAGGTAATGTTTGTTATGATATTCCTCAAGATACACATTTATGGTTTATAGTTAGTATGACTCATTTAGAGGATACTTATTATAAAGAAATTACTAATATTACGGGTATTAATATTAATCCTGGTTTGACTATTACTGATGTAACTATGTATGAGGGTAATTCAACTCCTCAAACAATATATATTGTTTTAGCTGATGATGATGCTAATCCTATACCAAATGAAGGTCCAATCATGATTTATGTCATGGTTAATGGTAATAAGATTCTTCTTGGTAGTGGTAATACTAGTAAGAATGCAGTATTGATTCTTAATGAAAGTGCTGTATTTAAAACATTAAATCCCGGCAATTATACTATTATTGCAGAATGTACATATGCATATTATAATGAAACTACTCAATCCATATCTAATAAAACTGTATCAACTGAAGGTATTTTAGAAGTTCTTCCATATATCTGGAGTCTTAATAAAACTATTTCTCATGTTAATGGTATTCCATATATTGAGGGTATGGTTATCCAGATAAATGATAATGTTACTTTTAATATAACTGTATTTAATGAAGTTAATACTACGTTATATGGATTAAAATTAATTGATTTAAATACTGAAGGATTAAGTTATGTTTCTACTTTACCTTCCAATTGGAATTATGAAGGTAATAATGTATGGACATTAGATAATCTAGTTAATTATGGAAATTCATCATTATTTGTTACTTTTAAAGTACTTAAAACTGGTAATTTAACTAATATTGTTAATTGTAGTTTTCTTGATGGTTTTAAAAATAAAAGTGCTAACATTACTTTTGCAGTTAATTTAACTGCTGATTTGGGTGTTAGTAAGGTTGTTAATGTTTCTAATCCTAATTACGGTGATTTTATTAAGTATACTGTAGTTGTTTCTAATGCTGGTCCTGATGATGCTACTGGTGTTGTTGTTAATGAGACTTTGCCTGTGGGTTTGGTTTATGTTAGTGATGATGCTAGTGTTGGTAGTTATGATCATGTTGCTGGTTTGTGGACTGTTGGTAGTTTGGCTAAAGGTGATAGTGCTACTTTGATTGTTGTTGTGCGTGTTGGTGGTACTGGTAATATTCAGAATTTTGTGAATGTTAGTGGTGCTGAGTATGATAATAATACTGGTAATAATAAGGCCAATGTTACTGTTGCTGTTAATGCTAGTGCTGATTTGGGTGTTAGTAAGGTTGTTAATGTTTCTAATCCTAATTACGGTGATTTTATTAAGTATACTGTAGTTGTTTCTAATGCTGGTCCTGATGATGCTACTGGTGTTGTTGTTAATGAGACTTTGCCTGTGGGTTTGGTTTATGTTAGTGATGATGCTAGTGTTGGTAGTTATGATCATGTTGCTGGTTTGTGGACTGTTGGTAGTTTGGCTAAAGGTGATAGTGCTACTTTGATTGTTGTTGTGCGTGTTGGTGGTACTGGTAATATTCAGAATTTTGTGAATGTTAGTGGTGCTGAGTATGATAATAATACTGGTAATAATAAGGCCAATGTTACTGTTGCTGTTAATCAGCTTAAAACTTATATTATCGTTTTTAATAATACTGTTTATCCTGGTGATGATGTTACTGTTATTGTTACTGTTACTACTCAAAACGGTTCATTATTTAATGGTAATGTTAATGTTGCTTTAAATGATACTGCAAACACTACTAAAGTGGTTACTATTGTTGATGGTACTGGTAGTTTTAAGGTTACAGTTGATAAAAATCTTGTTAATGGCTATGTAATTGGTATTAATGCTAGTTATGATGGTAATGATACTTATATTGGATCTAAAGGTTTTGGTTGGATTAAGGTTTTACCAGTCAAATTCCATGTTGAAAAAACTATTGTAAAAGGTAATGAATTTTTCATTGGTGATGAGATAATATTTAATATTACTGTTTATAATGATTGTAATGGTACTTTATACAATTTAGTTGTTAGTGATGTTCTTCCTAATGGTGTTGTGCTTATTAATAGTGGTTTTGGGCTTTGGACTTATGATGGTGGCTCTTCTTGGAGTTATGGTGATTTAAGTGCAGGCGCTAGTGCTACTTTGATTATTAAGTCTAGTGCAGTTAAAGCTGGTAGTTTCACTAATGATGCTAAAGCTACAGTAAATGATGTTCTTGATAATAGTAGTTTGGTTGATTTCAGTATTTCAAAATTAAATACTAGTATCAGTGTATCTAATGTTACAGGGCATCCTGGTGATGTAGTTGTTATAACTATTAAAGTTAGTACTGGAGATAATGTTCCGTTTAATGGTGATGTTGATGTTATTTTACTCGATGGTAAAAAAATTATTGTTCATGTAACTAATGGTATTGCTAAGTTTAAATGGACTATTCCTAAAAATGCTAAGAATAATACTATATTTAGTATTTTCGTATCATTTGCTGGTAGTTCAAAATACTTTGGATCTAATAATACTGGATTTATCAAAGTAATTGATAATAAACAAAACAAAACTAATCATACAGATAACAATGATTTTACTGATAAATGTAATAAAGGGATTATTAAAAATACTGGTAATCCATTATTAGTTTTATTAATTTCAATTGTTATTTTGGTTATATCATTAAAACGTAGAAAAGACTATTAAACATGTAAAAATTTTACTATTTGGAGTTGGAGAATTTTTATTCTCCTTTTTTCTTTTTTTGAACAATTACTAATATTTCAGATGGTCGAATTTTTAGTTAAAAAAGTTGTTGAAAGAAATTTTGGTTAAAATTGATATAAAAGTTCTTATTTTTTATTTTAGAGTTTTTTACCGAAAGTTTATACATAATGAGTTATGGCATATTTTTATGGAAATTTGATAATAAAATTGAGGAATATTTAGAGTTTTTTCTGAAATTGCCGAAATAAAAATATGGAAAATATATAGAGGTAAAAAGGTTAAATGCACAGTTAAATAACATTTGCATATAATTTTTTAATGAAAAATTGAATGTAATAAAGTTCAGTTTAAACTTTATACATAAAAATAGTTATTTTAATAATTCTTCTTTTAAAATAATTTTATTTTTAGAATGTATGTCTAAAATAATGCCGGAAAATTCATCATCGTTATTTGCAAGCTTTTTAAATAATTCAATTGAAACTTCATAAGGTATATAATCAGCTAATTTTAAGTATTCAAAACCCTTTTTGTATTCTTCCATGTTTGAAAATACAATTATTTTAAAATCATCAAGACTTCCAGTAACAAGAAAATCTTTTTCATGACCTTCACCTATTGTAGGGCAAATAAAGTTCATTTTAAACACCTAAAAACTCGCATTTCTATCCATATTAAAGTTCTGTGAATGTGGATTAATTACAAATCCTTGAAAATATTCATCTTCATCAGCTAGTTTAGATATGTCTTCTGGACTGAGGACATTCATCTCTAATTTATCTAAGAATAATTTGGATATTTTTGCACTTCCAATAGCATATTCTCTAATATCTGTAAAAATTGGAATAATATATTTTTTGCTTTTTTCAGTTAAAGTTAATTTAACAGGTTTTCCACTCTCATCCACTAATGTAAAATAAATCTCGTTAGGAAATGTGTTTTTAATATTTTTTTTGATAACTTCAAGCTCAAGAGCATTTTCGCTCTTGAGTTTTTTGGCCATATCTGCATATATTTGAATATATTCCTTTAATTGGCTTTTTGAAGCTTTCACATTATTTTTTTGGTAATCTTCGTAATCTTTAATATTCATATTTATTCACAACATTCGTGAACATCTTCACCACCGATTACAAAATCCCATTGTGGTGCATTAATGGCAAGTCCAATGAATTCTTCATCTTCAGCATATTCAGAAACAATTTCATTACCAGTTTTTTTATCACAAACAAATTCATTTTCTTCAAATTGTTCTTTGAAAAGTTCAATAGCTTTATTTGCTTCTTCTTCATCAGTAAAAACAGGAATAACAAATTCCTCTACTTCTTCATCTTCTTCACTTATAATTAATGCAACAATTTCTTTTTGTTCACTTTTAGCATTAGATACAATAATGAATTCTTCGCTGAAAACAATGTGTTCAATATCATGATAAATGTTACCTAATTGTTCGATTTGTTCTTTGTGCTCTTCTTCAAATGTGTCATCAAGTTCTTCTGATTCGCTTAATGCCGCTTCAATCTTTTCGTTTAAATCATCATCAATTTCAATAAATTTTTTAACTAATTCTTTAAGTTCGCTCATTATATCACCGTATGTGTAATAATCATTAAAATAAGTTTTTTTTTTAAAACAAATGAACATTCTCTTCCTAAACACCACTAAAGGAATGCAAACGAATGCTCATTTCAACCATCACCATTGTTCATATTATAAAAAAATAGTATATAACAATATGAACAATAATATTTTTATTTTCAACCTATATAAAGTTTAAGGTTCAAAATTAGCTTTCAGTAGCTTTTATTAAGGGATATATAAGTTTATTTGTATTAACATCATTATTGTTTTTTTCATAATATTTTATAAATTTTCTTTTTAATTAGTCAATTTTTATTTTCCTTTGAATATACTGGGTGGTTTGATGAATAATGTTTATAAGTGTAAAAATGGTTCAGGTAGAAGATGTTCTATGTTTTTATGAATTATATGTGCCGTTATAATTTTAATGATTATTTTTTTGAATTTTTTCATGTGATTCAAAATATCTGAATTTTGAATTTAAAAATTTTAAAATTTATCTTAAAATTCAATATATTTATATAATTTTTAGTTAATTCATAAATTTTAAATGTTAAATCTTTTATATTATTAGAACTAAAATAATTGTGTACATTATAAGTTAATTTTAACGATTGTACATTAATAGCTAATTTATTCAATTAAATTAGATTAATACAATTGAACGGTTTATTTTAATAAATGTAAGGAAAATGGTGTGATAATGAATATTAATAATAATATGAAGTTGGGTCTAATTGCAGCTATATCTATTATAGCTCTTTTTGTTTTATCTTTATGGATTTCCCAAACACCTGCTAATGATGATAATTCTATTCGTTTTGGTATTTTAACATTATTGCCGCCTTTAGTAGCTATTGGTTTGGCGTTTATTACTAAAGAAACAATCTTGTCATTATTTATGGGTGTATTTGTGGGGGAATTTATGTTGTGTGTAAATGATTTAAATATTGTTTCCACAGCAATTAATGCATTTTTACAAATGGGTTCTCAAATCATCTCATGTATGGCTGATCCTTGGAATGCAGGTATTATTCTTCAATGTTTACTTATTGGAGGTATAATTCAACTTGTAACAAAAATGGGTGGAGCAAAAGCTCTTGCAGATACATTTGCTAGGAGAGCGGATACTCCAAGAAAAGCTCAATTATTCACTTGGTTTTTGGGATTATGTGTATTCTTTGATGATTACGCAAACTCTTTGATTGTTGGTCCTATTATGAGACCAGTTATGGACAAACTTAAAGTATCTAGGGAAAAATTAGCATTCATTGTAGATGCAACTGCAGCTCCTGTTGCAGGTATTGCTATTATTTCTACTTGGATTGGTTTGGAAATCAGTTTAATCGCTGCTGGATTTGAATCTGTTGGTGTAACTAATGTCACAGGTTTCGGTATATTTTTACAAACTATCCCATACAGGTTCTACAACATTTTCATTTTACTTTTCATAGTTATTTCATCAATAACTTTATATGAATTTGGGCCAATGAAAAAAGCGGAACAAACTGCACGTAAAAGAAAAGAAAATGAAGAAATCATTGTTCCAAATGCTCCTGGTTTTGATGAGGTTAAACCAGTTGAAGGAATTAAATTATCTATATGGAATGCAATTATACCTATTGGTACTTTAATTATAGGTGCTCTTATTGCATTCTATTGGAGTGGATACACCACTATTTTAGGTGGAGAGGATCAAGCTCTCATTGCTATAATGAAATCATCTCCATTATCATTTAATGGTGTTTTTACTGCTTTATCACAATCTGATGCTTCCGTTGCTCTTTTCCAAGCTGCACTTCTTGCTTCTATTGTGGCTATAGTGATGGCTGTTGGTGAGAGAATACTCACTATTGAAGATGCAATCTCTGAATGGATTGGAGGTATGAAAACTATTGTTATTACTGGTGTAATATTGCTTCTTGCTTGGTCTTTAGGTGGAGTAATTGGTGATGTTGGAACTGCTAATTATTTGGTGGGTGTTCTTAAGAATACATTGCCTCAATTTATTGTTCCTGCATTAATCTTTATTTTAGGTGCTTTAATTTCATTTGCGACAGGTACTGCATATGGTACTATGAGTATTTTAATGCCTTTGGCAATTCCATTGGCTTGGGCAGTAGGTAGTGGTGACATGTCATTTACTATTGTCTGTACTAGTGGTGTATTGACTGGAGCTATCTTTGGTGATCACTGTTCTCCTATTTCAGATACAACAATTTTATCATCTATGGGAACTAGTTGTAATCATATTGATCATGTTCAGACACAAATTTATTATGCAATATTCGTTGCATCTGTTGCTATCTTCATCGGTTACATCCCAGCAGGTTTAGGAATCCCTTGGTTCATTTCAATTCCTATTGGTGTTGTTGTAATGTATGTTGGACTTAAAATTTTAGGTCAAAAAGTAGATTTTGATGAAGTTGAGGAATCATCCTCATAGCTTCATTATTTTTTTAATTTTTAATAAAATTCAGGTTTTCCTAAAAATATGCATCACAAAGATGTTTATAAGTGCAATATTTGCATAAAAATTGTTTTTTAGCTGGGAACTTTTCATTATTGATGTTATTTCTGACTTCATGAAGTGTTTTGATTGCTTCATCGATTTCTTTATAATTTAAATATTTACGTTTATTTTCTTCATCACAAATATCAAGTAACCTTAAACGACCATTTTTAGTAAAGAAAACTCCCACACGTGAAACCGGTTTTCTGCAAACATTTTCAACAAGCAACTTATAATAACAAAGTTCACGACGATATTTTGAAAAAGAACTTGAATTGGAAGTCTTATAATCAATAACAACTAATTCACCATTTTCATCTTCTAAAATAATATCACAGATTCCAGAAAAACGATTTTCTTCATCAAGTAAATATTCTTCCTGTGAATAGAGTTTAAAATCATTTTCAACAAACACTTCTTCAAAAAAAGAACTTAGATTATCAACATGCGGTGTTAAATCATATCCGATATCCTCTTCATGAACTATTTTTAAAAGTTCATTATCAATATCAATATTATCTAGGTTATCACCAAACTTTTTAGCAAATTTTTCAGCGATTAAATGAACATCACTTCCAAGAGCCATATATTTGTTTTGCGGAACTTCAACTTCATCAATATATTGAAATTTAAACTCAAGCGGACATTTTAAATATGTATTAACTTTTGATTTTGATAATTTCATAGGTACAGTTTTATTAAAACTTTTTTAAATAAATTATTATTATTTTAAATACTTTAAATTATAATAATATAAAGTAGGTGAAATTATAATGAAAAGATTATACGCCTTACTTATTATATTGATTGTTATTTATATTGGGATTAATTCATTCAGTTTGATTTTCAATGATAATGGAACTAATGATGCCAATGATGTTAATGAAAGTATGATAACTGTAGGAGCAAGTAGTTTGCCCGAAATTGAAAACTTTACAGACAATACTTTAAATGATACAACTATTAGTTTAGTTGATTCAAATAAAAATATGACAATTCTAGTTTCAGAAATTGATAATTCCCAATCAATTAGTGATATCTTCAATAATTTTGTAAGCAGTAATGATATTAGTTCAACTCAGACTATTGATCAAAATGGTGTAACAACTTATTTGGCATACAGCAGTGGAAGTGATTCATATAATGCTGATATTTTCTTTAATAAAAATGGTCAAAATTATTGTATTAGTGGAGATAATATTTTATCTTCAGATAGTGATTACTTTATAAATCACTGTAAAGGTATTATAGATGCAATTAGTATAAATTCAACTAGTTAAATAAATTTGGGGAGTAATTTTATGAAAATTGTAGCACTTCAAGCAAGTCCTCGTAAAGATGGAAATTGTGATGTATTAATGGATGAAATGATTAGAGGTATTGAAGAGAATGGTGGAAAAGTAACTAAATATTATTTGGAAAATCAGGAAATTGCACCATGTAAAGCCTGTTTATACTGTGCTGAAAATCCGGAATGTGTACGTGCAGACGATGGAAACAAAATATTGGATGAAATGATTGAAGCTGATGGAGTAATATTTGCAACTCCAGTTTACTATGGTCAAATGTCTGCTCAAGGTAAATTAATTATTGATCGTTTTTACAGTATTGGCCAAAACCCTAATAAAAGTTTATCTGGTAAAGCAGCATTGATTTTCACTGAAAACCAACCAGAACATACTTATGATAGTTACATTGAGCTTACAAAAGCATCTCCATTTGAATTTATGGGTTATGATGTAATTGGACATGTGGATGCAGGTAATGCAGGTCCAGCAGGTATTGTTGCCGAAGAACAAAAAGATAAATTAAAAGAAGCATACGAGCTTGGTTTAAAATTTTAAACCTTATTTTTTCTTTTTTTTTAATAATGTTATCTTTTTATATGATTTTTATCATTTGTTTCAATTATTTCTAAATCGGCTTGTTTATAAAAAAACTGTTTAGATAAATTTTAATTACTATTTTTAATAAATATTACTTTATGGGATTAAGTTCATTTTTTAAAAGAGTAAAAAAAGATGCCAAAAACGAAGAAATTGTTGAATGTCACATTGACATCAATACGGATGATTGTGATGGATGTGAAAAATGTGGTATTGCATGTCCAAATAATGTTTTTATGATGGTTGATAATGTTTCTAAAGTACGTGATTCTCAAGTCTGTAAAAATTGCAAAATATGCATGGCAATTTGTCCTAATGATTGTATAACTGTTAACTAATTTTTAATATTTACATTCATCACATTATAGTAAATACATCATAAATTATTTTTATAGCTTTTATCGAACAAAGTAATATAACTAATTATTTTTTCAAAATACTAAAAATATAATAAGAAATCTCATTATTTTGAAGTTAGCATATACATTATATTTCTATTTTATTAGCTTCAATAAGTTGAATATCATTGCTTTCAATAAATTCTTCACAGTCTGCATTAAAATTTAAAAAGTGCGGTGAAGCCATGTGTTTTTTAAGATATTCCGGACTTTCCCATTTTTCAACAAAAGTCAATGAATCATCTTCACTGGATTTCAATAATTGGTAATCAATATTACCTTCTTCAAGTAAAGATTCATAAATTAATTCTTCTGCAAGTTCTAAGATACTGTCTTGACAACCTTCCTTAGGTTGAATTTTTGCTAAAACAAGTAAAAAATCCATATTTAAACACCAATTTTTAGTATTGTTTTTATATTACTTAAATTATTTTAATTAATTTTCATAAAATACATTAATAAAAAAAGAAATATATTAGTCTAGTAAAATATTGGAGAAAGAAGATGATATATTCAACAGAAATTGAAAATATGTGTCTTGTTCGCAAAGGTGCAAATCATGACCCTGCTCCAATCCCTGAAGAGGGTAAATGGGTTAAAGCAAAAGAAATAAGTGATATTTCTGGTTTTACACATGGTATTGGTTGGTGTGCACCGCAACAAGGTTGTTGTAAATTAACATTAAATGTTAAAGATGGAATTATTGAAGAAGCATTAATTGAAACTTTAGGATGTTCAGGAATGACTCACTCAGCAGCTATGGCTGGTGAAATTTTAGTTGGAAAAACTATTCTTGAAGCATTAAACACTGATCTTGTTTGTGATGCTATTAACACTGCAATGCGTGAATTATTCTTACAAATTGTTTATGGGAGAACTCAATCTGCATTTTCAGAAGGAGGTCTTCAAATTGGCGCTGGACTTGAAGATTTAGGAAAAGGTCACAGAAGCCAAGTCGGAACAATTTACTCAACAAAAGAAAAAGGCCCAAGATATTTGGAATTAACTGAAGGTTATATTACTGAAATCGGGCTTGATGGAGATAATGAAATAATAGGTTATAAATATATCAATCTTGGAGTCATGCTGGATTTTATTAAAGAGGGTATTGACCCATTGGAAGCTATAAAAAAAGCTACTGGTCAATACGGAAGATTTGATGATGCAGTTAAAAAAATAGATCCTAGGAGTGAATAAGTATGAGTCTGTTTGAAAGTTATGAAAGAAGAATTAATCAAATCACTCCGGTTTTAGAGAAATATGGGATTAAAGACCTTGAAGAAGCAAAACAGATATGTCTTGACAAAGGTTTTAATCCATATGATATTGTAAAAAATGTTCAACCGATTTGTTTTGAGAATGCATGTTGGGCATATACTCTTGGAGCTGCAATTGCCATTAAACAAGGCTGTGTGAAAGCTTCTGATGCTGCAAAGGCAATTGGTGAAGGTTTACAGGCATTTTGTATTCCTGGAAGTGTTGCAGATGACCGACAAGTAGGATTGGGTCATGGTAATTTAGCATCAATGCTTTTGAGTGATGAAAGTGAATGTTTCGCATTTCTTGCAGGTCATGAAAGTTTTGCAGCTGCTGAAGGAGCTATTGGTATTGCAAACTCTGCAAATGAAGTACGCAAAAAACCTTTAAGAGTTATTTTGAACGGTCTTGGAAAAGATGCTGCATTAATTATTTCTAGAATTAATGGTTTTACTCATGTTGAAACAGAATTTGATTATTTCACTGGTGAAGTAAAAATAGTTAAAGAAAAAGCATATTCCGATGGTGAAAGGGCAAAAGTAAGATGTTATGGTGCTGATGATGTGCGTGAGGGTGTAGCTATTATGCATTTGGAAGGAGTTGATGTATCGATTACAGGTAACTCAACCAATCCGACACGTTTTCAACATCCCGTAGCCGGAACATATAAAAAAGAATGCATTTTACAGGGTAAAAAATACTTTTCTGTTGCATCTGGTGGAGGAACAGGTAGGACTTTACACCCAGACAATATGGCAGCGGGTCCTGCTTCATATGGTATGACTGATACACTTGGAAGGATGCATTCTGATGCTCAGTTTGCAGGTTCTTCATCAGTTCCCGCTCATGTGGAAATGATGGGATTAATAGGTATGGGTAACAACCCAATGGTTGGTGCATCTGTTGCAGTTGCAGTAGCTGTTGAAAAAGCAATGAAACAATAAAAAGGGGAATTATTCCCTAACTATATTTTTTTGGAGAATTAATATGTCCACTTTATGGGGTTTAACTGCAAGAGGAATTTGCCAGTTCAATGATAAAATTTTACTTTTGAAAATTAGATCTAATTCGGCTCATGATGCTGAGAAATGGGAAATTCCCGGTGGTAAAGTTAAAAAATGCGAATTTTTTGATGATGCATTAAAAAGAGAATATCTTGAAGAAACTGGTTTGGAAATTGATGTTCAGGAACTTTATAATGTAGTTCGAAATGATTATACTGCCTGCAAGACAAAAGAAGATGTCAAATCAATTCAATTAATAATGAAAGTATCATGTGATAATGATGAAGTTAAAATAAGCGGAGAACATGATGATTTTGGATGGTTTAGCTGGAATGAAATAGATGAAATGATTGCTGGTGAATTATTAACACCTGCAGCAATCATGGCCTTTAGTAAGGATTAACTTCTTTTTTATTTTTAAATCAAACCTAGTATTTTTGCGGCATTCTCATATAAAATTTGAGATTTTTCTTTTTCAGTTAAATCAAGTTTATTAAAATACTCCATTTCACTGACAGATTCCCACATAGGATAATCAGTTCCCCATAACACTTTATCCGCACCATATGCATGAATTAGATTTACTGCAGTTTCAGGAGTTAAATCATATAAACTGGAACTTAAATCAACATATAAATTTGGAGTTCCAGCTAATTTTTCAGTAGCTTCTTCCCATACACTCCAACCTGCAAAATGAGCACCAATAAATGTTATATTAGGGAATTTATCCAAAAATGGTTTTATTTGATCAGGATTGGAATAATTATATCTGAAATCTCCACAATGAACCATCAGAGGTACATTACCTTTATTCACAACGTCTCCAATCTTAAATGCGCGTTCTTCATTCATCGCAAATTGCTGAAAATCAGGATGTATTTTAACTCCTTTAAGGCCAAGTTCAATTAAATAATCAAAATCACCTTGAATATCTTCACTATCCGGGTGTAGAGTTCCAAATCCTGTAAATATATCTGGATGAGTATTTACAGATTCAGCAATAAATTCATTAATGGATTTTACTTGTTTTGGAGTTGTTGCAACTGAATGGATTAAATAATGAGTAACACCAACTTTGTTACCATCTTCTATTAAACCACTTACTTTTCCATTTAAAGACATATCTAAATCATAAAAATCTTTAATTCCAACAACTGCCTTTGATGCTATTTTTTCTGGATAAATATGGCAATGTGCGTTTATAATTTTTTGCATATAATTAACCTTCTGTTCTGATAGGGATGTTATTATTTATTAATTTAAATTAATATAATTGTTTACCTGAGTATATATTCTCTTCACTGTAAATTCTAATTAATCTGTCAATTAAATCATAATACATTAATCTATAACCTACTGCACCACCTTGCGGAGTTTGTACATTATTTAAAGATTTATCTGAAAATTCACCACAATTGTTTATAATATACCACATTCCATGAGGTGTATAAATGAATAATTCTCCTTCACCTTTTTCACAACCTCTTTTAAAGCTATCTTTCGGATCATAAATTTTTGTTGAATGAACGGCTAACCGGCTCAAATCTTGTTCGGGTCTTGTTCCACCTTTGTCAAATAATATTTTTAACCATTCATAAGATTGATCAATAAGATTTGCTTTTTTAACGGGGTCTGCAAATGCTTCTTTTACTTTATTTTGTCTTTTTTCCAGAGTATTGGTAATTCCCAATATTTCTTCTACTTTACTTACATCTTTTTCAAGACATCTATAACCTTCAGGTCTTCCAGTTACTTGAACATTGCCTTCTACAAAGTCCATTCTTCTAAAATCTTTAAAAAAGGGTTTTACTTTTTCAAATTCTTCATCTGGAATTTTTTTGTTTAATCCATATAGATAACCATATTCATTAGCATCGTAACATTTAGTCTCTAGTTTTAATTCATTATTTGTCATGCAATATCTCCTTGTTTGATTATATCATAATTATTTTAAAACATATAAACATTATTAGTTTAATAAAAAATGAACAAATTTAGATTATTTTGACTAATATAATTAACTATATTTAATTAAATTGATTTTAAATAAAAATATTTTAATTTATTTTTAAACCAGTAAGATATTTTTATAATGAAATTTAATATGATAATATGGTAAAGGTAAGTATTTTTGGATCAACTGGAACAATAGGTAAAAATGTTGCATTTACATTAGCAAGAATGGATACAGTTGATGAAATTGTTATGGTTTCAAGACCTAAAAGTCTTGATAAAGTTAAAGGGGAGACTTATGATATGTATGATGCACTTGCTGCAAGGGATATTGATTGTAAGCTAATCCCCACATGCGATTTTAATGAAATTAGAGGTTCTGAAATTGTACTCATTGCTGCTGGAATTCATCGTCAGCCCGGAATGAATAGGCTTGAATTAGCTATTCCAAATGCAAAAATTGTAAGATATTATTCAAAACAAATTGCTAAATATGCACCAGATTCAATAATCCTGGTTGCTACCAACCCTGTTGATGTTATGACAACAATTGCACTTGAAGCATCAGGATTTAATAAAATGAAAGTAATTGGTGTTGGAAACCACTTAGATTCTCTTAGATTGAAAAATTATTTCTCAAGAAAAATTAATATTAATAGTTCTGAAGTTCACACAAGGGTTGTAGGCGAACATGGAAATCATATGGTTCCACTTTTAAGTTCAACATCCATTGGAGGTATTCCTTTGAAATATTTCGAATTTGCTAAATTGGATGTTGATGCTTTAGTTGAACAACTTAAAAATGCTGGAAATACAATTATTTCTAAAAAAGGAGCTACTGAATATGGTCCTGCTTTTGCAATTTCAAACTTAATTTCAACCATGATAACTGATTCTCATAAAGTTCTAACGGTTAGTTTTTACTTGGAAGGTGAAGTTGAAGGTGTTCGAAACGTTTCTTTAGGTGTTCCGGCTATTACATCTAAAAATGGAATAGAAATGATTGTTCCAATTCATATGAATGATGTTGAAAAAGAAAGTTTCATAGAAGCTGCTAATGTAGTTCGTGATACAACTTACAAAGTTAAAGAGAATCTTAATATTTAATTTTCAGCGTATTTTGGTAAAATTTTAGATATCTTTTAATTTAGGTTTTCATTGGTTTTAAATGAAAGTTTTCTTTTTATTGGCATAAATTAATGCATATTAGTATTTATGTCCAATAGATTTACTTATTCAATTATTTAAAAGTTATAATTCAAATCAGATAATCTTTTCATAGTAGATTTAAAAAAGGTGGATAAATGAAGTTAGTTGTTCAAAGAGTTACTCATGCCAGTGTTGAAGTTAATAATGAAGTTGTTGGTGAAATTGGCAATGGGTTAATGGTGTTAGTTGGTTTTGGTGTGAATGATACTAAAAATGAGGCTGATTATCTTTCTCGTAAACTTGTAAAATTAAGAATTTTTCAAGATGAAAATGGTCGTATGAATAAATCTGTGAAAGATATTGGAGGTAAATTACTATTAATTCCTCAATTTACTTTATATGCTTCAAATAAAAAGAATAGACCTTCTTTTCACAAAGCATTAACTCCAGACATTGCAACTAAATTATTTGATTATTTTGCATCAAAATGTTCTGAAGAAGTTGATGTCGAAACTGGGGAATTTGGAGCATATATGAAAGTAGATTTATTGAATAATGGTCCTGTAACAATTCTACTTGAAAAAGAAGCTGATGAATAATAACAATTTA
The DNA here is from genome assembly GCF_003814835.1 of Methanobrevibacter gottschalkii DSM 11977. Lineage (NCBI taxonomy): Archaea > Methanobacteriati > Methanobacteriota > Methanobacteria > Methanobacteriales > Methanobacteriaceae > Methanobrevibacter > Methanobrevibacter gottschalkii. The sequence continues at coordinate 294,767 of NZ_RKRG01000003.1, forward strand.
AATACATACATATAAAAATTATAAACAAAATATTATTATTCAATTAATGTATTAATCATCAAATATTGAATTAAGGTGATATGATGACAGAATTTTCATTAAATGTTGATGAAATAAAAGAAAATGTTGAAACAACTTTAAAAGAAGAAGAAAAGAAATTAGAAGATTCAAATATTAAAAATCAAGCTCAAGACAATGCAGTTGCAATTTTTGACGCTGATTTAAATAATCCGCAAGCAAGGGAAAAGATATTGAAACCATTAGATAATTTTGGTTTAAATGAGATGTCTAGATCTGCAGCTCATAATGAAATGTTAGCTACTAGATTTGTTGATTTAACAAAAGGAGGTAAAGAATCGGATAATATTGGAGAAAATCTGATGGAATTAAATAGGGAAATAAAAGATTTGGATCCAAGTAAAATAAATTTTGCAAAAAAAGGTTTACTCGGAAATTTAATGAATCCTGTTAGAAAATACTTTGCTAAATATGAAAAAGCTGAAAATGCTATTTCTGATATTGTTCAGTCACTTGACAAAAGTAGTAAAGTCCTTCAGAATGATAATACAACTCTTTTAAATGAAGAAAATTATTTAAGGGAAGTTACTAATAAACTTCTTGCAGATATTGAACTTGCAAAACAAATGGATGCCTCTATTGAAGCACAAATTCAAACTGCAGAAATTGAAGGGATTGATGAAGAAAAAATTAAATTTGTTCGTGAAGAGATTTTATTCCCTCTTAGACAAAGAATCATGGATATGCAACAAATGATTGTTGTAAATCAACAAGGAATTGTATCTCTTAATGTAATTAGAAGAAATAATAAGGAATTGATTCGTGGTGTTAAACGTGCGCAAAATGTAACTGTTTCAGCTTTAAGAACAGGTGTAATGGTTGCTAGTGCTCTTTACGATCAAAAAATTGTCATGGATAAAATTAATATCATTAATTCTACAACTGAACACATTATAGAATCTACTTCACATATGCTTAAAGAACAAGGAAGTGAAATACAAAAGCACAGTGCTGAGACTATGATTTCACCTGAAGTTCTAAAAGTTTCATTTTCCGAAGCAATTCAAGCTATTGAAGATGTAAGCACATATAAAGAACAGGCCCTTCCTAAAATGAAAGAAACAATTGTGATGTTCAGTGACCTAGCTACTGAAGGTCAAAAAGTTGTTGAAAAGATTGAAACAACTAATGAAAATTTATTAAAATAGTGGGTTTATAACCTACTAAATCTAATTTTTAAATATAATCTATTTTAACTAATTTTTACAGAAATTCATGTTTTAAAAAGAGTTTCTGATGTTTATTTGGGCAATATACACCATGAATTTTACATGAAAAGTAATATTTATAACATGTTTTAAATTTATAATCATGTTTAGACAGATGAGACGAATAAAACAGCAACTTACACAGGAAGAATGTATTGAAATATTAACTAATGAACCTCGTGGAGTATTAGCATTATTAGGTGATAATGAATATCCTTACACAGTTCCAATTAGTCATGTATATGCTGATGGTAAAATTTATTTTCATGGGGCTCAAGAAGGACATAAAAATGATGCTGCTAAAAAATATCCTAAAGTTTCTTATTGTGTGATTGATAAAGGAGTTAAAAAGAAAGAAAACTGGTGGTACACATTTAAAAGTGTTATAGTTTTTGGAAAAATTAAAATTTTAACAAACAATAATGAAAAAAGGGATAGACTAACATATCTTGGAGATAAGTTTTTCCCAACACATGAAGAAACAATTGATGAAATTAATAAATTATTGGACAGGACAGAGGTTTATGAAATCACCATTGAGCATATGAGTGGTAAATTAGTAAGGGAGAAATAATCGATGCTTTGTAATATATGAGTGTTAGGAAATTAGATAAAATTCTATAATTTAAGTAAATTTTCTGGAAAAAGTTAAAATATTATTATTGTACAAAGTATTTTTCATGATTAACAATGATTGGGATTTAGCTTTAAATGATGAATTTGAAAAAGATTACTTTTTGAAAATTAAAGATTTTGTCAGTGAAGAATATAACTCAAAAACAATTTATCCTCCTTATGAGGATATATTTAATTCATTTAAATTAACTCCATTGAGTAATACAAAAGTTGTTATTTTAGGCCAGGATCCTTATCATGAGGAAGGTCAAGCTCATGGACTTGCATTTTCAACTCCGGAGGGCAGACCAATTCCCAGATCCTTAAAAAATATTTTTAAAGAAATTAATAATGAGTATTCTTATCCAATTCCAGAGTCAGGCTGTTTGGAAAAATGGGCAAAGCAGGGTGTATTTTTATTAAATACTGTTTTAACAGTTGAAAAGGGCAATGCAAATTCTCACAGTAATTGCGGTTGGCAAACTTTTACAGATAATGTAATTAGAATATTGAATAACCAAACAAGACCTATTGTATTTTTGCTTTGGGGAAAACAGGCTGAAAAGAAAAAAGAATTAATAACAAATCCAAACCATTTAGTTCTAATTACATCTCACCCTTCTCCATTTTCAGCAAGAAGAGGTTTTTTAGGATCTAATCATTTTAAATTAGCTAATAAATTTTTAAAGGAAAATAATATTGATGAAATTAATTGGAAATTGTAAATATTTTACATCAAATATGCGTTTAGTATCAGCAATTTCCATTTCATGATTATTAATTTTAAATTAAATTGCCGTTTAATTAAATTATAATTTCATAATCTGTTTTTCTATTGTCTCTCATTCTAGAATCCATATCTACTAAATCATAAACTAATGGATTAGCTATTAATATTGACCAGATTTCATAAGTCACTTGTATAAAATCATCATTTAATTTTATATGGTTCTGGACAATTGGGCATTTGTATGGAAATTCACTTTCATCAAATATTAAATGAAATTCCCCTTTTTTATTTAAGTGCGGTATTAATGGAAATGTTCTGCATTGTATTGGTCGGATACTGCGATCACATTTTGGAGGGTTAATACATTTAACAAGATAAATTTGACCTTTCCAAGAATGAGGATATTTAATTTCAGATGAATCGATATAATATAACTTGTAACTATCACTATCTTCATACATTAATTCTTCACCGGGTAGAAGATATAGGGCCAAATCTTCATTATGGTAGTCGTCTGCATCATAGACACAGCATATTTCTCCACACAATTTTCCACAGTCAAAATCAACGGGAGATACTTTATCTAGACGGTCATATATTTTTCGTATTGTTTTTTTCATTTCATCTGCAGTAATTTCCATGTAAATTCAACTCAATTATTATATTTATTTTCTTATAATATTTGAAAATTGACCTAAAAAAGTAAAAAATTGATAGAGTTTCTATCAATTCATCTTCCTGTATTAAATTTGTCACTAGATTTGATTCCAATGAGTGATGCGAAAATAGCCAGTATACATGCTGCTGTACAGATTCCGCAAATAGTTTGGGAAGCTTGTATAATCATGGTTGTATACTGTGGAGATAACTCTAAATTACCCATTATCCAAGCAAATACTAAAGTTAAAAGACCTAAACTCATGGTTTGGCCGATTGTTCTCATTGTGGCTTGTGAAGCTGATGCAGTTGGGGCATCTTTAGGTGGAACGGAGCTCATTATTGCATTCATATTTGGAGATGAGAAAAGCCCCATACCAATACCTTGTAGAATCATAGCTATAATTACGAAATAAATTGGTGTTTCCCCATTTAAGAATGTTAAAATTCCAAGTGCAATGGTGGCAATTGCCATTCCAGTTGCTGCCAGCTTTTGCGGATGTATTTTATCTGATAGTTTTCCGGCGTTCGGAGCCATTATTGCCATAATGATTGGTGTGATAATCAGTATCATTCCAGACATTTGTGCATCCCAACCCCTTACATACTGTAAATGGTAATTTAGAATTGTTGTAACGACCATTATTGCAAGATAACTGCATAATGCTGCAATATTGGATGATGTGAACTTTTTATTTTTAAATAAATTCATATTGAATACTGGGGATTTCTGTCTTAATTCATATGCTCCAAATATCACTAATAAAATAATTCCAGTAACGGTTAATATTTTACCATTTGTTGTAATTAAAGTAGTGAATCCGTAAATGAATAATAAAATTCCAATAGCATATATTATTGATCCAACTTTATCAATTGTATCATGCTGATATGTCTTCCATTCTTGTGGTATTTTTAATATTAATAATATTATGCATAATACTAAAAATGGAATTACAAAGTAAAACATTGCTCTCCAACCCAAGTTATGTACTAAAAACCCACAAATAACCGGTGAAAGTGATGTTGCAAGATAAACACCAGTCACTGTAAAACCCAAAGCTTTTCCTCTGTTCTGAGGTTTAACTGCATGAACTACCATTGCCATTGCAGATACATTTAAAAATGCAACTCCTGCACCTTGAATGATTCTAAATATTAAGAATGATTCAGTTGAAAATGCAAGACAAGCTCCAATTGAACCTAATAGGAATACAGTAATTCCTGCAAGTAGTGATTTTTTAACACCAAATTTTCCTGAAATTTGCCCTGCCGGAACTGTAAATACAGCAACAACAAGGAAAAATATAGTAGGCACCCAATTTTGAATAACGTTATTCATAGCAAAATCCTGTGCTATTGCTGGAACGCCTATTATTATACCATTTGATAAAAACACTGCAAAAAATGAAGTTATAAATGATACAAATATTACATATGTTTCAAATTCAATTTTCATAATTTACCCTCTATTAGTTATTGTCAATAAGTTTCATACCATTAATTGCTATCTGTCTAATTTTTTCTTTTAATTCATAATCATTTTCATCAATTCCAACCTTAATTTCCCAATCAAGTGAAATTTTTCTTATTTTTGGAATTAATTCATCAGCTTTTTTTGTTGTTTTTAACATATATTTACGTCTGTTTTCAGGATTCATATTTCTAGTGATATATCCGTTGTTTTCAAGTTTTTTAAGGGATTTAGCAACATTTGCTTTACTTTCACCATAAATATTGACTAAGTCATCTTGTGAACAGTTAGGATTATCATGAATCAGCATTATATAACGTACTTCACGACCTAAATTAAGTTCCTGGATTTGTGAATTGAGGTATTTTAACTGATTTTTTGATATATTATGAATCCATCCAATTATTGGAGCATTATCAAAAACATCCGGACTTTTATCCATATTTTATCACCTAAATTATTATATTCGAATAAAGCAATATAAATGTTTCTAATGAAACTGTTGTTAATGAAACAATAATGTTGCCTACCAGAAAATAATTTAAAGTAATATGGTCAAATATATAACTAATTTATAAAATGTTTTATGAGGTATGGTTTATGAATAAAATTGAAATCGAATTAACCGATGAACAATTAGAAAAAGTAAAACAATTGGAAGCACAGAACATTAGTGTTGGACAAGCTATTGACATGCTTTTTGAAGTAAAGGAGAAGGCATTATTTGAAATTGAGAAAATTGAAAAATCAGGTTTGATAGATAAAGTTTCAAATATTAATGTTAATAATAAAACTGAAAACCTGGAAGAAAATTATGGTGATTCTGAAAAAACTTATGAAATGGAAGTTCAAGACATCAAACACAGAATTAAATGGGGTAAAGACTTCTTTAAATTCTAACTTTTCTTTTTTTTAAATTTTAATAGTCATTATTTAACTTCTGGGTGTAAAATTGAATAGAAAGACAAAAATAATAATTATTGCAATTTTTTTAATTATAGCAAGCATATTATTCGTTGGAAATAGATTTTTCATACCGCATTATGAAACTATTGCAGACACTGATATAGGTACTGTAGAAGTGGCTACTTATGGAAATGCAAATGCTACAAAATGCATTGCATTAATTACTGGAATTCATCCAAGGGAAACACTGGCTATTAATCCGGAAATTGATGCAGCAAAACAATTTGCAAATGATGATGTTAAAATAATTCATTATAAAGTCACTGTTACAAAAAATGCACAGGACTATAGTAAAGGACGTGCAAATGGTGAAAGTCTTGTTCATAATTATGTAAATCCGAATGTTACTGCTTCTGATGCTGATGCTGTTATTATTAGTCATTCACATATTCCTGAATATGGTGAAGGATTTTATGTAGCTACTCCAGCAATGGACAATGCATCTGTTAAAATAGGTGAGAATATAAATCAATCAAGTGATTTTAATTATTATCCGGTCACCGGTAATGAAACATACAAATCAACTTCTGCTGTGCTTGTTTCAAAACCGATTGCTGAAGCAGGTTATCCAACATTTGTATATGAAGTTCCAGAAAATGTCATGGAATTTATTATAACTGGCAAAACAAAGGATTTATTCCAGTTAATTATTGAAAATACTTATGATAATTGAATATATGATTTTAAAAAACAATTAAATTAGAGGTTAATTTTATGGATTATGATGTTATTTATATCGGAAGTGGAAATGCGGCATGGCAAGGAGGCCGTTTTTTAAGAAAAGCGGGTCTTAAAATATTGATTATTGAAGAAAGTTTATTTGGAGGAGCATGTGCAAACAGAGGTTGTAACTCCAAAGCATTGCTTGATGCACCATATGAAATTAAAGCATTGGCGGATAATTTTGAAGGAGTTGGAAAATCTGGTAATTTTGAAGTAAATTGGCCGGATTTAATGAAATTCAAACAACAACGTATTTCTGGAATGTCTAAATTTTTAGATGGTAAATTTAAAGAATATGATTTGGATGTTGCACATGGAAAAGGAATACTTGTCGATGAACATACAGTTAAGGTAGGTGATGACACATTCACCACAGATAAAATTGTAATCTGCACAGGTTTAAAACCTGTTATTCCAGATATTAAGGGAAAAGAGTATTTGCATGATAGTACTGATTTTTTGGATATTGCAGAACTTCCAAAGCATACTATTATCATAGGGGCAGGATTTGTGGGCATGGAATTCGCATCAATAATTGCGGAAGCAGGTCTTGAAGCAGATGTAATTATTCGAGGAAATATGGCTTTAAAATATTTTCACCAACCTTATGTTCAAAATGTTATTGAAATTCTAAAAAAGAAGAATATTCGTTTCCATTTCAACCAAACTGTAAAAGAAATCATTAAAGATAATAATGTCATAATTGATGATCCTGAAAGTAAAGTTTCAAATGTTGAAAACTCAATGAATAGTGATGAGCTCCTGAGAGATCCTCAAGCAAAAATAAATAACAAGGCATATGAAAATGCTTTTACTGTTAATCTTGATAGTGGATGCAGTATAACTGGAGATTATGTTATTGCAGCTATGGGAAGGGAAGCTAATGTAGAGGATATTGGTCTTGAAAATGTGGGATTAACATATACTAAAAAAGGAATCAAAGTAAATGGTCACTTACAGACAGCCGTTTCCAATATCTATGCTTCAGGAGATGTTGCAGATGTAGGCATTGCTAAACTTGTAACTGTTGCAATACATCACTCCAAATATCTCGCAAAAGAGTTATTGGGTAAGGCAGATGAAATTACTTATCCAGTTATCCCGGCAGTTGCATATACTATTCCTAGAATTGCAACAGTTGGTGTTCCGGCATATATTGCAGAGGAAAGTGATGATTATGATGTTCACACTATAAGATATGGTAATTCCTATTCACTTGAACTTAAAAATGATAGGACTGCTGAGGCAAAAGTAATTGTTGATAAAGATTTAAATATTGTCGGTGCTGAAATATATGCGGCAGATGCAGAAAATGTAGCAAATATGTTTACATTTATTATTAATAAAAAAATAACCTTAAAAGATCTTGATGAGATGATTTATGCATTCCCATCAAGCAGTTCCGTATGCTTGTATAAATTACATAATATTCATTATAAATTATAGTGTTTAACACTATTCTCTATTTTTAAGGTTGTTTTAAAAAGTTTCTTTTGTTGTTTTTTATTATTTTTATATTTGATGCATGATTTAGATTTTCTAAAATTATGGAGTATTTTTGTTTATTTAAAAAAGATTATATGTTTGTTTTGTATATAAGTAATAGTATTGTTGAATATTTAATATGTTAATAATTTATTTTAAATATTTTTATTGTAATGTAATTTGAAAAGAGATGTTAAAATGAATAAAAAAATATTAATTTTACTTTTAATAGCTATTTTAACATTTTCCGTAGCTACCGTTAGTGCATCAGATAATACAACTGATGACTCTGTTATTGATTCATCTAATCGAGATGTTGTTAGCGTAGATGATAATAATGTTGTTAGTGATGAATATGCGGTTAATAAAGTTTCTAATGGGGCGCTGGCTGATGTTAATGGTGAAGAAAATGTAAATAATGATGTTGATATGGTTATAGATCCTATAAATAATGTATCTGTACTTCAAGGCGATAATGTTGATGTGAACATTACTGTTAAGAATATAGGGGAAAATAATGCTTCTAATGTTACAGTTAATTTTGAATTACCGGATGGATTTTCATTAATTGATTCTAATAATGTATCAGATAATACTTGGCATATAGGCGATTTGCAGTCAAGTAAATCTACTAACATCACTGTTAAATTAAATAATAGTGGAATTAATAATGGTGATTATGTTATTAACTTAACACTAAGAGCTAATGAAGGGATTGAAGAAATTTTTAAACAGAATGTAACTGTTAATGTTATAAAAAAACTTATTCAAACAAACTTAACTATTGATTTTGATAAAGAGTCATATGTATATGGTGATGATGTTGGAATTGATGTTAAGTTACCTGATGATGCTACTGGTAATGTGACTATAAAAATCAATGGCACAGAAAATAATGCAAGTATTAATGAGGTATTGATTTTATCTAATTTGACTCCTGGCAATTATGAAGTTAATGTTACCTATAGTGGGGATGATAAATATAATGGAAGCTCTGGTAAGGCTAGATTCACAATATCCAAAGCCAACACAACAGCTGCAATTGATATTGTCAGTATTAAAGTTGATGATGAGTTAAATATTACTATTAATTATGATTCTGAAATTAATGGTAATGCCACTATTTATGTGGATAATATTAAAAATCAAACAATTGAAATTATTGATGGAAATGGAAATGTTACTATTAAAGGATTATCCAAAGGAATGTATGATATTAAAGTAGCATTTGATGGAAATGATTGTTATAATTCATCCGAAACTAACAAAACTATTGAAATATCTAAAAACACAGTAAACATGTTGATCAATGTAGGAGATATTGTTTATGGTAATGATTTGGTTATTAACCTCAAATTACCTGATAACTTAACTTCAAATGTCACTGTAAGTTTGGGTGATATTAATAGAAGTATTAATTGCAGCGGCAATGTAACATTTAAAGATATGAATGCTGGAAATTATACTGCAATTGTAAGTTATGGCGGTGATGAAAATTACTTTAATGAAACAAAATATGTTGATTTTAAAATATATAAAGCTAGTACACAAACTACTGTCAATACATCAGATATTAATATAGGCGGAGTGTTAAATGTCAGTGTTGATCCTAAAATTGATGGAACAGCTACTGTTTATTTAAATGGAACTAAATATTCAGATGATATTGTAATAGTTAATGGTAGTGGAAATGTTGTTATTTCAAATTTAATCGAAGGAACTTATAATGTTCTTGCTGTATTTAATGGAAATGATAATTATAATTCCTCATTAACCAATAAATCCATTAAAGTATCAAGAAATGTTTTTAACATTACTGTTAATGTTACTGATGTTTGTTATGGTCAAGATGTAATAATTAATATTACATTGCCTGGTGATGTTACCAACACAGTAGATGTTGTTTTTGGTTATAACTCTCAAAATATTAATCTTGAAAATGGTGTTGGAACTGTTAAATTTAGTGATTTGGATGTGGGAAATTATAATGCAACTGTGATATATTATGGTGATGCTAAATACTTAAAAAGCACTCAAATCATTAGTTTCAATGTTACTAAAGCTAAACCAACAGTTGATGTTAATATTTCAGGCAATAAGCTTGGTCAGGATTTAGTTATAAATATTGCATTGCCTAGTGATGTAAAAAATAATGTTACTGTTGGAATAGACAATATCTCTCAAGATGTTAAAGTTACAAATGGTGTGGGTAAGGCAATATTTAAAGATTTAACAATTGGAGAGCATGTTTTGATAATTGATTATAGTGGTGATTCTAACTACTTGAATACTACTGAAGGAATTTATTTCAATGTATCTAAAGCAATACCGGTCATTGATATTGATGTTAAAAACATATATGTTAAAGGTAAGGAAGTTATAGATATAGCTCTTCCAGATGATGCAACAGGTTCTGTAACTATTTTTATTAATGGAGTTGAACAAAAAACAGTTAATGATAACATTAGCAGCATTGTTTTAACCAAATCTGGTTTGGCTGCCGGAACTTATAATGTGATGGTTAGCTATACTGGAGATTCTAAATATGAATCTGCAAATACAACTGTTCAATTTAAAGTTTCAAAGTACAAAGCTAAATTGACCGCATCATCAAAAACTTATAATGTTAAAGTAAAAACCAAATATTACTACATTACTTTAAAAAACAACAAGAATAAAGTAATGAAAAAGATTAAAGTCTATTTGAAAGTTAATGGTGTAACATATTCCGCTACAACTAATAGCTATGGTAAAGCATCTTTCAAACTTAGTAAATTAACTAAAAAAGGAACATATGATGCTTTAATTACATATAAAGGCACTAGTTACTATAATAAATTAACTAAAAAAGTTACTATTGCGGTTAAAGCAACTCCAAAATTAACTGCTTATTCTGCAAAATTGAAAAAATCTGTTAATGCCAAAAAATATAGTGTAACTTTGAGAACAGACAAATATAAAGCAATGAAATATACAAAAGTTACTTTAAAAGTTAATGGTAAAATCTATACTTTAAAAACAAATAGTTTAGGTAAAGCAACTTTTAAAATTACTAATTTGAATAAAAAAGCTAAATTCCTTGCAGTTATTAGTTATTCTGGTAGTAAATACTATTATTCTGCAACTAAAAAAGTGATATTGACAGTCAGGTAGATATGATTTAATATTTACCATACTTTCTTTTTTTTAAAATATTTTCCAGTTGTACTTTTAATTGATTATCTTTTTTTAAAACAGTTACTGGATAGTTAGGTTATTTTTTTAGAATCATAAAGTTTATATTTTATCTTAATATTAACTATCAATTGTAATATTTTTCTTAAAAATTTATTTTGGTGTTTTTATGTCTCAGTTTTCAATTAGGTTTGCAGAAAAAGAAGATGTTTCTTTAGTTTTGCAATTTATAACAGAATTGGCAGAATATGAAAAAATGTTGAATGAAGTAATAGCTAGTGAAGAATTATTGAATGAATGGATTTTTGATAAAAAAGTTGCAGAAGTTATATTTGCAATGGAGGATGATAAAGAAATTGGTTTTGCATTATTTTTCCATAATTTTTCAACATTCTTAGGTCGTGGAGGCATATATCTTGAAGATTTATATGTAAAACCTGAATATCGTGGAAAAGGATATGGTAAAAATTTAATTAAAAGATTAGCAGAAATTGCTGTTGATAGGGGTTGCGGAAGATTAGAATGGTGGTGTCTGGATTGGAATCGAACAAGTATTGAGTTTTACTTATCTCTTGGAGCTGAACCAATGGAAGATTGGACTGTATATAGAATTAGCGGAGATACATTAGAAGAATTAGGAAAAAAAGAATAATTTAGAGCACATCTTTGCACTCTTTAGGATTTTCAAACATTAATTTTTTTGCATATGAGCATGATGGAACGATTTTTACTTTTTCTTTTCTTGCTTCGTTAATAACTTTTTCTACGAGTTTTTTTCCGATTCCCTGTCCCTGGTAGTCTTTTTCCACATCAGTCAAGGTTATTATCCAATTTTGTTTTAGTCTTGCAAAGTGGCATTGGCCAATTTGCCGATTGCCATCATATGCTATACTGCTGTTATCTTCTTTTTCAAATTCGATTTTAATTTTATTTGAGTTCATATAACAGTGCTCCTGTTGGACATCTGTCAATAATTTCAGCTATTTCTTTTGCAGGAGCTTGTGAAACATCTACCCAAGGTCTCCTTGATACATCGAATACTTTGTTATTTCCCCTTATACATTCAGTTGCATGTTGACACAATTTAGGATTCCAAAAAACATTAATTTCATCATTTGAATAAGTTTTGTATCCTTTTTGTTCTAGTTCTTCTTGTTTTGACAATTTAATCTCTCCTTTTAAAATGTTTAATTATTATTACTTATTTTATATTATATAAAAGTTATTTATTTGATAGGCCAGTATTATTAATAATTTAGGTTACATTTTATTTTTTCACTGAATCAGGTTATGATAAACTGGATATATGAAAAATGTAGATTATATTTTTAAAAATTTTTTGAATGAAGGTTTAATTGTTTAATTCTTTCAAAATAGTTATTTATAAACAAATTTATTTGTATATATACGAAAAGTTTATATACTACCGAACAAATATTAATAATTTAGATGATTATCTTAAAGTATTATCACTTTTATATGTCAATCTTTTTCCCGAACTTAATGTTTTCTTTAAGATAATCCATCTAAAGAAAGGTTGTTTTTTATTATACATTTTAAATCTTAATTTAGCTAGGAAACAATCTTTCAATTTCAACCATTTTTTATTATTCTAAAAAAATAAATATTATTATTTACAATTTTTATTTAATGAAAGTTATTGCTAGTACTAGAAATGATGATCTCAAAAGATTAAATGAAATTTATAAGGTTCTTAAAAAGAATGATTTTGGTTATTTGATTGAAGAAAATACTTTTTTTAGGAAATTTCCATTTTTAAGAAACTATAAAATAGAAAAAGAAGATAATTTTTCCGATGAATCTGTCCCTTTGAGAATTAGAAAAGTACTGGAAGAATTAGGTCCAGCATATATTAAATTAGGGCAAATGTTAAGTACAAGGCCTGATTTAGTTGGTTTGGAAATTGCAGAAGAACTTCAACAGTTAAGAGATAATACTCCTATAACTCCTTTTGATGAAATAAAAGAAGTCATTGAAGAAGAATTAGGCAAACCTATGGAAGATATTTATAGTGATATTGACCAAAATCCCTTAGGATCTGCATCTATCGGGCAAGTTTTTAAGGCCCAACTTAAAAGAAATGGTGAAGAAGTAGCAATTAAAGTTCAAAAACCTAATTCCCGTGAAATTATAGAATCTGATATTAAAATAATGAAATTCCTTGCAAAAAGGATTGATAAATACATTTCAAGTTCTAAAACTTTTAATCTACCCACAATAGTTAATGAATTTGAAAGATCTATTCTTAAAGAAATTAATTATTTAGAAGAAGTAATGAATATGCAAAATCTTTCAAAAAACTTCAAAAATGTGAATTATATTAAAATTCCAAATGTATATATTGATTATTGCAGTGAAAAAATAATCACTATGGAATTAATAAAAGGAATTACAGTCACTGAATTAATTGAAGGGGACTATCCTCATATTAATAAAAGATTAATTGCTAATTATGGTCTTAAATCCTATTTTAAACAAATTATGATTGATGGTTATTTCCATGCTGATCCCCACCCCGGAAATTTAATTGTAACACGGGATAATAAATTGTGTTATATTGACATGGGTATGATGGGGATTTTAAGTGAGGATTTTAAAGAAAATTTAGCTGAATTTATGTTGCTTTTGATAAGTGGAAATACAGACAACATTATAAAACAATTAATTTATATGAATATAATTTCCCCATCACAAAATACACCGGAATTACGTGCGGATATTAATGACTTATTGAATTTGTATTATGGTGCGGAATTAAAGAATATGGATGGTGCAATGGAAGATTTACTTAATGCTATGGTTAAGAATAATGTTGTTCTTCCAAACGAATTTGTAATGATTGGTCGTGGTATTGCTTTGATTGAAGATACGGGTAAAAAGCTCGATCCTAATTTTAATGCTGCTACTGAATTGAAGAAATTATCTAGAAAGATTGTAGTTAATAAATATAAACCTGAAAGATTGGCAAAAGTCAGTTTGAATTATCTTTTACAATTGGAACATCTAGCAAAAGACTTACCGGATACAATAAATAGCACTATTTCAAAATTGGAAGAAGGGAATATTGAAGTAAAATTAAAGCATGAAGGAATCGGTCATTTGATTAATCAATTATCCATATCTTTAATTTTATCATCTTTAATTATTGGTTCATCTCTTGCTCTTATCACTGACGTTGGTCCGGATTTATTTGATTTTCCAATACTTGGATTAATCGGATTTGTTTTTAGCGGAGTTCTTGGAGCCTATTTAGTTTTAATAAATGTAATTGAAAGATGATATTTGTCGGTGAAACGATTGCGTTATCGGTTTTTCAAATCCATTTCAATTATTTTTTTCCTTATAAAATATGGCACTTGTCATGTTTTCACTGTCTATGTTCAAATTTATTTTCAACCTAATTAGGTATCACTCAATCACATTTGTGATTGCGGCAGGAAAGTTTATGAAATAAAGAGCATGTTCATATAACATCATTGCTTCTATCATTAATATCAATTCATGATACAATTAAATAGAATAAACTGCTAGGGATAGACTTTTAAATCTTAATTTATTTAAAATTAAAACATCTACTGCTGGTACCATTAATCTTCACTTAACCCATGTATATGTTTTATCTTATTTTTATAGGAGAGTAGTTCATGATGGGTCTGACAGGGTTGGTTTAATTTTAAGTGTAACATAAATAATGATTTTTATAGCTCCACTAAGCAACTACAGATCACAAAGTATTGCTAACAATTGCAGGTTACTAACATCAGCAGTATATTAAATTGCAATAATTGCCATATGAAAAAAATAAAAAAGTAGTGTTTAAATTCCTTAAACACTATAATCCGAAGAATAAGTATATGATAAATACAAGTACCATTATCCAAACTAACCAATTCAGTTCTTTTGCTTTACCTGCAGCAATACTGGTAATTGCGTAAGTTACAAAACCGAATGCAATACCTAATGAGATGGAGTAGGTTAAAAGCATCATGATAATGGTCATGAATACAGATGCAACGACAACTAAATCATCCCAATCCACATCTTTTAATTGAATCATCATTAAGATACCCACTATCACTAATGCAGCAGCAGTTACAGAAGATGTAAATAAAGCTAATACTGTTGGGGCAAAGATAATTGAAATTAAAAATAGAATGCCTGTGACTATAGCAGTTAAACCGGTTCTACCACCAAGACCAATACCAGTTGCACTTTCTACATATGCAGTTAATGTACTTGTACCTAAAATAGCACCAATAATACCACCAATTGCATCACCAAGGAATGCTTTGTCTATTCCATCAGCATTGCCTTCTTCATCAATGAAACCGCATTGATTTGCTAAAGGAATTAAAGTTCCAGTTGTATCGAAAAATGTAACAAAAAGTAATGAGAATAAGATTAAAATTAAATTAGGGATATTTGTGAATAACTGGCTAAATCCAGATGCAAATGCACCAAATACAGATGTATCAATTGTTGTAGATACAAATTCAGTTGGAACTGAAGGCATAGCTATGTCTCCAACACCAAATCCTGCAGCAGTAAATATAATGCCTAAAATAGCAGTAATTACTAAACCTATAAATACTGCGGCAGGCACTTTTCTAACATATAAAATTAAAGTAACTGCAATACCGATTAATGCTAAAAGTGCAGGAGCAGAGAACAATGATCCTAAAGTAACCATTGTTGATGGATCAGCTACGATAATTCCAGCACCTTTTAAACCAATGAATGCTAAGAAAAAACCAATACCTGCACCAATAGCTAGTTTTAAATTGTGCGGGATTGCATTAAGAATAGCTTCCCTAAGTCCAGAAACAGTTATTAATAAAAATATGATACTTGAAATGAATACTGCAGCAAGAGCAGCTTCCCAAGTGTTACCCATACCTAAAATAATAGTATAAGTAAATAATGCATTCATACCCATACCAGGAGCTAATCCAACAGGATATTTAGAAACAAGCCCCATGATAATACACGCAATACCAGACGCAAGAGCAGTAGCGAAAAATACTCCAGTTGCAGGCATTCCTCCTTCAGCTAACATTCCAGGGTTTACTCCTAAAATATAGGACATAGCAAGGAATGTAGTGAGTCCTGCAATAACTTCAGTCTTAACGTCGGTGTTGTTTTCAGATAATTTGAAAAATTCATTTAACATAAAACACCTCTATGAAAACTTCAATATAACACACAATATTTTTTAAGATTAAATTTAATCTTAATAAAGTTTTCAATTTTTATATTTTTTTATAAATATTATTAAAGTTTGCTATAGTGATTTAAACTAGTTATTCTTATAAAATTATTGGAATTTGGATAAATTAACTTAAAGAGTGTTTCAAATAATAATTTTAAATAAATTTTTCTTATTTGTCAAAGTTTGCAGTATTATTTCAAATTGCTTTAGTATTACTATGGGTTGTATTATTGAGTCTTGGATATCTCTAATTTAAAATTTAATTTTAATAACATGTTTTTACAAATAATTATTTAAGAATAAACAGTGGTGCTATAATGTTGAATATGTATTATGATATGATGATTAATAAATATATTAATCAAATTGACACATCCATTGATGCTTTGGAGTTAAAGCTAAGAGTCTGGGATTTTATTAATTCTTTAGATAAAACTGATTTGTCTGAAGAAGAAATTAAAAACATTGTTTCTAACATTGGGAATTTAGGAACTACTTTAGAAGAATCCAATTCTCCTAAATTTGAGTGGTATTTAAATACAATAGTTGATAATGATTTATGCGCCAAATGTGGAGCTTGTAGTATTGTATGTCCAAATCATATAGTTGAATTTGAAGAAAAACCTTTCATTGTAAAAGAATGTTTACGTAAAGGAAATGGGATGTGTCAAGAAGTATGTCCTAGAGTAAATGCAGGGTCATATGAAATTAGAACACGTTTAAATTCTTTTGAAGAATATTATTATGGAAAATCAGATATAAAAGGCCAATCAGGTGGAGTTGTAACTAAATTTTTAGAATATCTGTTAAACGATAAAAAAATTGATGGTGCAGTTGTGATTGGTGGTAGTCACTGGAAACCTTCAAGTATGCTAGTTACAAACTCTCAAGATTTATTAAATTTACATAAAATTGACATTGATTCAACACCTAAAAGCAGATACTCAATTTCTTCACTTAATGCAATAATGGAAGCCGGAGAAATGGGTTTTGAAAAAATTGCTGTTGTCGGACTTCCATGTCAGGTAGCGGGATTGAGAAATATTCAATATCATCAGTTCAATTCAAAACATGATGCTGAACGGGGATGGAATGGTCGGCCTGCTAAAATTCCAAAAATTGAATATGTTTTAGGACTATTTTGCACTGAAAAATTTGAATACTCAAAAATTTTGGATAAAATCAATACTCTTGGAATTAATGTTGATGATATAGTTAAATTTGATGTTAAAGGACCTAATTTTTTAATATCCACAGAAACAGAAGATTATGAAATTAAATTAAATGAGATGGAACCATCCCCTGGATGTTTAATGTGCCGTGATTTTGATGCTGAACTTGCAGATATTAGTTTTGGAGAAAAAGGTTCACCTAAAGGATTTTCAACAGTTGTTATCAGAACCGAAAAAGGAAAAATCATAAAAGACTATTTTGATTTCAACAATGATGTGGATATTGAAGAAATTGAATTTATGAGGAACTTCAAAGAAAAACGTTTCCAAAAAGAAATAAAACACAGAAAAGAGAGTGGCAAAGCTAATTCTTATTATTATCTCTGGAGATTTGGTGGTGTTGGAATGGGTCAAAAAGGCAGAGCTTATCTCCGTTTCAGAACTACTATTGGAGGATATTATGATGCTGATTTATTAATGGAAATTTCAGCTATTGCTAAAAAATATGGTGGAATCATTAAACTAACTTCCCGTGAGGAAATTGAAATTCAAGGAATAAAATTGGATGATGTTGAAGATATAGTTTATGACTGTAAAGATTTACCGTTAGTTAACGGAACTGAAGGACCATTAGTCAGATCTTTAATGTCTTGTCCGGGAAAAGAGAGATGTCTGCTTGGATTAATTAACACTAGTGAAATTGCAGAAAAAATAGAAGAAAAATATGCGGAAAAACCCGCTAATTATAAATTTAAAATAGGAATTACTGGTTGCCCTAACAAATGTTTATCTGTTTCTACAACTGACTTTGGTATTCATGGTGTTAAAACACCTCTTACTAATGACAATTGTAACGGCTGTGGAAGATGTGAAGATGTTTGTAAAATAAATGCAATAGAAATCACTGGAAAAAATGCTATAACGGATTATGATTCATGCATTTCATGTGGAAAATGTATTCCTGCATGCCCTAATAATGCTAAAGACATTAAATATAAAGGATATTGTTTATCAATCGGTGGAAAAGGTGGACGTGAAACTATTCTAGGTCATGAAATGTATGTTGACAGTGAAGATGAAATTTATAAAACCTTGGATGCAGTATTTGAAGTTTATAATAAACATGCTAAAAACCCACAAAGAGAAAGATTAGCCAGTACAATAAAAAGAATCGGTCAATTAAATTTCTTTAATGAAGTTGAAAAAGTAAAATTATCCAAATAACTATTTAAATTGTATATTTTTGATTATCTTTTATCAAAAATATTTCATTCTAATTAAATTAAAAGAAATTACAAATTTTAATATAAAACTATTAAATACCAAATTACTGGAGCAAAAAGTAAAGAAGAATTATTCCAAAAATTCCATGAGTGAAAAGATTTTTCCAATCAGAAATAGGTTTTTAATCCGTTATGATTCATATTAAATGTTTGATATTCAACCATGTAATTTTAGAAAATAATTAAAATTATATAGGGATGCATAATGCAAACTGGATTACATGAGGGTTATGTATGTTTAATATTTGTGTAATTAGATATTTCGGAGTTTATTGTGCATAAATCATTCATGTTTAAATCATGTACATTATCATGTCCAGTAATTCTTGAAAATTGTTTTAACTCTTCATTTGAAACTTTTAAATAGTTTTCAACTCTTTTTGCAGCAGATTCTATTTTAAATCTTTCACGATTTTCCATATCTTGTGTAGCAACACCTACTGGGCAATGTCCAGTTTGGCAAATTTTATACTGTTGGCATGCTGAGGCAATCAATGCTCCTGTTCCAATAGCTATTGCATCAGCACCCATAGCTAAAGCTTTAGCAAAATCAGATGAAACGCGTAAACCTCCGGTGATAATTAATGAAATATCTTTATCATGTTCATCAAGGTATTTTCTAGCCCTACTCAAAGCATAAATTGTAGGTACGGATGTTGAATCCCGAATGATTTTTGGACTTGCACCTGTAGATCCTCCTCTACCATCAATAGTTATAAAATCTGGTTCAGCATAACAAGCATACTCCAAATCCTCTTCAATTCGCCCCGCTGCAAATTTCAATCCAATTGGCCTTCCTCGGGATTTTTTTCTTAAGTATGAAACCAATTCTTTCAGGTCATGTTTTGAGTTAACTTCTGGAATTGTAGCAGGTGAATGAATATCCTGACCTACTGGTTTATTTCTAATTTTGGCAATTTCAGGAGTTACTTTCACGCCTTGTAATTGTCCACCTAAACCTGGTTTGGTAGACTGTCCTATTTTTATTTCAATAGCATCACTGTTTTTTAAATTTTCATCATTCACGGAATATTTATTTGGAACATACTCAAAAATATATTTATAAGCATTTTCCATTTCTTCAGGTAGAATTCCACCTTCTCCACTGCATTGGGCAGTTTTAACACTTGCACTTCCTTTAGCAAGTGCAATTTTACTTTCTCTTGATAATGCTCCAAATGACATGTGAGTGATATAAATTGGACTTTCAATAACTAAGGGTATTTTAGCATTTTTTCCAATAACGGTGGTTGTGTTAACATCAATATTTGATTCAATAGGTTGGGGATTTAGCTGACATCCCAAAATTAGAATATCATCCCAATTAGGCATTGGTAACTCTGTATACATTGAAGATATTATTGATTCACCAGAAATAGCTATTTGATGTATTGTATCCATGTGTCGAATATCCTTATCACTTTTAGCGAATTCTTTTGGATATGATAAATCTGTTGGTTCATTTTGAATTTTATAATCTGAATCTGAATTTTCAAATTCAACAAAATTTGATATATCCTGTTTACAAGTGGGACATTTATCTAAATCTTTTAATAATACTCCTGTTGCTTCTTCATTATGAATATGACCGCAAATTAGACATTTATATATCATATTTACACCTCTTTAATTAAAAATTAATAGTAGAATTATATATAAACTTTTAGATTTATCATTATGATAATTTCTTAATATATTTGAATTTATTAAAAGTATAATTAATACTTAAAATTATTTGTGTGGTAAAATGAAATTTTCAAATAAATTTTTAATTTTAATATTTATCTTAATGATTATAACTATGAAATGAATTAGTGTCACAGGTGCTGATATTGGGGTTTTGATATTAAATTTAATAATAATGTTGATGATGCTCATTTAAGTTTAAATGGTTCATATTGTCTGTAAAAATCATTGAACAAGATTTTTACACGCATATTTTCGTCTACATTCTTTCAATAACAATTAAAAATCATGCAGAAAAACATAATTCATATAAAAACCTTATGAAAATCCAATCCAAATCATAGAATAATATAACAGATGTTATTAAATAAAAAAATTTAATAAAAAATTTCATCCAAAAAATCTTAAGTTTCTAGGAATGATTCAAAATAGGAAAATTTATATTGTTCATTTATCACATATAATTATATGAAACTTTTATATTATTATATTTAATAATATATTAGTTTTATAAGAAAATTAAACTATTAATTTATTTTGTTAATTAAGGTTGACTTGATTAATAGATAAATTTAATGGAATGCGTCATTTATTAGGTTGTTGTCATTAGATTGAATGCAATTTACTCCATTTTAATGGATATTAGGATAAATGATGAAATTGAAATAAAAAATAGGATGCTGTTATTATTAAATTTAAAATATATAAAATTGCACTAAAATTAAGTATTATTATGTTGATAACATTGTTATGCTTATTTACTGTTAGTGCTAAAGAAATATATGTGTCATCTGATGGTTCAGATGATTTAAATGGTACAGATTTAAATAATCCTTGTAGTTTTCATAAGGCAATTAATATTTCTGAAGATGGTGATTCTATTAAAATGAAGGCAGGTAATTATTCCATATCTGAGGAAGTTGATAAATCTTTAAATATTAGTGCATATAGTGATGATGTTGTTAATATAAAGAATAAATTTTCTTATGTGTTTAAGGTTAAAAACAACAATAGCCTAGTTTTAAATTCTTTAAATTTTAAAAATTTTAACACAGCTATTGAATCATATTCATATCCAAATATAATGATTAAAAATTGTTTATTTGAAAAAAGTAGCTATATGTGTCTAAATATGCGGGGAGGCACTACTATTATAACAGACTCAATATTTAGAAATAATACTGGTAGTCAAGGTAGTGCAATAAACTTTCAAAATACGTTATATAAAAATAGATCTTATTTACATATAAATAACACTATTTTTGATTCAAACCATGGTACAAACTTAGGAGGAGTTATATACATTTCTCTTTCAAATATGTATCTTTATAATAATACTTTCATTAACAATAAAGCCGGTTATACTGGTGGAGTAATCTTTAATGATGTATCTAAAGTTTATGATAATCGTTCTAGATATATAAATAATGGTGCACTTTATTCTGGTGGTGCTATTTATATTAGAGGTGATAAAGATTTAGGTTCGTATTATGGAGATCATGTGGAATTTATAAATAATTCTGCCCCATATAAAAATGGTGATTCTGGAGGTTATGGGACTTCTGGAGGAGCTTTTACTGCAGTAGATGGTGGAGAAATAGTTTTAAAGAATTCTGTTCTTGAAGGAAATAAAGCAATGTCAAGAGGGGGTGCAATTTGGTCAGATCAAAAAGTTAGTATTATAAATACTCTTATTTCAAATAATTCTGCTTATAATGAAACCGGTCTAACTGTGGGTGGTGGATTATATTGTCCTCTTTTAAAAGTAAATATAATCAATTCTACATTTTCAAACAATCATGCCAAAGAATATCCTGATATTTTTAATGATATAACATTTCCTTCAGTGGATATTGTTGAAAATATTAATAATACTGATGGTAAAAAAATTAGTATTAAAAATTTAACTAAACCAGTATCATATTGCTTGCAACCTGGAATTCTAAATATTGCTTCATCTCCAATAATTGAAACTGGCACAAATAAATTACTTGGTTCTGGAGGCTATTTCAATGGGAAGCCTATTGGTGAATTATTGAAAATTTTTATAGTTCAAAATTATCAAAGAGTTCTTGATAAGAAAATTAGTGAAAATACCTTTAAAAGCATGTTGGGTTTTATATCAAGTGGCTGTTCATCACTACCTTCTCCATTTAATGATTCTTATTATTTATCACATAGATTAATTAAAGAAACTTTAGATGAATATGAAAAAGGCGTTAGATATCCAGATGTAAATGCAACAGGTCCAATTAATTGGTTAACAAAAAAATATTTAACATTCGATTTTTATCAATTCTCAAATGAAGATCATCAAGATTTGATTGTGTTCACATTCAATGAATCAAACACAACTCTTAATCCACCAATTAATGTAACTAAAAAATCAAACACTACAAATCCTGATTTTAATACTGTTGTATCTTATGTTATAACTGTAAAAAACACTAATAAAACATCAATGGTTTTTGATGCTTTAGTTATTGATACTTTAAGTGAAGGATTAGTTTATAATGGTGCTTCCCATAATGGAGTATATAACAATACAACTAATACAGTTACTTGGATTCTCAATATTCCTGCTGATAGTGAAATTAACCTTTTTGTTAATGCAACAGTGGAAAAATTTGGCAAGCTTAACAATACAGTTAATGTTTTTAATAAAACTGCAAATGTTACTGTTAATGTTCCAAATACTGATGTAACAAAAGCTGTGAATGTTACAAGACCTAGTTTCAATGATACGATTTGTTATACTATTACAGTTTTTAATCGTAATCCTAATGTTGATTTAATGAATCTTGTAGTTAGGGATGTTTTAGATGATGGTTTAGTTTTCAATGGAGCTTCCAGTGGTGGTGTTTTTGATCCTATTTCTCGCACTATTATTTGGACTATAAACATTACTAAAGGTGGTCAAGCTGTTATTTATGTTAATGTCACTGTTAATAAATATGGCATGTTAGTTAACAAAGTTTTTGTTGATAATAAAACTGCCAATTCTACTGTTTATGTTCCAATAGAACCTCCTGTTAACCCGGATATGACTGTTGTGAAACTTTCTTTGAATAGGACTGTTTATGTTGGTAATCAGACTGTCTTTACTATTGTTGTCCGTAATACTGGTGATTGTGATTTAGGTGAGGTTTTTGTTGTTGAAAAAGCTCCAGAAGGTCTTGCTTACAGTTCATTTAAAGGCACTGACTGGTCATACAGCAATGGCAAATTTACTTATGGTAAGGTTTTAAAAGTCAATGAGTCTGCTGGCTTTGAGATTGTATTCGATGCTGTTAGTCCTGGTAATTGGACTAATGTTGTTGTTGCAGGTTCAAATTTAACAGATAATAAAACTGGTAATAATACTACTAAGGTTTATAAGCCGGATATGGCTGTTGAGAAGCTTTCTTTGAATAGGACTGTTTATGTTGGTAATCAGACTGTATTTACTATTGTTGTCCGTAATACTGGTGATTGTGATTTAGGTGATGTCTTTGTTGTTGAAAAAGCTCCAATGGGACTTGTTTACAACTCATTTAAAGGCACCGACTGGTCATACAGCAATGGCAAATTTACTTATGGTAAGGTTTTAAAAGTCAATGAGTCTGCTAGCTTTGATATAGTATTTGATACAATCAGTCCTGGTAATTGGACTAATGTTGTTGTTGCAGGTTCCAATGTAACCGATAACAAAACAGGAAATAATACTACTAAAGTCTATAAACCTCCTGTTAATCCCCCTGTTAAACCTCCAGTTAACCCTCCGGTTAATCCACATAAAATAGAAAAACCAGATAATGAAAAAGACAAGATTATTAAAAAAGATTCTTCAATTAATATAAGAAAAACAGGTAATTCAATATTCTTAATGATGTTATCTGTTATTATTTCAATTCCGTTAATAAGAAGAAATCAAAAATAAACTTTAAAATTATTGTTTTTATTTTTGTGTAAGAAATTACACAAAAATATTTTTTTTGAAATTGAGAGTGTTGGCAGAAATTATTGAGTTTTAATTTTTGTTAAATTTTAAATTAGTTTTTCTATTTTTTATTAAATTTTAACCCTGTTGGTTTATATGATAATACTGATGTTAGTTTAATTAAAATTATTATAAATTCATGTATTTGCCAAATTGATGGGGATTTTACAATTATTGATTCAGATGATGGATTGGAATGTTATATTGAATTTATGATATAATGATAATTGTTTTAGACATTCTGTTTATCCTTAATGTTTTATTTCAAAAAATTGTGTGATTTGAAGTTTATATGATTATTGCATTGTAAATTGAATTCAGGACTTTATATTTTAAAGGATTTGATATTTTTAACAAAAACCTGTATATTTCATCTGTAAACAATAATATCATACAAACTTCTGCAAAAAACAGGATTTACTATCATTAATTATAAATATAACGATTAATAAAATGATATTAAATTACTTTAAAAAGGTATTATTTAAATAAAATATGAAAGTGTTCCTGTAATCAAGATAAAAATTTTTTTAAGGTTACTATTTTATTTAGATAATATAAAACATTGCATATAGGAGACTAAGTATGAAAACAAAATATGATGTAGTTGTCATTGGATTTGGAAAAGCTGGAAAGACACTTGCAGCAAAACTTGGAAAAAACGGTAAAAATGTTGCATTGATTGAAAAAGATGCAAATATGTATGGTGGAACCTGCATAAATGTAGGTTGCATTCCTTCAAAACGACTAATAACTGATTCTTTGAATGCTCCGAAAGGGGAGTTTTCTTTGAAATCAGAATATTACAGAAATGCAATTGATGAGAAAAGGAAATTAACAGCAGCACTTCGTAAAGCTAATTATGACAAACTAGCACAGTCTGGCGTAGATATTATAGATGGAATTGCATCATTTACAAATGAAAATCATATCAGTGTTCAAACAAATGATGGCATAAGGAGTATTGAGGCAGAACAGTTTGTCATCAATACAGGATCTGCTCCAGTTATTCCTAAAATAGATGGATTAACTGAAAGCCAGAATGTATATGTGGCAGAAACTATTATGGATCTGGAAGAGTTGCCTTCTTCACTTACAGTCGTTGGTGGAGGGTATATTGGACTTGAATTTGCTTCTATGTATGCCAATTTTGGAAGCAGAGTAACAATCATTCAACGCGGAAACATATTTCTCCCAAAAGAAGATGAAGATATTTCCGAATCCATTCGTGAAGTATTGGAAGCAAAGGGAGTACAAATTATAACCGGAGCAAAGACAACAAAGATTCAGGACGGATCACTTTATTATGATGCAAATGGTGAATCCCATGTTTTGAAAGGAGATGCAATACTATTAGCAACTGGACGCATGCCAAATACAGATGGACTTGGATGTGAAAATGCAGGGATTGCTCTTACATCCAGAGGTGCTGTTGTGACTGATGAGCATTTAAGAACCACCGCAAATCATATCTGGGCTGCAGGTGATGTCTGTGGAAATCTCATGTTTACCTATATTTCACTTGATGATAGTAGAATCATATTGGATGACATGAATGGAAACGGTAAGAGGACAACAGAAAATAGGGGTGCATTTTCTTATTCTGTATTTATTGACCCGCCATTTTCACGTGTAGGGATGAGTGAAAAAGAGGCTGAAGATGCACAAATTGAATATCATGTAACTAACCTTCCAGCAAACTCAATTCCAAAAGCAAAAGTTCTTCGAGAAACTGAAGGAATGCTTAAGGCAATAATTGCAGAGGATGGGACAATTTTAGGTGCAGAGCTATTTTGCGCAGAATCTCCAGAGATAATCAATCTGATTAAATTAGCAATGGATCACCAGTTAAAAGCGGAGACAATTGGAGATTTCATATTCACACATCCAACAATTTCAGAAAGTTTAAATGATCTCTTTTCAAATGCGAAATAGGATATTTTTTGAAAAAATTACTGTTTTGAAAATTTGGAACTGGTACTCAGAATGTATCAAAACATTTCAATTTAGGATAAAATTAATGAATTGATTAGATGAAGTGGAAATATTCAACTTTATCTTCATATGAATCTTGGAAAACCGCCTTGATTATATTTAAATAATGCTGTTAATGTAATGTTTCCTTGACTCCATGTTGTACCAGTTTCACTTTCTTTTAGTTCTGTCCATGTTATCGGTTTGTCATCCCCCATGAATATTGGTTGTTCTTGGGATATTCCATGTTTTCGTTTTACTGTTTTGTCTAATATTTTTTCAAGTAGTTCATTAATTCTTCTGTAATTATTGTCTTTTGTAATTAATTGCATTTGTTCTGCAATGTCTTTTCTTAAACATTAAACGAACTGATGGAAATATTTAAAAAAGAATTCTACAGAATAATCGGCTTAAAATCATTTTATGAAAATTGGGTGAATGAATATTTAACTGGTACAGACATTTGGTAAAATACTATTGGTTTTATGGTTGGATGGTGTACTCTTCTGTAGTTACACGATTATACATTAATAATCCATCATTATAATCTTTGAAATGATATTCTACACCATCAAATGTAATTTCAAGGTCTTGAAATGAGTTTTTAACCCTCCAATCATGAACATTATCTTTAAAAGAATATGTACTATCTTTCCAATAATCCTCAAGAATCTCATACTCTAACCAGTTGACATTGCCTCACCATTATTTCAGGAAAAAATATAGGAGTAAAAAGATTACTCCTCTACAACTGCAATACTATCAATAATTTTTGTTATTTCTCCAGAATATAAATCGACATTTGTATTATTTGTAAATATATACAATTCACTTATATCATCCGTATTTTCATTTACATAAGCGATATATCTGAATTTAGTCACATCCATATCACTTACATCTTCATAAGGAGTATACGGACTATAGGTTTTCCAAGTTTCATAACTACCACTTATTTTTCTATCCGATGATACATTCTTAAGTTTATCAGGATTTGCTTCGTATTCATAAAGTTTAAATCCATTAACTTTGTCTTTAGTGACATTTTTATATCCTGATGATTTTCCATTAGATTTGATGGCATCAAATAGTTCTTTTTGATCTTTTGGACTATTACCTGATACTGAAATAAAAAATATTCCAATATCATTTTTATAGGCAATCCCTTTATTATCTAACATATAATCCGAAGGAAGTGTTATACAACTATCTCCTGCCATTAATGTCACATTAGAGGATCCAATGAACATCAATATTGCCAGAATAGCAACAATAACAACAACCACAATTGCAACTACAACCTTTTTATTCATAATTTCACTCACCAATTAGTTATTATAATATGATAATTAGTATAAAAAAACTATTATTTAAATATATTTATATAAATTTGATTTGAAATATTAAAATAAGTAATTAATATGTTCAATTTAACACTCAACTCAATGATTAATGTTTTCGGTGAAATATTCAGATAATATTTTAAATCATAGGGAAAGTATATTGATATTTCCGTGCTTGGAGTATAAAAAAATAAATTCATAACATTTATCTCTTCAAAAAGAATATACTGATTGAAAAAAACACAACTAACATTTCTGAGTCCTCCCTATAAATTTATATAATTTTTTCAATAATATAATAATATGAATATTCAAGTAATGATATTATTAATAATTACATAATGTTTATTCAATATATTAAAATAAATGGTAAGAATTATATGATGAGGTAATTTCAATGATGATTATAACAACTATATTAGGAACACTTGTAGCATTAGAATTTTTTTATATAATGTATCTTGAAACATTTGCTACAAATTCTGATAGGACATCAAAAGTTTTTGATATGGATAAAAGTGAATTAGAAAGAGAATCAGTCAATACTTTATTTAAAAATCAGGGAGTTTATAATGGTTTATTGGCGGTTATGATTTTACTTGCTCTTTTTGTATTTGTTAGTAAAACCGCTTTATCTGTTTTAATGGCATATATTATATTAGTTGCTATTTATGGAGGGATTACAAGTAATCCGAAAATTATTTTTATGCAAGGCGGTTTGGCAATCATTACATTAATCTCTTGTATCTTTTAGTTTTTAATACTTGCAATGGAAAATATCCAATATGAGATTATTTGACAAAAAAGTAAACAATATCGTTTTGAAGAATGGATCATTCAAAAAATGAGAAATATTGAAATAAGAAAAGATTTAACTGCTGAATACCATGTGGTGTTGAAGAAGCTTGAATATGCAATACTCACATATGAAATTAGTAAATCTTCATTTGGATTAACTACAAAACAAAGAATCAAAAAATGAATTAGGAGGTTTGAATGTTTGTTTCGGAAACATTCAAACACCAACAATAAACTCTCTGTTCAGTATAATGGTATTAATTCTACTTATTTAGCAAATAATAACATAAAAATCTTCAATACAAAAATAGCATTGAAGATATTTTCCATACACTGAACATATCACTACAACAGGATGTAGTAATTCCCCAAATACAAGTATATACTCATCATTTGGGATATTGTATTAGGTGAAAATCTAAATGAAATCTCTGTGATTGCAGATAATTATATTTTAATTTCCACAAGCCATTATTTTAGACATTTTATTATCAATACAATAGATTTGAATATGACTTGAACATCAACAGATGAAAAGTACATATTCATATTTATCAATTATATTTTATAATTTATAAAGTTTACTAAAAAATTTCATATAGTGAGACTGTCCAATAAATATTTTTTTCTAATTTTTTATTGGTTTTTTATTGTAATTTTGATTATTTTGAATAGTCTAATCTAAAAAGTAGTTAATATATCTATTTTTTAAGTTTTGAATGTTTGCTTTGAAAACCTTAAGTATTAACTGAAAATAAATGGACATAATAGAAATAATATGCCAAATCATCACATGGATCATTATGTTGTTGACTTGGCAAAACATGAGGGAAAAATAATTTTCCCTCACCCTTATTCTATTATATACTATGTCCTATTATTTAAACACTTCCATTAAGAGAGGGGAAAGATAATTATGTTGTGGATTGTGCTGTTGGAATTAATCCTTGTTTTAGGGATTTATTTCACAAAAGATAATCAGAAGTACATGAACATTTTGTTTGTGTTGTTAGGAATTTGTCTTGTTTGTAATTTTGTGGTGGAGTTTCTTTTATGAAGGAATTTTTTTCCACCTTTTTTTATTGGGGAGTGTCAGCCAAAAGTAATTTTCTTGATGTAAATTTTTCTTTGTTTTTGAATTGAAGTATTTTTAATCAGTTTCAAAAATTAGTTTTAGATTTTTGGCAGACACCCATCATTTTAAAAAAAATACTATTAATCAAATTATACATTTGCTACGAATTACTTCCAGACCCTTCAGAATAAGTTTCAGTCGTTGGAATCAACTTCAGATTATCATTATCATCCAACATCCAGAGATAAACTACATCATCATGTGATTCATTTAAACTAGAATCAGACTCAAGAGCATTATCTGACAAACCGAAATAACCAAATAATGCTAAACCAATAATTAAAACACCAAGAATTAATATTAAAAACTTCGAATTAAACATGTGAAAATTCCTCCAAATATTATGGGAAGTGAGAATATGAAACAGTATATTTTATTGATTGTATTGGGAAGGATGTAGGTCTTGAGACAGAAAATTTTGTTCCCGCTTTATGAGCTAAATTAAAAATAGCTGGCTGATGAATAGTCTCTACTTTTCCTTTAAAATGTGATTTAGAATAAACTTTTATCTTATATATCACTTTTACTGTTATTCTATGTTTTGTTAATTTTTTTGTAGATAGTTTAACTACTTTTCCTCCCCATTTTGGTACTATAATTGTATATTTAAATGCATAACCTTTAGGGTTTGCATTAATATATGACATAGATTTAGATACATAAAATGCATATCCATTACCCGAAATATATTTTTGATCAATATTAGAAATATAATTAGTATTATTTGATACAATAGAAATATGATTATTATATTGTTGTTTATTAAGTATAACTATTGTTTGATTAGTATAATATTGATTAAATTCCATTATATCAAATTTATAATTACCCAAATTAGAATCTGCTAAAATAATAAACTCCTCATTAATTTCTTTCACTACAGACCAATGAGTAATACCCAAAATATTCATATTCACAATATAATTTTCTTTAAGCTGAACTGTTTCTAATTTAACACCAACTCCCATTAAATCATATTTTTTAGTTGCATCAATTATTCCTTTCATTGTCGTTCCATTTAAAGTAGTATTAGTTGCGATTTTAGCTTCATATAATGTAATATTATTCCCTAAGTTGTTTAAAACTGTTGCAAAAGATGCTGCACCACAACTATACTCATCATCAGCCATCACTACTCCTGTAGTATTCTTAATATTCTTTCCACCAACAATATTATCAGAAAGATAACCAGAATCCTCTTCATAATAATAAAATGATTTTTCATCAATTAACTTAGTATCATCATGACCTGAATCATCTATTGTAATATTATTAAAAACAAAATCATCATAATTTTCATATGCACTAACCGCACTGCAGTGTAAAATCATGATAATTACAAAAACTAAAATGAATCTCTTATTTATCAAAATTAATCTCCTTTTTAATTAATAGAAATTGTTAGTTAAATACATTTTCTTTAATAAGTTTTGAAGTTTGCTTTGTAAACATTAACTGAATACATTTTAAAAATTGAAGTAATAAATATATAAATATAATTATTATTCTATTAATAAAAATTATAAAAAAGTATTACTATTTCATTATCTGAACTATTGAAAAAAGAACAATGAAAAAGAATTATAATAAAATTTTGATAAAAAAAGTTTAATTGCCAGAAATAATTCAGAATAATAGGTTGTTTTATTAAAAACCGTTTTAAATTTGTTAAAAATTGAAATAAATAAAAGATTTAAGAAAGTTTAAAAAGTAATAATAAAAAATACAATATCTTTAATAACAGAGTTATAAAAAAGAATTACGAATTTAAAAAGTAATACATTTCAATTTTAAATGTTTGCTTTGTAAACATTTAGTATTAAGAAAAATAATGACAAAATGGGATGCAAAAATAGGAGATTACTATTTTTCAGTGATCGATGTTGTTGATGCATTAGAAATAAGTAAAATCCATCACAATATTGGAGGACACTTAAAAGTCGTATTAATGATAAAAAATGGTCAAAGTGTTACAATTTCTAACAGGTTGAAAATGCCTGCTAAAGATGGTAAATTATGTGAAACTGATGTAGCAAATACTAAACAATTATTCGTATCATACAATCTATTCCTTCTAAAAAAGCAGAACCATTTAAACAATGGTTAGCTCAAGTAGGTGGTGAAAGGCTTGATGAAATAGCAGACCCTGAATTAGCAATTGAAAGAGCAATAAGTACCTATTGTAAAAAATGTTACAGTGAAGATTGGATTACTCAAAGAATGTGGGCTATTGAAACTAGAAAAGACTTAACTGCTGAATGGCATATGGTTGTGTTGAAGAAGCTTGAATATGCAATACTCACATATGAAATTAGTAAATCTTCATTTGGATTAACTACAAAACAAAGAATCAAAAAATGAATTAGGAGGTTTGAATGTTTGTTTCGGAAACATTCAAACACCAACAATAAACTTTCTGGCCAAACTACAACAGGAATGTAGTAATTCCCCAAATATATACCAGTTATTTGAGATATTGTATTGAGTGATAATCTAAATGGTACTCCTATTATTGCAGATAATTATATTCTAATTCCCACAAGTCATTATTTTAGACATTCTATTACCAATACAATAAATTTGAATATGACTTGAACATCAACAGATGAAAAGTACATATTCATATTTATCAATTATATTTTATCATTTATAAAGTTTACTAAAAAATTTCATATAGTGAAACTGTCCAATAAATATTTTTTCTAATTTTTTATTGTAATTTTGATTATTTTGAATAGTCTAATCTAAAAAGTAGTTAATATATCTATTTTTTAAGTTTTGAATGTTTGCTTTGAAAACATCCTGCATTAACTATTTATTGGATTGGTATTTAATTGATATTTTAAAATTGATTTATTTGAATTATAACAAAAAGAGTAAAAGATGAAAATATATAAGTTACTCTTCATCTTCCTTATTTTGATTTTCATATGATTTGAATGGTCTGTCTACTGTCGGATGTCGTTCTGCCTTTACAAACAGTCTCATTTCATCTTTTTCATATACCAGTTCCTTAAATACTGAAACTACTATAAGCATCAGTATTATTGAAAATGGAAATGCAGTAATTATCAGTATGTTCTGTAATCCGTCAAGTCCTCCGTTTATTAGAAGTATTGTTGCTGTACTTGATAGTATTATGCCCCATATTACTTTTATTTTCTTGGATGTCTCTTCGTTTCCGTTTTCCGATAATATTGCCAGTACTACTGTAGCTGAATCTGCTGATGTGATAAAGTATATGATTATCAGTATAATTGCCAATATGGATAATATTATTGCCAGTGGATATTGGTTGAATATTCCAAACAGCATATTAGATATTGGCATCTTGATGATGGGACTTCCAGGTGTTGTCCCATTCATAGCCAATGTTCCAAATATTGAAAACCATACAAATGAAAATATTGATGGAACCAGTAGAATGTATGTTAGAAATTCTCTTATTGTTCTTCCTTTTGAGATGTTTGCAATAAATACTCCTACAAAAGGTGACCATGAAATCCACCATGCCCAGTAGTATATTGTCCAGCTTTGTACCCATCCCTGCTGAGCTACTGTACCTGATGCTGCCGTTCTAAAACTCATCCGGATAAAGTCATTCATGTATGCGCCTATACTTTCTATGAAGAAGTTTGCTATATCAAGTGATGGTCCAATCACAAATGCTATTAGCATAAGAAGTATTGCCAGAAGAATGTTTGTATTTGACAGTATTCTAACACCCTTATTTATTCCGGATACTGCTGATGTTAGAAATAGGATTGATGCTATGATTATGATTATAATCTGTACATTGATTGACTGTGTTATTCCGAATAAATAGTTTAATCCACTGTTTATTTGAACTGCACCCAATCCGAGTGATGTTGCAACACCCACTACTGTTGCAAATATTGTAAGTGCATCCACAACATATCCTATATTTCCTTCAGTATACTTGCCGAATATTGGCTTTAATGTTGATGAGATATTGGGAACTTCCTTTTTTCTGTATTTAAAGTAGGCTATTGCCAATGCTACCATTCCATAAACGGCCCATGCTGAAATACCATAATGGAAAAATGAGTATTTCAAAGCATCAAGCATTGCCTGCTGTGTAAATACTGTTGTTTCCGGTGCCATTACAGCATAATGTGATAATGGCTCGGCTGCTCCATAAAATACAAGTCCTATTCCCATACCTGCCGAGAATAACATTGCTATCCATGAAAATGTTGAATATTCAGGCTTTGAATTTGGATCCCCTAGTCGTATTTTACCCATTGGATGAAATATAACAATGACACTAATTACTACACATAAGAATACCACCATCAGATAAAACCATCCGAAGTGTATTCCTAGAAAATCCCTGATTGAATTAGTTATTTGTCTAAAGGATTCGGGAAATGCTACTGCTAGAATCATTATGCAAATAAATGGTATTAATGCCAGCCATAGAACCGGTTTATTAATTTTTGCCGATTCTTTAATATTATCATTCCTCCTAAGAAAATTGAATAATTTGTCTAATTGGTTTTCTTTTTATATTTTCTTTTCTTTTTCAAATGAAAATTTTTTAATATAATATTATTTAAATTAATCATTGAATATTATTTTATATAAATTTTATATGTCATGTTTATATATGATGTTCTTATTTAAAATATTATTTGATAATATTTTTGACCCTTTCAAAAACTTGTGTGATTTAAATATCTGCAAGTTTTTTATTTAAAACATTTTCTTAATATTTGGAGTTATTTTTATAATTTAAAGCTAATTAATCCGTTATTTTGAAAAATTTAAATGAACAGATTAACCGAAAAATTAGTTATCACACAAGTTTTTGAAAGAGCCATATTTTTTAAGTTTTGAATGTTTGCTTTGTAAACATTTGGTATTAACAAATGAATTTCCAACAATTGCTTGAGCATTAAAAGAGGTTAAAACAAATCCAATATATAAGAAACGATTTAGAAAAGAGAAACTCTTTCAAAATAATAATTAAAGGAAATTCTAAAAAATAATATTCGGAAGTTTATATAAAAAAGAAAACATATTTTTTATTACAAAAAACATCAATTTGTATAATGATTTTATATGTAATATTAAAGTTTATTTATATATGGTTACTTAACTAAAAAACTATTAAACCCTAATCTAATAAATATAATTACAAACTGATTAAATTAATATCTTCAACTCTTTTAAATTCTTTATCAAACGATAATAAATTATTTATTTTTTCTTTCTCCATTATATGTATAATACTTGAATCAGTGAAACTTAGTTTAGTGTTATAAACTTCATAAATTAACATAACCTTAGAATTAAAATCAGCTAATTTATATTCATTAACAATGTTAAAAACAGAAGTTAATAAATCATAACTTGAAATTGCCACAGTTAATCCTAATTTATTTCCTATAATTGTTATAACTTCATTAATAATTAGATTGCTAATATAACATTCGTTGTCTTCAGTTAATTTTACATATTCTAATGCTTTTTTATGTAAAGAATCATTATCATTAATTAATGCAATTAAAAAAGAAGAATCTAAAAATATTTTCATAAATATAAACTCCTTTTTAAGTCAACAGCATTAGTAACTTCTTTAGAACTTCCTAAACCTATCAAATCTTTAACAGATGGCTTTTTATTTTCAACTTTTAAAGTGATTGTTTTATCAGGATTTAAACTCCAAATAATAACAGATTCCTTAGAAATATTTAATTCTTTTCTTATTTTAGAGGGGATTGTTATTTGATTATTTTTATATATTTTAGTAGTTCCTATATTAACCATATAATCACCTATTAAAATATATGTTTAGTAGGTATTAATAAATATAACCTAAATAAAAAACGGCACTTTCAAAAAATTGTGTGATTTAGATATCTGCAAGTTTTTTATTAAAACATTTAATATTTGGAGTTATTTTTATAATTTAAAGTTGGTCAGTTTAGATAGAAATGAATTAAAATATATAGCGACCTTTTTTAATAGACTAATTTTTTTTAATTCTAAAATGATTTTTAAATTTTTTATTCTCATTTCGCTACTTTAAATTCCATCTGGAACATTTTGTGGATTTTAAACTGTTCCGTTTTGAATGTTTGCTTTGTAAACATTCAGTATTAACACTTGAAGAGTTAAATACTTATTGAAAAAAATTAGTTTAAATGAAATGGTAGTATTCTACTTCCACTTCATTTTCATATTCAAATCTGATGAAAGCGCCTTGATTATCTTTGAATAATATAGTTACTGTTTCATTTCCTTGATTCCATCTTGTACCATTGGTGCTTTGTTTTAGTTCTGTCCATGTTATTGGTGTTTCACCAATATAGAATAATGCTTGTTCTTGGATTACTTCCATGTTTTCGTTTACTGTTTTGTCTAGTGTTTTTTCTAATAATTCATTAATGCTTTTGTAGTTGTTTTGTTTTTTTATTATTTGCATTTGTTCTGCAAGGTCTTTTCTTATTCTTATGCTTGTGTATTCTGCCATTGTTTAACACTCCTTTAATGATTTATTTATGGGATTAGCATCCCACAAATAAATATTATTACACATATTATGAATAGTGCAATTACTGGTTTTGATTCATGATTTTTGTATAATAATATTGCTAGTATTATTAACAGTATTAAGTTGATTATCTGCAATATTCTTAACATGATTTTTCACCTCTTTTGATAAAATTTAATAATGAAAAAATATAAAAGCTTAATTTGATGGGAGGGATTTTTTTAATCCCTCTTTTCTAACTGTTCTTTTATCCATATTAATATTGTTATTAGCGTTAATATGGCATTTATTAATGTTAACCAATCAATTCTTTACACATCCTTGTTTATTATATTGTACTATATAGCATATAAAGATTTCTATTTTTAATTTAAAAAATAGTAATTTTTTTAAATAAAATTCCCTCCAAAAAATACAATAAAATACATTCAACAAACCAATATTTAATATTATGACAATTTAATCAATAAGAAAATTTTATATGTTTGCAAATTATAATTATGAATATAGTTTAACTAAAAGTATTTACTATAAAAAAGACCATTTTAGGAGTGTAATTGATGATGAATATTGAAACTAGAGAATCATTATTCCAACCAGGACAACCAGTAAGTGCGGATAGATTCAAAGGAAGAGAAGAGATTATCGAAGAAATATTAAAATATTTTCCTTCAGTAAAATCAGGTAACCCTCATCATTTCTTCATTACTGGAAAAAGAGGAATGGGAAAAACATCTTTAGCTAATTTCATATCTGATTTTGCTAATAAAAATTATTCTATGATTACTGCACATATAATGAATGATGGAGTACACTCTATAGATGAATTAATAGTGCAAATAATTGAAGGGATATTAAATTCAATTAAATCTGAAAAATGGTCTGAAAAAATATTTGGATTTTTAGAAGATCACATTGAATCAGTTGGTCTTGGTGGAATGAATATTAAATTCAAACCATCAAATCAAGAATTAAAAAATATTAAAGATAACTTTGCATTTTATTTATCTGATTTAGTAAATAATTTTAAAGATAAAGATGGATTGTTTATTGTCATTGATGATATTAATGGATTATCTGAAACTCCTGATTTTGCAAATTGGTATAAAAGTTTTGTTGATACTTTAGCAACATCGGTGGATAATGCTCCAATTTGTATAATGTTAACAGGATACCCTGAAAAATTTATAAAATTACATGAACAAAATCCTTCAGTAAATAGAATATTTCATGTTCATGAATTAAATAGATTGGATGATGATGAAATTAAAAATTTTTATACAGATATTTTCTTAATATATGATATTAATGTAGAGGGTATGGCTTTGGAAGCTATGACTAAATATTCTTCGGGTATGCCTACTATGATGCAAGAAATTGGGGATGCAACTTTTTGGTCAGATACTGATGGATTCATTGATAGGGAAGATGCATTTAAAGGCATTATTGAAGCGGGAAATCGTATTGGTTTAAAATATTTACAACCATTATTAGATCAAAAAATTAGAAGTGAAAATTATTTATCTTTATTTAAAAAAATAGGTAATGAATTAGCTGCTTCTCCAAACAGCACATTTACTAAAAAAACATTTTCTGATGTATTAAATGATAATGAATCAAAAGTATTTAAAGATTTTATTAGTAGGGCTAAGAAATTAGGTATTATTGAATTAGCAAGTTCTAAAAAGCAAGGGGAATATCAATTTACTAATCAATTATATCCAATGTACTTCATGATACAAACATTCAAAGAAGAAGCATTATAATTTTACTATAAAACTTTTATTTACTTTTAAAAGAATATTTATTAAATGAAGTGGTTGTAATTCTAATTCAAATTTCACAGCGAAAAAACAGAGCCAATATAAAATTCCTAAAACATGTAAAGAATTAGGAGATTATTATAGATGTGGTTTAGAAATAACTTCAGATGTTGATCCAAGTCAAACTCCATTTCAGTTTTGAATGTTTGCTTTGAAAAATTCAGTATTAACAAAATAAACTTAAGAAATCATATAACAAAGCAAATCATAAACGAAAAAATTATGTAAAGAGTCTGTCCAATAAATATTTTTTCTAATTTTTTTTATTTGCATTAGTATAACTAGGTCACTACCATTTTTGTGTTATGTGACCTTTTTTAATAAAAACTATTTTTTTTATAAAGGTGGCATGACTATGTCTGGAACCGATGAGTTATTATTAAAAATTTTTTTTCGTAATTATGATGAGGAAGAACGTCGTAATGGATTAATTGATAACAAGAATAGTCAGATGATTGTTTTAACTGGGACTATGTTGACTTTACAAGCAACATTATTTTCAGTGGGGTTGTTGAATGAGTTTGTTTATAATAAAATTATAATTAATCCCGTTAAATTTTGGATTTATGCTGTTTTGAATAATTCAACCTAAAACATTCAATATTAACGTATAAATCCAACATTAAACATGAAAACAATTGCAAAGATTGAGAAAATAAGGATTAGTAATGCATTCACATTAGTTTTATTAAATTTACCACTAAGTAAATCACCATAGTTTCTGTAAATTAAATAAAAACCCACTATTGCACCAAATATTGCTAAAATAGGTAAAATAATGCCTAAAATAGCTAAAATATATCCAATAATAATATAACTTTTGTAAGATTTTGATGGAGAAACCTCTATGCTAAAAGTTTCATCATCTACCTTATTGCCACATTTTGGACAAAATTTAGAGCCCCCTTCTAATTCATTTCCACACTCAGTACAATACACTTTTTCCATATATCCACCTACTTAAAATTTTTAATACTGCCAATATAATAAATAAAAGAAAGTTGTTTAATTAACAACTTAATGATTAAAATATTATATTACTGAACCACTTCCAGAAGAGTATTTATATACTGTAGCCGAAGCAGGGACATCATAATCAATATGTCCAACCACTTTTTCATTTCCACCGACAGTGTTTATTACAATATCTCCTTTAATATGGTGTGTTGCATGTCCAAAATCATATTCATCTAAACCATCAATACAATCATCAGAGATTGTATAATCAAATTTAAACCCATATTCATTATCTTTAACATAAGTATTTTTGGAGTTAAATGTAACATCTTCTAAATGTTGTGTTTTACCATTATGGTAAGTAACTTCAATGTTCTTTAGCTGAACATTATTAACTTCAGTTATTGTATCAGTTGGTATAATTGTAAAAGCCACATTAGTTTTGTAATTATAATTTACAGTCATGCCAACATCAGTTACATTTACTGAATCACCACCACTAAAAAAGGAGATTATCCCAAAAATAACGATTAAAGCAACTATTACTAAAATAATTGTCTTTAAACCAATTTCAAAATCGCCAATTTTCATATATTATCACCTAAAAAATTAAGCAAGGATTTTTTAGTTAAAATTCTATAGAATTAGCATATGTTTTTAAATCATCTAAATTATCCCCAACAATACCTACTACTTCAGTTTCATTATCATTTGATGCAATTAACATATAACCTCCATCATGTTGAACCATCTGATTATATAATACAGTGAAACCATCTTCAACAGAAGGATGTTTAAAAGTAGAATTTTCATCTAAAATATTAATTACATATTCAGTTATATTAGTATCATTATCATCAACAATGGATTCATTAAAGTAATAAACTATTATATTATCACCAATTGGGTCTCCATAATTAAAATTATATCCAAATACAGAAGCACCTGTGATATTAGAGTCAAGAGTTACAAATTCCTCATCAGAGGGAACACTCATGTTAAACAAACCATCGAAATCGTGAGTTGTTGTTTCAACTGCAAAAACACTAGCTAAAGAGACAAAAGCCATTACAACGATCAATATAGCAAAAATCTTTTTACTCAATTAAATTACCTCCAACAATTAAATTTTTTTACAAAATTTAAGTTTTGTATTATTATGTCTCTTTTAAATATAATATAAAAGTTGTGTATAAATCGAATCAATAAGAATTATAAATAATAAATAGGAATCAATAAGAATCTTTTAATAACTATTAAAGTAGTTAATAAAGAATATAACAAATAAATATGAGTGAAAATGAATCAGAACCAAATTTTTGGTCTTTAATTGGATATATAAAAGTTTCTCCAGCACGTTTAAATTGCATCACTTGTATCGGCACTGAATATAAAATGCCAAAAGAAATTGTTGATGCAACAGGAATGCGAATAACACAAATATCAAATGCATTACACGACCTAAAAGAAAAGAAAATAGTAGTCTGTTTAAATGAGGAAAATATCAAAGGCAGACTATACCAAAATACCGAATTAGGATTACAGCTATTGGAAGAATTAAAAAAATAACAACATCGAATACTATTACCATCACCAAATAAAAAAGTTCTTGTATAATTCATTAAGCTATCAAATAAAGTATTAATTAAATATTTAATTTTATAATAGACCTGTAAATGAAGATAAAGTATCACTAGTTACATAGACATGAACAATAAAAAAACATAAGAATCAGAACCACACATAATTAACAAATCAGATAATTGGCAAACCACTAAAAAAAGATAAAGAGATTATTTAATCTTTTGATTAAACAACCCTCTTACAAGCATTAATGTCTAAGTACAATATTATCAATTATTGATTGTACTTTAGATTTTTTTACTTTTTCATTATCTTCCCATAATTTTATTGAATAACTCTCCAGTTCATCAGTAATCTTTTTACTTTGGGATTTAGATAATACATACCCATTACTTTCAATATAATCATGTTCATAGAGCCCAATTTCTGAATAAATTCGCTTCCAATTATCATCAGTTCGATAATATTCATCTCTAATTGCTGTAGATTGAAATGCTGATGTTGTATTGAATGCCTGTGTTATTAAATCTTCAATATAATAATCAGTAACACCAGTAAAATCTTCTTTTTTAACATCTTCCTTATAATATCCAATAATAGTAGAAGCCAAATTATATTTTTCAACTAATTCGTGTCCAGAAATATACTCCTGTATTCTTTTTAAGTCATTAGCATTGGCAAGATTATCTAATTGATTTTGAATATCCAATACTTGAGAAGATAAAGCTGAATTGACACTTTCCACATGACGAATCTTTTTTTCATATTGCTCTTTCTGTTCGTCCATTTCCCTCTGCATAGAGACAGCTTGAACTTCTAATTGGTTTTGAATAATTCAACCTAAAACATTCAATATTAACACTACATATTTTTCCTTTTTATGCCCATTTTAATGTTTTATATTTCTTCTTTTAAAAATATTGTGAGGACTTCATTTTCATATAATATTTTAGTGTAGGTTTCCTCAAAATCCTTCATTTTTTTAGAAAATTAAAGCTTATTTTCCCTAATTTTGAGGACTTTAATTTTTAACTTAAAATTTAGCAACATTTCCTCACCATCTTAAATAAAATCCAATGAATTTTTCACCATACAATAATGCACTGACTAGATTTTCGCTCTGTTTTCTAATTAGATCGGAATATGTCACAGTTTCATCATTATATGTGATTGTGGAAAACAGTTTTTTAAGAATTTTATTTGCAATCAGTTTTCTCGCTTCTAGTTTTATTGTATTGTTCCTTTTATCCAAATCATTATTCGTAACCTGTTTTTTATTGATTAAACTTATCACGGTTTTATCAACAATTTGTTGTCTAAATGGCTCTATTAAATCAAACGTTAAACTTGTTCGTTTATCCATGTCATAATGCAGGAATCCGCAATATGGATCTAAACCGGCATACAATATGTTTTTTGTTATTTCACTTGCAAGGATTGCATAACCGTAATTCAGCATGGAATTTAAAAGGTCTGTTGGTTTTTTGGTTCTTCCATCAAATCCTATTTCTCCAGGTATGAAATATTTTATTGCCCTCCAGTATTCATTTGATGCCTTTCCTTCCAAGCCCATTATTTTCATCCTTATTTTTTCATTATCGCCATTTAAATTTATTTTTTCAAGTTCAGCTATCATTTCATCAATTTTTAACCTGTGATTGAATACCCTTTTTAGTTGTTTATTTTTATTTAGTGTTGTTAATGTTGCTTTTTGGTTTTTCATTTTACTTTTAATTAGCTCTTTTGATAATTCAAGACCCAGTGTATTTTCACTTAGCATATACTGCTGTTTTTTTAGCTTTACATTTCGCCAATCTGGTGATTCTAAAATATAGTTTAGCTGTCCTCTCGGATTAATGGCCATTAATTTGATATTGTTCTGCGCCATTAAATTTAAGGCATCAAACGTCACATATCCCTTTCCAGTGATTGTTATATCGGTAATCATGTTTGCCTTAATTGCATCAATAGTTTGTGAGTTTTCCTCTATTATAATCATGTTATCTTTTTTATGTATTGATTTATTATACCCATCTATTATTATTTTCATTAATACACCCTGTATAGATCATTTTGGAACTTTATTTCACGACCGCATGTTTCTTTTTTCAAGTAGCAATTTTGACATATCGGCATTATTAAAACACTGTCATAGTCTTTGATTATTGCGTTGATTTTTTCCACCAAATTATTTTGTTCCTTATTGTCCATCTCTCCTATATATAATTCATTTTGAATTTTCCTAAGACCCAGGCACTCAAAAACTCTTTCAATCTTTTCCCGGTTTGTTTTAAATTTTATATCAAAACTTACAAGCATATACATGAAATAAACTATATTGATGATATGCTTTAATTTTAATTGCTGCTGGGATTCCTATTTTTATCAACCATCTGTATTCATTTCACACACTTCCATATCTCCTGATTTTGGTTAAATAACTTTGTTTAAAACATAATGTTTTTAATTTAATATCGTAGAATTGATTATGTTTTATTAAATTTTATTGAAAATTGTATAATTTAATTAAATAAAAACTTTTAAATATATAATAATGCCATATTATTAAACGGAGTTTGGTTTTAAAAACAGAGATTCATCACCTACAACAGAAATAACGGATATTAAAATAACCCTTAAGGAGGAATTATTTAAATGAAAAATCGTGATTTTAAAGAAAATCAAGTCAAATTATTTCAGAATAAGAAAATAAGAACCAAATGGAATTCTGAAATAGAAGAAGATTATTATTTTTCGGTGATTGATGTTGTAGGAGTACTCAGTGAAAGTAAAAACCCCCGTAAGTATTGGAGTGTTCCTAAAACAAGATTAAACAGTGAAGGTGTTGAAGTGGCTACAATTTGTAGCCAGTTGAAAATGCCCGCTAAAGATGGTAAATTGCGCAAGACC
Source organism: Methanobrevibacter gottschalkii DSM 11977 (assembly GCF_003814835.1). Taxonomy (NCBI): domain Archaea; kingdom Methanobacteriati; phylum Methanobacteriota; class Methanobacteria; order Methanobacteriales; family Methanobacteriaceae; genus Methanobrevibacter; species Methanobrevibacter gottschalkii. The sequence continues at coordinate 338,271 of NZ_RKRG01000003.1, forward strand.
GATGTTGCAAATTCCAAACAGTTATTCAGAATCATACAATCAATACCTTCACCGAATGCTGAACCATTCAAACAGTGGCTGGCACAGGTTGGAAGCGAAAGAATTAATGAGATAGCAGATCCCGAATTGGCGATTGAAAGGGCAATAGCCACTTAGAATGAGAGGTATTGAAATAAGAAAGGATTTAACCGGTGAATGGGATAGGTCAGGCGTTGAGAAATGATTGGAATATGCAATACTTACAGATGAAATTAGTAAATCTTCATTTGGATTAACCACCAAGCAGCACAGGCAATTCAAAGGATTGAAAAAGGAAAGCTATGACCAATGAGGAATTGGTTATTAATATGCTGGGCGAACTGGCAACTACAGAAATTAGTAAAAGCGAAAATCCTGAGGGTTTTAAAGAAAGTAAACTGGTGGCAAAACATGGTGGGGATATTGCAGGTAATGCCCGAAGAGAACTGGAGGCAAATACCGGTAAAAAAGTGGTAAGTAAAAAAACTGCAAAAAATCCTAATTTGTTGGATGAATAAAATTTTTTTTATAGTTTTAAATTGCAATAATGAATTATCGAATTTCATTATTCCCCTTTCAATTTTTTATATATAATTTCTCGATTTTGATTTTTGATTTTTTTAATAGATTTTGGCATTTCTTCTTAAAATTTCGTGATGGGTAAAAAAATCCAAAATCATTCAAAATCACCATTTTTGCATCGTATGATGTACATGTATTGGTTTACATACAACATTAAAATAAAAACTCGCAAATCATTCAAATTTTATATATAAAAATAACGTATATTTTATGTAATAATATACAGTTAAAAAGAAAAGATACGAAGTCTTTATATATTCATAAAATCAATAGTATAACAAGGGTTAGGTATAAAAATTTAGGAGGCAAAACAGCTTATGATTGAAGTTAATGAGCTAACGGACTACCTAGATGAATACTTAGAAGAAAAACAAGAGGTAAAAAACTTAACTGAAGAAACAATCAAGAAACAAACATTTAATATATCTAAATTTATTGAATATCTTGAAAATGAGGGAATTGATGAATTAAATAACAGTAATGTTAAAAAACAATTACGACATTATCGTAGATACTGTTTAAAACAACGTGGGAATAAAAGAACAACTGTTAAAACATATATGATGAATATCTTGGAATTTATCAATTCAGAAGATGTTCAGGAGGAAATACAACATGATCCTATTAAAATGAAGGATATTATTGAAGTTAAAGCAGAAGATCCTGAAACCGCTAAAAAAAGAATTGAAAAAATTTCCCTAACATGGCCACAATCTAATTTTTTCCTCGATACAATCAAACAAAGTGGTAATATAAGAGATTATGCAATTTGCAGAACTTTCATTGATTCTGGAATGAGGTTAAAAGAATTAGTTTTGCTAAACAAGGATGATATTCAAGTTCCGATAGATGATAATGGATTTTACATTTTACCAGAGGATACCAATGAGTTTATTGATGTTTATCTAAGAGCGGAAACCACTAAAGGTGAATTAAAAGATCGTACTACTTTTATAACCTATGATACTCTTGTTAGTTTAAATGATATGATGATGAATCGTATAACAAAACTTAGAAAAAATACTCATAATGTTTATCGTCCTGTTGTTCAGAGAAATAAGGCTGCTGAAGAAGTAAATCGTGAAGAACTGTTCACAAATATTAAAGGTAATCGTATTGGTAAACGTGGAGTTCAAGATATTATTAAAAAACATGCACGTGAATGTGATGAGAGAATTGAGAGTGAAGGAATTGATTGTCCTGTAAATTACGGCAAAAATGTTAGTGTTCACATTTTAAGACACACAGCTTTATCTCATTATGCTGAGATTTTAACAGTTGCCGAGGTTCAATCAATAGCTGGACATTCTAATTCTCAAACAACAGATAAATATATTCATATTGATCGTGAACAAATGAAACAAAAATTAAAAGTCAATTCTATGAGATTTAATAATTAATTGACTTCTTATCTTTTTTATTTTTTTGAAATTTAAAATTCTATTTTTTGATTTAAAATTAATAATTTTTAATGAAATTTAATAAAAAGTAGTAAAAACTGTATAAACTATGCTATTTCATTAGCTTGATATATATGGAACTGTTGATTTTACCCATTTTCTCATATATAAAATATGTATTAGTTGTATTATATGTAGTTTACATATAATACATCTTTTAGATTATGTGTAATATATATAATTTCCATATAATCATCAATTACATATTATATAATAAATATTATTAAGATAAAATATATATTAAATGTATTATTGGTATAATATGTATTAATACAATTATTTTAATTAATGTCTAATATTGTATATCTATATAATTATGTATTAATATATATTTATGTATTTTATAAGGAAATACATTTCCGACATATTAAATATTTCACTAACAGAATTCATAGTAAAGATAATGATTCTATGAAGTTATTTTTCGATAATATGTCTAAATATCTTATTTTTTCATTAATATTGCTTTATTTAAATGAATTGAACTTAATAATTATAATTTCATTTGTTTTAACTCATATAAATGTATATGCTTTCAAAAATTAATAAAATTTATTAAATTTTATAAAAATAATTTATTTTATTGATTTTCAGAAATTTCATGACGATTAATAAAACTTTTAAAAGTACTAAATTATAATGCTTCCATCTATATGTAACTATTCAAACTTAATGGTTTTCCCCATTATTCATGAATTTCATAAAACAAGACTATTTGTAACTTACTTAAAATTTGATAATATTAATAAAAAGTGAATTTGAAAAACTATAAATTATAAAAATATATAACAATAATGGAGTTTATGAAATGTTATAGTTTTATAAAAAATGAAAATGTTGGTTTAAAATCCTAAAAGAATTTTAATACCAATTAGTATGAGAATTACGCCACCAAGAATTTGAAATTTATCTCCAACAAAATGACCAATCTTTTTACCAATAAATATTCCAGAAACACTGAATATGAATGCAACTGCACCAATAATTATTGATGAGATTAAAATCGGATCTTTTAAAAGTGCAATTGCAATTCCCACAGCAAATGCATCAATACTTGTTGCAATTGCAAGTAATGTTACTTCTTTAAATGAAAAGACATCAGTAATCTCCTCATCATCTGATGATAAACTTTCACGAATCATATTTAATCCAATGCCTAAAAGTAAGATAAAACCAATAATTGATGCTAAGGTTTCAACAATTGATGCAATAGCATTACCGCAGAAGTATCCTAAAACGGGCATCAAAGCTTGAAAACCACCAAAAAATAAACCGTAATATAAAATCTGTGACTTTGATAGATTTTTTTGTGTAAAACCTTTTGTCATAGATACACTAAATGCATCCATTGCAAGAGCAACGGCAATTAATGAAATAGAAATAATATTAAAAGACATTAACCTAAAATCTATTCATTATTCTATTTAAAAGTATTCTAATCAATTATTCTTTAATACTTATAAAATCAGATATAATTATATATGATGTTTATATAAATTATACATATAATCTGATTATTACATATTAAAGATGTGATTTTATGAATGCAAAAAGTATATTTTCCATATTTGTTTTCTTTGTGATTCTTATAGCTTGTACTAATGTTGCTTTCGCATCAGAAAACATTGATGATTCAAAATTTAGTGAAGAATCTGATTTGGATGAAGTTGATTCTGATTTGGATGAAGTTGATTCTGATTTGGATGAAGTTGATTCTGATTTGGATGATTTAAATGATGATTCTGATTTGGATGATTTAAATGATGATTCTGATTTGGATGAGTTTGATGATGATTCTGATTTGGATGAGTTTGATGATGATTCTGATTTGGATGAGTTTGATGATGATTCTGATTTGGATGAGTTTGATGATGATTCTGAT